>JBGTXC010000078.1:0-10900 GCA_041937835.1 Alteromonadaceae bacterium | reverse complement strand
TAAAATAAAAAAAGGCGAACCTCAGTTCGCCTTTTTTATTGAGGAAACTATGACAAGCTATCTCGATACCCTGAAAAAGAGCGGGGACTTTTTAACACTCACACGTGAAAACCCGCATCATCTTGAGCCTTCTGAATTTACCCTTGAAAACGGCACTTACATTCGCATCACGGATACTGGTTTTTTAGAAGCCGTACCAAAGCATGCACAAGGCAATAAACAAAATAGTAAAGCCATCGTGCTTTCAGCGGCGGTGCACGGCAATGAAACGGCGCCGATTGAAATTGTCCGTGACATGATAAAAGACGTGTTAAGTGGCGCGCTTTCGCTGGCGCATCCAGTGTTATTTATTTTCGGTAACCCGGCATCCATTAATATTGCTAAGCGTTTTGTTGAAGAAAACCTCAACCGTTTATTTTGTGGTACGCATTCAAAGCCGCCTGGGCTTGTAAACGATGAGCGAAAACGTGCCAAAAAGATGGAAGGTGTGATCGCTGAATTTTTTGAGCGCCATCCTGCTAGTTCACGCCATCATTATGATTTACACACCGCCATACGTGATTCTAAAAATGAAAAATTTGCAGTTTATCCGTATTTACATGGTGCCCCTTGGCAAAAAAGTGAGCTGCAGTTTTTACATGCCTGTGGCGTCAATACTGTGCTCATGATGCGCGCACCTGCAACGACTTTGTCATATCACAGCTCACGTACACACAAGGCACACGCTTTTACAATTGAGCTAGGTAAAGTAAAACCTTTCGGTGAAAATGACATGTCACGCTTTTTAAAAGCAGATCACACCTTAAGAAAGCTCGTGTCAGAGCAATCGCCGGACTTTGGTGCGTTTAACCTGAATAACTTTGAAGTCTTTGATGTGTATCGCACCATTAACCGCACCCAAGAAAACTTCACCCTTCATTTTAGTGACGACGCCCCGAATTTTACCGGTTTTGCCAAAGGTGCGCTGCTTGCCACTGATGGTGATGATGAAATCCATGCACAAGTAGAAGGCGAAGCCATCGTGTTTCCAAATGCCAATGTGGCAATTGGCCAACGTGCCATTTTAACTGTGATACCGCTCGATATTACTGACAATATCGTATAAAAAAGTTGCCAGTGCCTTAAGGGCACTGGTCTGAAATGATTGAATATCAGTTTACGTTAACGTAAAGTTAGCCACATAAAAATTAAAAATACGCTAGTTAACCAAGGTGAACATCCACCTTACATAAAGCACAAAAAAAGCAACTAACTAGTTATCAATACACACACGACAGCAGGTAAGATATGAGCAACCCGAATAACGTTTCGTTGCATTCGGTGCATGAGGTTACCTTCATTGACTCTCATGCGTTAACGATTCCAACGCTCACACTTCTTAATGACGACGGCGAACTCATTAAAGGCGCACAAACGCCTTCAATGGATAAAACCACCGCGTTAAAAATTTACGACACCATGCGATTTATTCGCCTTTTAGATGAGCGTATGCAAGCTGCTCAGCGCCAAGGGCGCGTGAGCTTTTATATGCAATGCCTAGGTGAAGAAGCGTCTGTGACAGCCAGTGCCGCTGCCCTTAAAGACGATGACATGATCATGGCACAGTACCGCGAGCAAGCGGCTCTGAAATACCGTGGTTTTAGCCTTGAGCAATTCATGAACCAAATGTTCTCTAACGAACAAGACTTAGGCAAAGGGCGCCAAATGCCCATCCACTATGGTTCTAAAGCGCTTCACTACTTAACGATTTCAAGCCCACTTGGCACGCAAATTCCACAAGCATCGGGCTATGCTTATGGGCAAAAGCTTAAGCACCTAAATGCCCAAGGTGAGCTTGAGAGCGACATCGAGAACATCACTATTTGTTATTTTGGTGAAGGTGCCGCGTCAGAAGGTGATTTCCACGCAGGTCTTAACATGGCTGCAGTGCATGAATCACCGGTGATCTTCTATGCCCGTAACAATGGCTATGCGATTTCAACGCCTGCCGATGAGCAATTTGCCGGTGATGGCATTGCTTCACGCGGTGTGGGCTATGGCATGAAGACCATTCGTGTGAACGGTGAAGATGCCTTAGCTGTGTATGAAGCAACCAAAGCGGCGCGTGAATACATTACTAAAACATCAAAACCGGTACTCATTGAAGCCATTGCCTATCGACTTGGTGCGCACTCAACCAGTGACGATCCTACTGGTTACCGAACAAAAGACGAAGAAGCACCTTACCGTGAAAAGTGCCCAGTGAATCGTTTTAGAAAATACTTACTAAAACAAGGCTGGCTTGATGAAGCGGAAGATGAAAAAGCCAAAGAGCAAATCAAAGCAGATATTCTAGCGGCCTTAAAAGTGGCTGAGAAAATCGCTAAGCCACCACTTGAAGACTTAGTCTCAGATGTGTACGACACTCCAATTCCGGCATTAAACCGCCAGTATGAGGAACTTAAAACACACATCAAAGCGCACCCAGATGCGTACCCTGTAACCAGCGGGAGACTAAAATAATGCCAACAATGAATATGCTGCAAGCGATCAATTCAGCGCTTGATATCACCATGGCAGAAAATGCACAGGCGTGTATTTTCGGTGAAGACGTAGGTTACTTTGGCGGGGTGTTCCGTGCCACCAGTGGCCTGCAAGAAAAGTACGGTCGTCACCGTGTATTTAATACCCCACTGACAGAGCAGGGCATTGCCGGTTTTGCCAATGGTTTAGCTGCTTTTGGCGCACCTGCAATCGCTGAGATGCAATTTGCTGATTACATCTTCCCAGCCTTTGATCAAATCGTGAATGAATCGGCTAAGTTCCGTTATCGCTCTGGTAATGAATTTAATGTGGGTAACCTCACATTCCGTACGCCTTATGGCGGTGGTATTGCAGGTGGTTTATACCACTCACAATCACCGGAAGCGTATTTTGCTCACACACCTGGGCTTAAAATTGCCGTACCACGTAACCCTTACCAAGCAAAAGGCTTGTTACGTTCAGCAATTAAAGATGACAACCCTGTTATTTTCTTTGAGCCTAAGCGTTTATACCGCGCATCAACCGGTGAAGTACCGGAAGATGATTACACCATTCCATTAGGTAAAGCGGAAGTTGTTAGCCAAGGTGACGACATCACCTTAATTGCGTGGGGTGCGCAAATGGAAATCATTGAGCAAGCCGCTGAGATGGCCAAAGAGCAGGGCATCTCCTGTGAGGTGATTGATTTAAGATCAATCTTGCCTTGGGATGTAGAAACACTGGCAAAATCTGTTATTAAAACAGGGCGCTGTGTGGTGAGTCATGAAGCACCTATCACCAATGGCTTTGGTGCAGAAATTGTGGCCACATTGCAACAAGAGTGTTTCTTACACCTAGAAGCGCCGATTGCCCGTGTGTGTGGTTTAGATACACCATACCCACTGGCACTTGAAAAAGAATACGTGCCGGATGCACTTAAAGTGATGGCGGCCATTAAACGCGCCATGGATTTCTAAGGAGCTCACTATGTCTCAAGATTTTATTTTACCTGATATTGGCGAAGGCATCGTTGAGTGTGAAATCGTTGAATGGTTAGTACAAGAAGGCGACACCGTAAAAGAAGATCAGCCTATTTGTGAAGTAATGACAGACAAAGCCATGGTTGAAATTCCAGCCAAGGATGATGGTGTTATTACTAAGCTGTATCACGCTAAAGGTGAAATTGCTAAAGTGCATGCCCCGCTTTTTGCGATGCAAGCGGCCGGGGACGCCTCTGCCAATGATGATCAAGCAGCTCCTGCTCCCACTCAAACAGAATCAAACAAGGCAGAAATACCATCGAGTGCGTCTGGCACTGTGTATGAAGACTTTATCCTGCCTGATATTGGCGAAGGGATTGTTGAGTGTGAAATAGTCGAGTGGCTTGTTGCAGAAGGTGACACAGTTCAAGAAGACCAAGAAGTCTGTGAAGTCATGACAGACAAAGCCATGGTGCAAATTCCGGCTAAACACGCAGGCGTGATTGACACGCTTTATCACCAAAAAGGTGAGATTGCTAAAGTGCACGCGCCTCTTTTTAAACTTGCCCTAGCTAACCCCGAAGAGGGTACACAATCGCAACATAAAGAGGCAGCACCAGCGCCTGTAGAAAAAACACCTGAAGCAAAAGCACCTGCTAATGCAACACCAAGTGTGAATGGCAAACATAAAGCGGTGGCAAGCCCTGCTGTTCGCCGTAAAGCGCGTGAGCTGAACATTGATTTAACTCAAGTTCCAGGCAGTGGTAAAAACGGTCGTGTTTATAAAGAAGACATCGACGCCTTTATGAATGGTCAAGCTCAGCCTCAAGCTTCTAACACAGTGACTACTCTAAGCCAAAGCCAAGACCGTGTAGAGCCAATTAAAGGCGTTAAAGCGGCCATGGCGAAGCAGATGGTGGCGTCAGTGTCGACCATCCCACATTTCACTTTCAGTGATGAAGTGGACTTGACGGAACTCATGCAATTACGCGCCAAACTGAAAACACAGTATCAAGAGCAAGGGATTAAGCTCACCATGATGCCGTTTTTCATTAAAGCCTTGTCATTAGCTATTAAAGAGTTCCCTGTGCTTAACAGTCAAGTGAATGACGCATGCACAGAGCTTACTTATTTTGCTGCGCATAACATAGGGATGGCGGTGGATGGCAAACTGGGTTTAATGGTGCCTAACATTAAAGACTGCCAAGCTAAATCCATTGTCGACATTGCCAATGAAGTGACCCGCCTGACTGAAAACGCCCGTAGCGGCAAAGTCAGCCCGGATGACTTAAAAGGTGGCACGATATCCATCTCGAACATTGGCGCCATTGGTGGCACAACCGCCACACCTATCATTAATAAGCCAGAAGTGGCGATTGTGGCCTTAGGTAAAGTGCAAAAGCTACCTCGCTTTAATGCAGAAGGCGGTGTTGAGGCACGTAACTTAATGCAAGTGAGCTGGTCAGGCGACCACAGAGTGATTGATGGCGGCACCATAGCGCGCTTCAATAACCTTTGGAAATCATACCTTGAAAACCCAAGCACTATGATGATGGCCATGAGCTAATTTTAAAAACCGCCTTAATGGCGGTTTTTTTATAGCCAAATATATAGTCCATAACCCACTAACAGTGCGGGAATACTGGTATAAAGGCTGGCGATAATAGCGGCTTTTGGCGCAAGGGCAATGGCTGGGAATAGGGCGTCACCATCATTGGCTATGGCGTTAGCAAATAGGGCGGCTAAGCTGATGTGGCCGGATAAATACAAACTCGTCACCACAAGTTGTGGGCCGCAGCCAGGTAATAAACCAATACCCACGGCAATGAGCGGCATCCACACCGCAGCTTGGTTAAACGTTTGCCCTAAATCAACACCGAATAGAGTGGATAATTCAAACAATAAAAATGCCAACACCACCCAACTGGTAATAAAGTGAGTGTCCAACATGGCTTTAACAAAGCGCGATTGCCCTTTATCACAGTAATCTTCACCAGCAATCTGCCTATATGAGTTCCCAGGGCTGGTAAACGCCCAAATAAACAAGATCAACAGTGCCGCCCCAGCACCAATCACTAAAATAAGTTCTGCCTGTAAGGGGTTAAATTCAAACTGCACTGCCACAAACAAAGCGCAGATAAACGCCGGCACGATCAACCATTGCCAAAAGCGCCCACCAACGCGGGTGATGGTGTCACCAAGGTGATAACACAGGGCATCATCACGGTATTCTTGATACGGACACAAGTGATCACGTGGGTGGATGAGATTCACCAGCGCACCAGAAACGACACCAACCAAGGCACCGATTGAAAGCAGTAACAAGGCAGTTTCTGGCGCCCGTGCTAATAATAAAAACGCGGCATCACCCATGGTGGCTGTTAATGTCGCAATCACTGCGCCAAAGCTCACACTGCCACGACTGTATTGAGTCATTACGATAATGGCACCACCGCAGCCAGGCAGCGCTCCTAAAAAGGCCGCCATCGGAAGCTCTGCCCAAGGTTTTTTCTTGGCTAAGTTGGCCACGTCCATGTCAGGAAAAGCATCGACTAAGGTGTAGTAAACAAATAAGGTGGCAAACACAAACACACTGACTTGAAAAAAGCCATCACTCAAGGCCGTTAAAGCGGCATCACGCGTCAGAGGAAAAGCAATCAAGCCTATTAGGGCAAAGGGGAGAATACTTCTGGCTCTTAGCATAGGCATAAAAAAAGGCGCTCGCGCGCCTTCTCCTTATTGTCGTTGGAACTCAGCCGTTTTTGACCAAGTGGGCCACACTTCTGTGGTTGCAAGCTGGTGACCAACATCAAAAAACAGGTTTAGGTCCTCAAGGGCGCCTGATAAATCCCATTCTTCACGGTATTTATCACACGGCTGGTGGTAACAGCCTCGCACAATTAAGCCCATTTTTTTGCGGTACGTAGCCGTGGCATCGTCCACAGGAATTTGCCCGCCACCAGCGTACATGGCTGGAATGCCTAAGTTGGCAAAAGCAAAGTGATCAGAGCGGTAATAACCACCAGCACTGGCACGAGGGTCTAAGCCAAGCTCACGGTTTTGCTTTTTAGCAGCAAGTGCTAGGTGCTCATCTAAGCTGTTTTTACCACGGCCAACCACGCGCACATCTTTAGTGCGGCCAAGTACGTTTAAGCTGTCCATATTAATGTTGGCAACCGTTTTTTCAGGAAGAATGATTGGGTTAGCTGCATAATACTTTGCACCTAATAGGCCTTGCTCTTCAGCAGTTAAGGCTAAAAAGGTCACTGAGCGTTCTGGGCGAGGTGTGAGCGCGCTAAAGGCTTTGGCAATTTCAATCATGCCTGCGGTGCCTGTGGCGTTGTCGTGCGCACCGTTATAAATTTTATCGCCACGGCGGCTTTCGTCTGTGCCTAAGTGATCCCAATGGGCTGTGTACAAGATATGCTCATCAGGGCGTTTAGTGCCTGGTAAAGTGGCAATAAAGTTATGCGATGTAGAGCGCGTGATGGTGCTAGTAATACTGACATTGGCTTTTAAGTCAGCCATTTTCACATGCATTGGCCCTTTAGCCGCTTGGCGAGTTAAGGCATCAAAATCAAGGTTTGCTTTAGCAAAAAGCTCACGGCCAATTGGCTCGCTTACCCAACCTTCCACCGCAACACGCCCCATGTTGTTATCGGCACGATCAAAGTGCATTTGTGGGCCTACCCAAGAGTTTTCAACCACAGACCAAGGGTAAGACGCCGGTGCAGTTTGGTGAATAATAATGGCGCCAGCGGCCCCTTTGCGTGAGGCTTCTTCAAACTTATACGTCCAACGGCCGTAATAGGTCATGGCTTCGCCATCAAAGCGACTGGGATCTTTTTCAATAAAGCCAGGGTCGTTAACTAGCATGACCACAGTTTTACCGCTGACGTCTAAGCCTTCGTAGTCATTCCAGTTGTATTCAGGAGCATCTATGCCATAGCCCACAAACACCAACTCACTGTTATTCAGTTGCTCAAGGGCAGAAATACGGCTAGTGCCTAACACCATGTCTTTTTTGTACTGGTATTGGCTGCCGTTAATTTCAAGCACCATGGAAGGCTTTGCTTCAATCGCCACCAGCGGCACTTGTTGTAAAAAGCTGTCGCCATTGCCTGGTTTAAAACCAAGCTCAGTAAACGCAGTTTTTAAATGATTCAGGGTTTTGGTTTCACCCGGAGTGCTTGGGGCGCGGCCGCCAAACTCATCGGATGCTAAGGTTTTAATGTGGCTACGTAAGCCTTCGTCCGTGATTTTTAGTTTTGCTTCATTCAAGCCAACGGGCTTTTCAAAAAACGACACAGACGCACAACTTGCTAAAAGCGTCGCACACAAGGCAGCAGAGGCTGTTTTTATATAAGTCATTGTATTTTACTCTGGTTCTTTGTGCCCACAGTATAAAAACTTCGCTCCATACTTGCCAGAATTTGCGCTAAAGTAGCGCACATGCACGTGCAATCCCCAAAGCTGTATGAAGTTTGAACCATTTAGCCACTGGACCAAGGCATTTTTAGACCATGGTGCTTTTGCTCACCTCGATACTCTTTTTCAATTACATCAGTATGACGATTTTCCCTCTTTAGCTTTACGTAACACATGGCTAAAAGAAAAAAGTCCGTTTCAGCTCATTGCTGATGAAGACTACGATGGCGCGCTTTATTACGAAGCCCACATTCATCGCCATCGAACCATACCCACACGCCATAATTGGCATGACTTTTTTGGCTCTTTGATTTGGTGCTTATTCCCTAAAACCAAAGCCTTACTCAATGCCTTACACATGGAAGACATTCGTGCTCATGGGCAAAAAAAGCGCACCCCGAGGCGAAATGCCTTAACACTCTTTGATGAGTGTGGCGTGGTAATGGTGTTTGATGAAAAGAGCTGCCACTTAATTGAGCCGTTAAAAAACCATGCTTGGCAAGAGGTATTCGTTACTGAGCGTGCGCGCTTTGGTAATGAGATTTTGACCTTTAATTTTGGTCACGCAAATTACGAAATGCTGACTAAGCCCTTTATTGGGCTTACTGGAAAAGTATTGTGTTTACAACTTGATACAAATTTTTTCCAATTATCCCTTTGTGAGCAATATCAGTACCTTGATAATGTACTAAGCGAAAAAATTTCTAACGAGCATCTGCTTGATAACAATAAAGGGTTTTCGCCTTTGCCTTTACTTGGGGTACCAGGCTGGTACGCAGAAAACCACAATCCAGATTTTTATAACAATACGGACTATTTCCGCGCTAAACGAAGGAAGACACCATGATAGAAATCGTCGGGCTTAAAAAGCGCTTTAAGCTAACGAAAGACCACAAAGTGGCAAAAGGGGAGCACACAGACCCTAGAGAACGGGATGGCCATTTTCATTCAGTGGAAGATGTGAGCTTTCAATGTAATAAAGGGGAAGTGCTGGGGCTATTAGGGCCAAATGGCGCGGGTAAAACCACCACCTTGAGAATGCTTTCAAGCGCACTTACGCCTGATGATGGCATCATTAAAGTGAACGATGTGGATGTTGTAAAAAAAGCCATTACTGCGCGTAAAAAAATCGGCTTTTTATCAGGCTCTACAGGGCTGTATGGACGCCTTACAGCCAAAGAAAACGTGGAATACTTTGCCAAGCTCCATGGTATGCGTGGTAAAGCACTGAAAACCGCCTGTGACGACTTATTTAATATGCTAGAGATGACGGCATTTTTAGATAAACGCGCAGAGCACCTATCAACGGGTATGAAGCAAAAAACCAACATTGCTCGCGCGGTTGTGCACCAACCTGAAGTGGTGGTACTTGATGAGCCAACCACTGGCCTTGATATCATGACCAAGCAAACCGTGCTTGAGTTCATTCATCGCTTAAAAGACGATGGCACACCGGTTATCTTTTCAACCCACCACTTAGATGAAGTTTCAAGCCTGTGCGACCGCGTCTGTGTTATTGACAAAGGCTTTACCAGCTTTAACGGCACTTTAGATGAGTTTAAAGCCCAAGGACAAAGTGAAGACTTAAACCAAGCCTTCATGACGATTTTAAAGGAGCAAGCCCATGTTTGAAGTCTACATCAAAGAGCTTAAAGAGCTGTTGCGCGACCGCAAAACCTTGATGTTTGTGATTGCATTACCGATTTTCATCTTCCCGGTGATTTTTGCACTCATTGGCTTTTTAATGGGGCAAGCAACGTTAAAAGCCGAGCAAGAAGTACACACCTATTACATTGCCAATGAAGCGTATGCCCCTGAGTTTGCTGAAAAAATGCGTTTTCATAAGAGCTTTAAGTTATCGGAAAAAACCTTCACAACCGTTGAGGAAATGAAAGAAGCCATCCGTAATGAAGAGCTGGATGTAGGTATTTTCATTGATAAAGACGCCCGTGTTGCTGTCACCGAAGGCGAGCAAACCACATGGCAAGTGGTGTTTAATGACGCAAGCGCCATTAACTTTATCTTTAGCCGTGTTAAAGACGCCGCCACTGACTTTGCCAAGCTGTTACAGGCAGAGCGCTTTACGGCAATCGGCCTCAATGACGCAGAGCAAAAAGCCTTACTTGAGCCCATCTTGGTAGAAAAAGTCGATACTGCAGATAAGCGTGAGAACTTAGGCGAAAAAATCGGTGCCTTTATTCCATACATTCTGATCCCACTGGTATTAAGTGGCGCTATGTACCCAGCCATTGACTTGGGCGCAGGTGAAAAAGAGCGTGGCACACTAGAAACCCTATTATTAACGCCGGTTACTCGTGCAGAGCTCGTGTTAGGTAAACTACTTACCTTATTAACCGCAAGTATTGCCACGGCGCTCATTACCGTAGTGAGTTTTGGCTTTTGGCTTAGCCTTGCCAGCTCATTCTCAAACCTAGATAAGTTAACGTCTGTGATTGGCAGCTTAAGTGTGCTTGAGCTTTCAGCGGTATTTTTACTACTTGTGCCACTTGCGGTGATTTTCTCATCTGTGATGTTGGCGATTTCGATTTATGCGCGCACCTTTAAAGAGGCGCAAAACTACATGACGCCGTTCAGTATTTTAGTGTTCATTCCTATTGTGGTGTCTTTGATGCCAAACATGGAATTAACCTTTAATACCGCGATGATCCCAGTGACGAATGTGTCACTTGCCATTAAAGAAATCATTAAAGGCACTGTGGATTACTCGTTAGTGGGCATGATTTTTGTGGCTACAGCCGTGTTATCGGCAGGTCTGGTGGCACTTTGTAGCTACTGGTTTAAGCGCGAAGACGTGTTGTTTAGATAAGCTAATTTTTATATTTAAAAAGGCCTTCATTTGAAGGCCTTTTTTTTGATCATTTATTCACAGGTGCAATGATTCAATTCTCATTATGAAATTTTCAAAATATACATTGGTTTTAAATCTACTTCAGAAAAAGATCCTTCTTCTGTTTCTTCTGGTTTCTATT
>JBGTXC010000077.1:0-10921 GCA_041937835.1 Alteromonadaceae bacterium | reverse complement strand
TTGAAGATGCCCTTGAGCGCCTAAGCCACATAGCACCTCGCCACCCTGAGGTTGCCTGTGCTCAGTTTCGTTTTGATTTTGTTGCCGGCAGACGCGATGTGGCACTCAGTCATTTAGCGCCTTTTGCCGATGACACCCCGTTACCTGAATGCATTAGTGCATCACAACGCTTTGTAGATGTGGTCACAAACGAAAAAGCCGCCCTCACCCAAGCACAGTTATTAGCAAAAGCCGCACGCTATGAAGAAGCCTTAGTCATTTACCAAGACTTATTTCGTGGCCAATTTGTGCTGCCTGAATACGCGTTTCAGTACACTCAATGGCTTGCAGGCTCAGATAAAGACCCAGAAATCGTAAAACGCGCGTTTCAGCGATTAATGCAAAGTGCGCCTAATACGCCGCGTTTTGAAGTGGCCTATGCCGGCTACCTGCTCGATATAAACCCGCAAGATGACAGCGCCATTGCTATTTTGGAGCGTCATGCTCAAAGTGACGAAGCCTCACGCCAAGCGCTCAACATTTGGATTAATGCCCTGTCTGATTGGCCTGCCAGTGAAAGCTCACGGTTTGCTTATGAGCGCATGTTAGCGTCCTACTCACAAGACAGCTTTGCTCGCCTTGCCTTTGATGATTTTGAAACCCGCTTAGCTGCCCAAAAAACGCTTGAAAAAGATCCAGGTTACATTGCCTTTACGCAAGCTGTGGCACTGCGTGAAGACGAAAAATATGACGCGGCACGCAGCCTATTTTTACAGGCCATAAAAAAGCGCCCGAATGACCCAGATATTTATGGTGAATACGGCGTGCTATTGCTGCGCATGGGTGATAATGGTAAAGCCCAATACTACTTTAATCGCGCGGCCAAGCTGGCTGATAACGAAGCGGCAACCCGCTGGCAAGAATTATCTGTTACAGCGCAGTTTTGGGGGCTGATAAGCCGTGTTAAAACGGCGCTAGAAAAAGAGCAATACCCTTTGGTTATTCGCTTACTCAATAGTGCCGAGCAACTTGAAGAGTCCCCTGCTACTGTCATGCAATATCGCGCAGAGCTTGCACTTAAAAAAGGTGAACTGGCGCAAGCGCAGCGTATTTATCAAAACCTATTAAAAGCAGACGCACTTAGCCTACCTGCCCTGCGTGGCATGCTTGAAATGGTGATAGCCAAGCAAGACATCCAAGTGCTTAACCGTTTTGTCGCCGGCTTAACTGGTCCACAATCGCAACTGCTGGATGCAGATTTACGCAGCCAGAGTAGCCGCCTATACCGTGCTTTGGCGGAAGATCATGACACCCGCGGCGAATTAGATGACGCCATTGCCAAACTAGAGCGCGCCATCAGCTTAGACCCGACGAATCATTGGGCTTATTTCGACCTTGCCAGCATTTACGAAAAGCGCGGCCAAGCAGAGCTCGGCGAGTCTGTGTTTAAAAAAGCCTTATGGCGCTTTCCATTAGAGCCGCAACTGAGATACGCCCATGCTTTGTATTTACGCGGTTTAGATAAAAACGCAGAAGCCTTGGAATCCTTAGGCTATGTGCCGCCTAAAAAGCAAGATGACGACATCATCGCGCTAAAAGAATCTTTAAAAGGCAACTTAGTGTTAAGTAGTGCCAAAGGGCAAGACAGCCAAAGCGCCCGCCGTGCGTTATTGCAATTACTGCAGTCACCTAATTTATCAGCCACTTTAGAGGCGCAAATTGCCAGTGAACTGTACGATTTAGGTGATGTGGATACCGCCATCACGCGTTTGGGAAGTGCCCTTAACCGTGAGCAATCTTTAGCGCCATACTGGCACATGACTTATGGCAGCTGGCTTATCGCTCAAAGACGTTTTGATGAAGCCCGTACTTGGCAGGCAAGCTATCGCCTCCCCGCTTACGCTGATGATGACGAACAGGCGCAATATCAAAGGCTGGAACTTGACTATTTATTAGCAACCACACCGCCTGCGCAATTAGCGCAGAACCTCAGTGCCTTTGCTGCACGAAACCCAAACAACGACTTTGCCAAGCGGGCGCTACTGGATTATTACATTAGTGCGCGCCAGTTTATGCCTGCTTATGAGGTGTATCAGAGCCTTCAAGGGCGCGAAGCTGTGTTAGAAACGCCCGCCTTGATTGATTTTGCCGCCATGGCATACACGGCGAACAAGCCCATTTTAGGTGACACCTTAGTGGATGACGCGCTCAATCAACTCACTCCAGATGAGGTGTATTTACAGCAACGCTTAATGGGGCTGTTAGATAATTACAAAACCCCTGGGCGCGCCATTAATGTGGCAGAAACCTTGTTAATGATGGCACCAACAAGCCCTGAATTAGCGCTCGATGCCGGTGATTTAGCCAAACGTTTAGGTTACGAAGACGAAGCAAACCGCTATTACCAAATGGTGGTCACCCGCGAAGAGCAACAAGCCTTAGCCAGAGCCAGAGCCAGAGCCAATCAAACCAGCAATACTGAACAAAATGCAGAGGTGGCAAACTCGCCTTGGTATGTTAATTCAGCGCAATCTAACTTACGTGTAGCGCTTGAAAAAGAGCAAGGCCATGTGGCCATTGCCGTTAATTTTGCAGGGCAAACCAGCACCCAAAGTGATGCAGAGCTGACCGCAGGGTGGATCCCCGCCGAGGTGTACTTCCCGCTTTGGGATGGCCATGGTTTTGTAAAAACCGACTTTGGCGCCATTTCAGCTGAAACCACGGATTTTACATCCGGCTTTCAATCCGCGCGTTACGGCACTGGGCTATTTTGTTTTCCTAATTGCCAATGGCTTGCCGTGACCCCTAAAGACCGCGGCTTTGATTTAGGCATTGGTTGGCAAAATGACACTTGGCGTGTCGATATTGGTACCACGCCGTTTGGCTTTATCCAGCAAGACTTAGTGGGTGGCATTATTTACCAAGGCAGCTTTGGCGACTTTAGTTACGACATTGACTTAGAGCGCCGCGCTGTGGGCGATTCTGTGTTGTCTTACTCTGGTTTAGTCGATGTGGATACCGGCAATGTCTGGGGTGGCGTACGCCGCACTGGTTTAACGCTTGGGCTTTATCATGACAAAGGCGAAGCCATGGGCTTTTGGTCTACTTTGGATTATCAGCTCTTTACAGGCCGTGAAGTTAAAGACAACACACGTTTTCGTTTGATGGGAGGCGGTTACTACCGTCTGATTCAATCCGTTGAACGCGAGCTTACTGTGGGTGCCAACTTACTGCACTGGCAATATGCTGAGAATTTGTCTGAGCAAACCTATGGTCACGGCGGTTATTACAGTCCGCAAAGCTATTTAGGTTTATCTATCCCGGCAACGTATGACGGCCGCCTAGGTGATGACTTTATTTACCGCATTGAAGCCGGTGTGTCGTTCTCACAAACCATCACAGATGACAGTGATTTCTTCCCCGAGCACCCTGAGCTGCAAGCTCAAGCACTCGCTATCAGTGATGACACTGGTGTGAACCCTGTGTTTGAAGGGGGTAACTCAAGTGGGGTGTCTTACCGCTTTGGTGGGCAATTTGAATACCGCATTACACCTTACTGGTTTGTAGGTGGCAGTTTCCAAATTGACCGAGCGGACTTTTACGAGCCTAATTTTGGCCAGCTCTTTTTGCGCTACCAATTTAAGCCTATTAATTACACCTTGCCGTTCTCGCCGCGTTTAGTCACGCCTTACATCGACTTTTAAAGTGATGGTCGGTGCCTTTGCTGCACCGACCAGTCTGCTTGCTTGGTTATTTTTAACACAATCGAACCTTTATCGGGCTTGCAATACTTTTATCCCACCCACCGCCTATGTATACTCGGTGGTTAAATCTGCTCTGTGAGCCCGAGCGAGTTATCTAAAGTGAATGCTTGCACACACGTGTGCGTTTATTTTAAGTAGCTCTTCCGCTTAATAGAGCAAACCTATGGCCACCGCAACCGCGGACATAACAAACACAAGGCCAGCTAACTTAACTTAGGAAGTGAACAATGAACTCTATCCCTAAGGCAGGCGACTTTTTAGGTCACCCTAAAGGGCTTTTCCTGCTATTTACTACTGAGCTGTGGGAGCGTTTCAGCTACTACGCAATGCGTGCCATCCTGGTACTTTATCTTGTTGATACTACGTACGAAAAAGGCGGTTTTGGTTTAGGTTGGTCACAAGCTGACGCCCTTTCCATGTACGGTACTTTCACAGGTCTTGTTTATTTAACGCCGTTAATTGGTGGCTGGCTAGCTGACCAATTTTTAGGTCAACGTAAAGCCATCTACATTGGTGGTTTCTTAATGGCCGCGGGCCAATTCATGCTAGGTACACCACACGCGTGGGTACAAGGCATGGAAATCGAAGCCTTTTACTTAGGTCTTGGCCTACTTATTTTAGGTAACGGTCTATTTAAGCCAAACATTTCTACTATGGTTGGTGACCTTTACGAAGAAGGCGATCACCGTCGTGATGGCGCATTCACAATCTTCTACATGGGTATCAACGTAGGTGCTGCTCTTTCTGGTATCGTAGTAGGTTCAGTGGTTGCAGCGTATGACGGTAACTACCAAATGGGCTTCTTAACAGCCGGTGTTGGTATGGTTTTATCGCTTATCATCCAGTTTATGTTTGCACAAAAGCTACTTGGTAACATTGGTACTGTACCTGCTGCTAAGCAAGATAAAGAGCAACAGACTGAAGTACGTAAAGAGCCACTGACAAAGATTGAACGTGATCGCATTAAAGTGATCATGGTGATGGGTGTGTTCACTATCGTATTCTGGGCTGGTTTTGAACAAGCAGGCGGCTTGATGAACCTATTCACCAACGACTTCACTGACCGTATGATTGGCTCATTCGAAGTCCCAACGACTTGGTTCCAGTCTCTAAACGCTCTATTCATTGTTATCTTTGCCCCTATCGTTGCGACTATTTGGGTCAAAATGGGTGACAAAGAGCCAAACTCACCACTGAAATTTGCAATGGGTCTATTCCTGCTTGCACTTGGTTTTGTATTCATGATGGGTGCAGTATGGCAAATGGACGGTGACCCACTAAACAAATCAAGTATGCTTTGGTTAGTAGGTGCTTACCTATTCCACACATTGGGTGAGCTTTGCTTATCACCAATTGGCCTGTCTATGGTAACTAAGCTTGCACCACTGCGTCTTGCTTCTTTCATGATGGGTGCATGGTTTGGCTTTATCGCCCTTGCTAACTACATTGGTGGTTTCATCGGTTCATTCATCGGCCACGATGGCACACAAGCAGAGCAGCTAAACAACGCCTTTGGTATCTTCGGCGGTATCTTTGTGACGGCGGCGATTTCTGGTGTGATCTTATGGCTAATGTCTGACAAGTTAGTTGACTGGATGCACGGCGCTGAAGGTAAGATTAACCACCACGATGAAGAAAAAACACTTGAAGAAGAATTAGAAGTGTCTGCGACACGCTAATCACTGACTTCAAAATGAAACGCCAGCACTTGCTGGCGTTTTTTTTTGCCTATACAAAAGTCACTGCAAAGCCATATACTAGCACTTAAGTTTTAGCCGTCAGTAAAGGATAAAAATGGCTTGGGTTAGGTTAACAGCCAGTGTGGCGTTATCTTTGGTTTTAGTGGGCTGTGGAGCAGGCGAAGCAGAAGTCGTCGAGGCGCCAAGGCCAGATACCAGCGGCGTGGTGATCCCTGTTGAGGGCGAATTTAGCACCCAGTTTGATGGCCAAAACGGTAAAATTACCTTTGCAGCAAATAGTGTTGATAACGCCACTGATTTTAACGTCACAAAGCTGAGCACCGAAAACCTCCCAGAAGCAGGCTTTTTAGCAAGCGGTTATGAGCTAAGCCCTACCAACCTGATTTTAAATGCCCCAGCCACCCTCACACTCACGTTTGATACAAGCCAAACTGCCGATTTAGTGGTGATTGCACGCCTAGTTGGCACTAAGTGGCTGCCTTTATTTGGCTCTACTGTCACAGAAAACACTGTGTCTGCCGAAATCACTGAGCTTGGCACCTACGCGGTGATTTCTGTCAGTTACAACACGGCAAGCAAAGTGGTGAGCAGCCAATGTGATGGCAGTACACAATCTGTGCGCTTTATTCATGTGGCTGACTTACATTCACGCTTTGGTTTTAAAAACCAGTATTACAGCAAAATCCGCCAGTACTATTTAGATGCTAAAGCGCAAAACCCCATGACGCTTTTTACCAATGGCGGTGATGACTACGAAAAAGGCACCGTGGCTGAATTAACCTCAGAAGGGTTTGCCACCAATGAGGCAGTACGTGCCATGGCATTTGACCTACGAGTAGTAGGTAACCACGACTACGCTTGGGGTGAAGACGTACTGCTTGATTATGCAAAAGACGATAACGCCATAGTGCTGGCATCAAACACCTATTATCTAGGTGATGACCAAAATGGATTTGCGGCAGTGGATTTTGCCAAAGTACAAATGGGCTGTATCACCCTTGGGGTGTTTGGCATGACCTCAGTGCCATGGAACGAGTTGGATGAACCACTTGAAACGGCGCCAATCCCTGATTTTATCCAAAACTTTAAAATGCGCTGGCAGTGGCAACAAGTGGCAAACGCCATTGCCACCCGTTTTGCGGGCGAAGTGGATTACATGGTAATGCTCAGCCACTTAGGCGAAGGGCTAGATGAAGACATGGTAAACGCCGTGCCTGAAATAGACTTAGCACTTGGCGGCCACACCCATGGTGGTGACAACCTGATTGAAACTTCCCAAGGTCAAATGGTGGTGCAACCTAACTTTTATGGTCAAGGTTTAACGGATTTAACCTTAACTTTTGATAGCCAAACCAAAGCGCTAATCAATAGCGATTACAAAGTGGTGGTGACAGACACTTTGACCCAGGCAGATCCAATTGTTAAAGCTAAAATCGACGCCATCATGGCTCAATACGCACCTGAGTCACAAAGCGAAATCGCGGTTTCGGAAAATTACCCTAGCACTCAAGATGTGGCGGCGATTTTGGCAAAGGCGTCGGCATTTTTAACTCCCCACGATGCGGCTATTTTAGATCCAAGCCAAGTAGACAAACGCTGGCGCCCAGGTACGCTCACACAAGAGGACTTTCATAAAGCCTATTTAGTGGAGCGCCAACCGTCAGATACACCGGGCTTTAACTCTTTATATCACGTTACTGTGTCTGGCTCTGAGCTAACCCAGATGCTGTCAAAACAGTCTGAATGGGTAGCAAGCCAACCTGACTCAATTGACCCAAGTGCCAATTACACTGTGCTACTACAAAAAGGACCTGCCCTGAACTTAGCGCTCTTTTTTGACATCACTGGGGATAAAAACCCAACGGCTTTGTATGAGTCATGGTTTGCGCTAGATAAGTACGCCCGTGAGCGCACCTTAAATTGCGTGCATTTAGACACAGAGACACGACTCAATGCCTGTCAAAACCAAGACCCAAGCACTGCATGGCAATTTGATGATGCCAATGCACCGCTTTCGCCTCTTCGCGGTGAAGCTGAGCTGAGGTACTTTGATCCAGACAACAACCAAGACACCGCAGAAAAAACCCGCTTTGTGAACACGCAAACGGAAGGGATCAATCCCTTGCCCACTGGGCATGCGGATGTGCTGGCGTTTTCTGACTACGGCCCAGATGAAGGCATTGCCTTATTTCATAATGCACAGGCAAATGGCGATTACCAAGCACAGGGGCTGGTTGCTGATTACACTTTAGTCATGGATTTATACTGGCCAAGCAGCAGTGATGGGCGTTTTCGTGCCTTGCTGCAAACCAATACCCAAAATGCCGATGACGCCGACATCTTTGTTGATAGGCAAGTGGCCGGCGGCGTTGGCATTGCAACCCGTGACTCAGGCTTTTTCGGCAGTTTAGCAGCGGATACTTGGTACCGAGTAGGCTTAGTGTTTTATGCTGCACCTGAAGGCGGGGTTTTTAAAGTATTTATCAATGGTGAGTTAGTGGGTGAAAAAGACGAAGGACTCATTAATGATCGCTGGGCGTTGTCTGAGTTTGCCCTGCTCTTTACGGATGATACTTTTGAAACCCAAGAGGGCTATTTAAATGCACTCTTTTTCAGCCCTACGTCTTTAACCAACACAGAAATGGCGAGCTTGGGCGGGCCTGGGCAGTCACTTAAGTTCTCGCCCTCAGCAAAAACCTTAAGTAATGCCATTGAGCGCCACTTGCGCAGCGCGCCGGTGCAATCAGCCAACCCATGGTTGATGCAGCGTAAACGCTTCTTCCACGGGCAATAATCCCATAGGGTGTAACGATTTGGTTACACCCTTTTTTGTGGCACCTAGGCCGCTATTTTATGCTCTGAACCCTCTGTGTTTTAGCTAAAAACACGGTTTAAGCCCCTCATTCAATTCGCTATTTCCTAAGTGCCTCCAGTTGGTGGGGTTAACCACTCAGCACACCTTAATAGATGACAAGCAAAGTTTACAGCGCCACCTTTATCAGTAAGGGGCAAAAACTTTTCAGCCTGTTAATTTTGCGTAACTATGCGCTACAAAATCATACTAACAAATACACGCGTGGGCCTCGATTGCACACGCACCTGCAGCATACTGGAGACAGATGATGAGCGAAGTTAACAATCCTTTAGGCCTAGTGGGCATTGAATTTACCGAGTACGCAACACCTGATGCGGACTACATGGATAAGATTTTCAACGAGTTTGGCTTTTCTAAACTGAAAAAGTTTAAAGGCAAAGACATTGTTTATTACAACCAGAATGACATTCATTTTTTACTAAACAATGAGCGTGGTGGTTTCAGTGCTGAGTTTGCTAAAAGCCACGGCCCGGCGATTTGCTCTATGGGCTGGCGTGTAAAAGACGCACAAAAAGCCTTTGATATTGCGGTTGAGCGCGGTGCAAAACCAGCTACTGACGCAACACACAAAGACTTACCTTACCCTGCTATTTACGGTATCGGCGACAGCTTAATTTATTTCATTGATGTGTTTGGTGAAAACGGCTCAATCTATGAAAAAGACTTTGAAGACTTAAGCGAGCAAGTAAAAGTAGAAGACAAAGGCTTTTTACGCATCGACCACCTGACAAACAACGTATACAAAGGCACCATGGAAACATGGGCGAACTTCTATAAAGACGTATTTGGCTTTACAGAAGTACGTTACTTTGACATTAAAGGTCAAAAAACGGCGCTATTGTCTTATGCCTTAAAATCACCGTGTGGCACCTTCTCGATTCCTATCAACGAAGGGAAAGACAATAACAACAACCAAATCGATGAGTACCTAAATGAGTACAATGGCCCAGGTGTTCAGCACTTAGCGTTCTTAACGGATGACTTAGTGGGCTCGCTTGATAAGCTAGACAAGAAAAACATCGCTACTTTGGACATTGTTGATCATTACTACGACACGATTTTTGACCGTGTACCTTGGGTAAAAGAAGACAAAGACAAAATCAAGCAACACCAAATCTTGGTAGATAGCCAAAGCGAAGATTGCTACTTACTGCAAATCTTCACTAAGAACCTGTTTGGCCCTATCTTTATCGAGATGATCCAACGTGTGGATGACGGTGGTTTTGGTGAAGGTAACTTCCAAGCCCTGTTTGAGTCGATTGAGCGTGACCAAGAGCGCCGCGGCGTTCTTTAAGCCACTTTGATGTGATTTATAAAGCAGCTTTAGAGCTGCTTTTTCACCTTTAATGATATCCCTTTGTTGAAGTGCGCCACTTCATCCCCATAACATGGGTAACACAACCAACAAGGAATTGTGATGTACAGTATTAATGAAACACACGACAGCAACCTAACAAGCTGGGTGAGCTCAGCAAATAGCGCTGACACAGATTTTCCAATCCAAAACCTACCCTTTGCTTCATTTCGCAGAAAAGGCTCTGATGAAGCGTTTCGTGGTGGTGTCGCCATTGGTGATTTCGTATTAGATTTAGCCATGCTGGCTGAATTAAAGCTTTTCAGCGGTGAAGCTCAAGAAGCGCTCGAAGCGGCCAGTGGTCAAGTACTGAATGAATTTATGGGCATGGGCAAAAGCCATTGGTCTGCCCTGCGTCTTGCTCTATCTCGCGCATTGCGTGAAGGCGCGACAGAGCAAACACAGCTTGAATCAGCATTAGTGGCTATGTCAGACATTGAATACGCATTACCTTGCCACATTGGTGATTACACTGATTTTTATACTTCTATTTACCACGCCACTGCCGTTGGTAGTTTATTCCGCCCTGATAACCCTTTACTGCCTAACTACAAGTGGGTTCCAATTGGTTACCATGGCCGAGCTTCAAGCATTGGTGTGTCGGGTCAAACCTTCCCGCGTCCTAAAGGTCAAACTAAGGCACCTGATGCCGACACACCAAGCTTTGGCCCATGTAAACGCTTAGATTACGAATTAGAGCTTGGCATTTACTTAGGTAAAGGCAATGCATGAATTATTTCTTCTTTTAAAAACGGAAACCCCCGCCGCCTGATTGGCGCGGGGGTTTTTTTTATTGAATGGATGTTAAATAAATTCTTCCGTCTTTAACAACGCCGCCATACGTCCAATTGTATGTTCTGAGCTTCGGACTGCCGCCGGCTTTCGTAATATAAAACTCCTCGTACGTATGAATCGTCAGATGAGAGCCTTTCTGTGAAAAGCTTTTGACATTCACTTCATTAAATACTTCGGTCGTTCCCTCGCTGTGCAGTTTTTTGACCAGTTTCTGCTGATCAGCATACAAAGGGCTCCCCTCTTCTAAATTGCCCGCCATGATGGCAAAATTGTTAAGGCTGACGGCGCTTGATTGATTTGTCAGGTAATCAGTCATAAACGATGTGACTTGCTCGTTTGTCACGCTGCCTGAAGCTGTATTTCCTTTGGATGATGCCCATGCGGATGTATAGGTTTTCGGCTGGTCATTTTTTATTTTTTTTACATTTGTCCCGGAAGAATCTGAGGCAGGGTC
>JBGTXC010000076.1:0-10926 GCA_041937835.1 Alteromonadaceae bacterium | reverse complement strand
GCAAGCCCTGCTTGATGAGGGTTTTAGCCAAGAGCAAATTAACAACATCACCTTATTTAAACCCAAAGGCTGTGATCAATGCACCGAAGGCTACAAAGGCCGAGTGGGCATTTATGAAGTCGTTCCCATTACCCAAGAGTTAGCCAGTTTGATCATGGCAGGTGCAAACTCATTAGACATAGCCAAAAAAGCCAAAGAGCTAGGGTATAACGATTTACGTGCCTCAGGTTTGATGAAAGCCGCCCAAGGGGTGACGAGCCTTGCGGAGATTAACCGAGTTACCTTACTCTAGGTCTACGCCAGTTATCCTTGCAATCCAAGTGTAAATTCTTACACTGAGCAAAAAGTTTGAATGCGAAGTACCATGACAAAAGTAGCCTGCCCTACCTGTAAAAACGACGTAGTTTGGTCCACCAAAAGCCCGTATCGCCCGTTTTGTTCAAAACGATGCCAACTGATTGACTTAGGTGAATGGGCGGAAGAAAGTAACGTGATTTCCACTCCAATCAAACCGCAGGACGACATGACTCCTGACATGGTCGAAGACATCGAAGCCATGTTGGCAGCCAATCAAAATGACTTTTTTAAAGAGTAAATTTTAAAAAAGAAAAAGGCCCAAACGGGCCTTACTGGCGGGAAATAACTGTCAATCTGAAACCTTATGATGAGCGCGCCTGCTTAAAACGTTTTTTAATGCGCTTTTTGGCTTTGTCCCATTTTTGTTTTTGTTCCTCAGATAAAAGCGCTCTAATTTGATGCTGAGTACTGGCCTTTAGCCACATCAGCTCTTGCTGCGCCATACTCATGTTTGCGAGCAAGTTGCGCACAGCCCCTTCAGAAAAGTCATCACTGTTAACTAGCTCCTGCAATGCTTTTCTGCCTTGGCGTACAGTTTCTTTGTAATTTTGCGCTTCTTGTTTCGTAGCATCACGAATGGCACTGATTTGTGCTTGCTGCCCTTCGCTCAGCGCTAAGTGAGCCACCATACGCTCCTTTAAAATGCTAGCGGCTTCGCCTTTTGCGTAACCTCTATCTGAATGGGCCTCACTCTGTGGGCTTAAACTCAACATACCAAGTGCAAACACGGCGCATAAAATGGGTGATTTCATTAGGTCATCCTCTTGTTTGAAGTCGTGTTACAGCTTACCGCCTGCAATGCAAAGCAGTGCAAAGCGAGCGTAAAGATAGGTAAACTTGAGTTATCTCAAAGCCTTGTGCCAGTATGATATGGGTAAAAGGAGCGCCCCATGCAGATTTTACTCGTTGACGACGACGTCAGCCTTTGCCAATTACTCCAAGAGTATTTAACCGCCCATGGTTTTCAATTAACCATGGCGCACGATGGCGAAGCCGGCTTAAACCTGGCTTTAACCCATCAGTTTGATCTCATTTTATTGGATGTCATGCTACCTGTTTTTGATGGCTTTGAAGTGCTAAAACGCTTGCGCACCCAAAGTGTGACGCCCATTTTAATGCTGACTGCCAAAGGCGATGAGTTTGATAAAGTGCTGGGACTTGAGCTTGGCGCAGATGACTACCTCGCCAAACCGTTTAACCACAGGGAGCTACTGGCACGTGTAAAAGCCCTGACTCGCCGCGCGACTACGTTTAACCCAGCCCTTGCCCCTTTAAAAGAGCAATCAAATACGCTGTGTGCTCATGGCGTTGAGTTACATCTTTCAGGTCGAAAGGTGCTGGCCAATCAACACGAGCTCACGTTAACTGGCACTGAGTTTGAAGTTTTGGCATTAATGATGAAAAACATGGGCGATATAGTCAGCAAAGACAGCATCAGCGAAAACGTATTACAACGCCGCTTAGCGCCTTTTGATCGCGCTATTGATATGCATGTGAGTAACATTCGCAGAAAAATTGCTGAGTACATACAAAAAGACATCATCAAAACCGTGCGTGGGGCGGGTTATGTATTTATCACAGAGGCAAGCTAAATGCCGAAAATGACCTTGTTTATCAAACTTTTTGTGTGGTTTTGGCTAACCCTTTTAAGTGCCCTTGCTTTTACCTTAGTCACCTCACAGTTTGTGGTTAAAAATGTAATCACTGAGCGTTTACCGCCCCCTGCAGTAAAAAACATCGAGTACATTGCCCGCTCTATTGAGCGTTTTGAAAAGCGCTCCGCCGGTAAAGCAATTAATGAGGTGATTAATTTACCTAGGTTAAAGCGCCATCGCATGTTGTTTTTGGCGCACCAAGACCCAGAAAAAAACACCCAAAACTTTACCTCAAGCAGCTTTGACGCCACCCAGCTGAGCTTTAGTTACGGCGAAAAGCCCGTCGCTATTTTTGCAGATACGTTTCACGCCTTTGGTCCGGCAAAATTAACTTACCAAGGTGAAACCTATTATTTGTATGATGTGCAGCCAGAGCGCAAAACCCCGCTTAGCCTCAAAATCAAACATTTGCCGCTTACTTATAAGCTCGGGCTAGTCTTTTTAGTCTCTATGGTGCTGAGTTTTGTGTTTAGCCGTAGCTTAGTTACGCCACTTAAACGCATCCAAGAAGCGGCAAGGCGTTTAGCACAGGGGGACTTAAGCTCACGTGTAAAAGATGTGACCACACGCCAAGACGAGTTAGGGGCGCTTTCACGAGACTTTAACCACATGGCCGATAAACTTGCCCAGCAGGCGCAAAGCCAAAAACGTTTATTAGCTGATGTATCCCATGAATTGCGCTCTCCTTTAACCCGCCTGCAAATGGCAACAGGGTTACTGCAAGAGTCTTTAGACGGTAACGCTCACCCACATTTAAACCGCATTGAGCAAGAGGCAAACACGCTCAATACTATGTTAAGCGATGTGCTCACTTTATCGCGGTTAGAAAACCAACTTCACCCGCTCGATAAAGCCCCTTTTGATTTAGCCACCACGCTCGAGACCATACTAAGTAACGCCCAATTTGAGTTAGAGCACCAAGGCAAAAAATTAGCGCACAACCAAGTGCCAGAGTGCACCCTGCTGGGTGACCAAGCACTGATTGCCAGCGCCATTGAAAACGTGCTTAGAAACGCCATTCGCTATTGCCACAACACGGTTTCTATTACTTTTACGCAAACCGCTAACAAGCTAAAAATCCAAATTTGTGATGATGGTGACGGCGTAAGCACTGAGCACTTATCCCGTTTAAGCGATGCTTTTTATCGAGTAGCGGCTGCACGCACTCCTATGCAACAACATCAATCCATTGGCTTAGGCTTAGCTATCGCCAAACACGCTTTAGTACAGCATAATGGGCAACTGGAATTTGCCCATCACTCGCCAAAAGGTTTATGCGTCACACTCAGCCTGCCAATCTAATGCCTTATATTTCCACTGAAGCGGACTTACAAGATCCAAGCGCCATGGATGCCTTTTGGCAAAATAACGTAACGGAAAAAGTCCTGTTTTCAGGGGCATACGCCATGACGGCAAAACCACAAGGTGATGTTAAAGGTGCGATTGTGCTGATAAATGGGCGGGTTGAAAGCTACTTAAAATACCAAGAAGTGATTTATGAGTGCGCACAAAATGGCTACCTAGTGTTTAGCTTAGATCACCAAGGGCAAGGGCGCTCCCCTAGGCATACACCTAGGCCACATTTAGGCTATGTGCAGCATTTTGATCACTACGGTGATGACATCAAACGCTTGTTTGATGAGGTGGTTTCGCCAACCTACTCTGGTGAGGTTCATGTGCTGGCTCATTCTATGGGAGGCGCCATCGCCTTAAATTATATAAGGCGATATCAACCTAAAAACCTTGGCAAAGTCATCCTAAGCGCCCCCATGCTTGGGCTAAAACTTGGGCCTTTACCATTATGGCTTGCACGCGCCATTACCGGCACTCATAACTTACTGGGTTTTGGGCAGCGCTACTTTTGGGGCCACACTGATTACGCCCCCCCCCACTTTGATGACAACAAACTGTGCCGCTCTTTGCTGCGTTATCAGCGTTTTCGTGATTTATACCAAGCCAAGCCTGAGCTGCAACTAGGTGGCATTAGCCATGGCTGGCTTAACGCCGCTCTGAGAGAAATCCACAGCCTGAACACCATGACTTTAGATGCCCCTTGCTTAATCCTACAAGCAGAGCGAGATCAGGTGGTGGATAACCAAGCGCAAACACGTTTTGCGAAACGCCAACCTGATACCCAGCTCACTCTAGTCAAAAATGCTGAACACGAAATATTATTTGAAACCGATGCAATTCGTAGCGAGGCCATTAAAGCCCTTTACGCCTTTTTAGAAGGCTAATTAACTTGGGGCTAATCTTTGCCTTTACGTGAGGCAGGGACGACTGAGCATGGGTCTTGGTGAATGATTATGTCTGTATCGCCTTCAATGCTTTGATGAAGCTGCGCTTCTACTTGATCTGAAATCCGATGGGCATCAATCAAAGGTAAGTCATCATCAAGCTCTATGTGCATTTGCACAAAAGTAACTTTACCCGCTTGACGCGTGCGAATGGCATGCACACCATGAACATCTTGGTGCGCTAATACTTGCGCTTTGATGTCTTGCACTTGGCTGTCATTTAGCTCTTTATCCATTAAATGGTCTGCGCTTTCTTTTGCCACTTGCCAGGCATTCACCAATAAATACACGGCCACGCCAATGGCAAAAATTGGGTCCATCTGGGCATAGCCCAAATACGTTAACAGCAGTGCCAGCATCACCGCGGCATTGAGTAGTAAATCGCCTTTGTAATGAAGCGAGTCAGCGGTAATGGCAATGGATTGGGTGCGGCGCACCACGTATTGCTGAATAAGCACCACAGTTAAAGTGCATGCTATGGCAAATAAACTAACCCAAATACCGAGCTCTGAATGCACTATGGGTTTTGGGTTAATGATCCGCTCAATGGCGTGAAACGACAGTAAGGATGCACTGCCTGCAATAAATGCTGCTTGGCCAAGCCCTGCCAAGGCTTCAGCTTTGCCATGGCCAAATTTATGGTCATCATCGGCAGGCTTTAAGGCATATCGCAGTACAAAAAAGCTCATTAAAGTGGCAGCAAAATCTAATAATGAATCTGTCAGTGAGCCCATCATGGCAGCGGAACCACTGGCAAGCCAAGCCCATGCTTTTGCGCTAATCATAATGGCCACTAAAGCCATCGTACTTAAGCTTGCTAATTTTACGAGATAGTCATACCGAGCGGACACAGTGCCTCCTTTTTTGATGCACTTGCCAGTGTATCATTATTCCCGTTTAGACATTAAATTTGCTACCATAGCGGCAATTTTGTTAGCGGTTACAAGCCATGTTAGACATCGTTTTATATCAACCTGAAATCCCACCTAATACGGGTAATATTATTCGCCTTTGTGCCAATACGGGCTACACCTTACACCTTATTGAGCCACTCGGATTTGAGTGGGATGACAAACGCGTGCGCCGCGCCGGGTTGGATTACCATGAGTTTAGCCATGTTAAGCGCCATGCCAATTTAGACGCTTACATTGAGGCGGCAAAACCTAAGCGTGTGTTTGCTTGTACTACCAAAGGCAAACAATTTTTCCACCAAGCGGACTTTGCCCCAGGTGACGCTCTTTTATTTGGCCCTGAAACTCGCGGCTTGCCAATGGATGTGATCGAATCTTTACCACCTGAACAACGTTTACGCATTCCCATGCAGCCAAACTCACGCAGTATGAACCTTTCTAATGCGGTATCTGTGTTTGTGTATGAGTCATGGCGCCAACTTGGTTTTGAAGGGGCGCAATAACGCCATACAAAAAATGTCTGAGGCTGGCGAAATAGGAACAAAGGGCTAAACTTTGTTCTAATCGTCAGCCAAGGATAGCCCTGAGTGCCACACCCGTTTTTACTACTTGCCTTTATCACCCTAAGCTTTTTTAGCTCATTGAGTCACAGCAACACCTTAGTGTTCACCCCTAAGCTGTTTGATAACACCCCAATTCGTGCTGTTGCCCACAGCCACTATGGTGATTTTGTGGTGGCAGGTCAGCGCCTGTTTTTTGTAAAAAACAACCAAGCAATCGCCCTTGATAGACGCTTTTTTGATAGCCAAATTCGCTTTAGCTTACAAACCAACGACCGCCATTTAATCAAAGCCTCAGAGCAAGGTCTTTGGCTTAATAGCGATAGCGGCCTGTACTTTTATTCCTTTACCGAGCAGCAGCTCCAAAAAGTGTATGAGCAACAAGCCACTTTAATGGCGCATCATAGCGATTTTGGCATGTGGTTTGTGGCTAAAAACACTCTCTGGCAAGTCATTTCCGCAGAGCAAGGCATCATCGAAGTCACCAGCACAGACAGTGCTTTTTTAAGTGTTGAGTCAGACAGCGCTTGGCTGGTTAATCAAAAAAATCAGCTAGTCAAAATTAACCAAGATTTATTCCACCAGACGTGGGCCTTACCCTTTGACGTAGCGCAATTAGCACTCGTAGGAAACACCCCGTTTGTAACGGATGAAAGCGGTTTAGTGTTTCGCATCAAAGGTAAAGAGGCCAGCTTAGTGCCTGAGCTAGCTCATTTAAATACCACCGAACTCCATCCAATTAATAACACTAGCCTATTACTCGCCACCCAAGAGCAAGGGCTGCTGGAGTTTTCCCTTGAAACGTATCACCTTACTCCTTGGCTGCTTGATGCGCGCTTAAACGTACATAGTTTGAATGAGGACTTTGCATGGCTAAGCGATGGCACACGTTGGTTTGGCAGCTCATGGCAAAAGTTATCTACTTTAGAGACGTTAAATGAGCGTGCAGACAATTATATAGGTAAAGGTTTTTATTACCTTTCCGACAGCAAGCAATTAATCAATCGCGCAGAAGAAAACGCGCCAATACGCTTACCCAGTAACACCCAAAACGTTCAGCTTATTAGCCAAGATACAGCGGTTATAACCACTGACAACGGCCACGCGCTGTATGAGCTGCAAAGTACAAAATTAACGCCGTTACCACTTAGCCAAGATGCCCTAGTGAGTACCTACGACCAAACGCTTTATAGCGTATTTGATGGGAAGCTGGCACGCTGGCACGCAGATGGTTGGCAAGTGCTCATGGCGCTCCCTTTTGACCAAGTAAAAACGTTTAAAGTGACTCAAGATGCCTATTGGTTTGTTACACATAACCGAGTGTGGCAGTGGCACATTAATAATGCGCGTTTTGAACGGGTACAGTACCAAGGCATAAATCATGCGGCATTTCATCCTGAGTTGCCCGAGCTATGGCTCAGCGACCAAAACGGCATTTACCGCATCAACCTCGCGTTAGCTCGCCCTGAGTCCATTTTAACTAGCCCTGCCAGCGCTCCTTTTATTGCGCAAAAGGCGGGTATTTTAGTTACTCAAGGTAACACTCGGGCTTTTTATCGCAGTGGTGATGCAAGTAACACTGCCAATGAAGGTCTTATCCACGCAATTGAAACTCAAACGCACATTCGGATTTTTAACGGTGACTTTGACCACTTATCTCACATTACCTTATCTGCTGACACCAACCAGTTAACCTTGACGTTAAATCCAGCCATTCGTTTAGTAAATATAAATCAAGGCGGTTGGCGCGCGTTAGATTCAAGTGCGCTGACGATTACAAACCTAAGTTATGGCTTTAATACAGTGGCCTTTAAATCCCGCAGCGATGCGCTGACTAAGCACGTCACCTTTATCAAGTTTCCCCCGACTTGGTTAATTTTACTCATCGCAGTGAGTCTGATTGTAGGAATTTTGTTGGTGTACGCCATGGTGCGCCGCCAGCATCAAAAAGCGCGCCTTGCCCTTTATGATGAGCACCTTATTCAAAGTTTATTAAGCCAAACTCATGAAGGTGTATGGATAGCTAATCATGAATTCAACGTTACCCGAGTAAACCAAGCTTTCACCCAAATCAGTGGCTTTGAAGAAACCGACATCCTAGGTAAACGCCCTAAACTGTTAGCAAAAAATGGCACTCAATTTGAAATTGAACAGGTGATTTTTAATGAGCTCACAGAACGTGGTTTTTGGCGTGGTGAAATTTGGTCAAAGCGCAAAAATGGTGAGCATTACTCGATAGATATTTCTATTGCCAAAATGACCTTGCCAAAACCTTATTACCGTAAGGCAAGCCGCGCTGATGAGGGCGTGCATTACATAGGTATCTTCTCAGACATCAGTGTACGTAAAAATAATGAGCAAGCCTTGCAAAAACTAGCAACCAAAGACCCAGTCACTGGGCTTGCCAACCGGACTTCATTTATCGATAGCTTAGATAAAGCCATCGAGTCTGTGTGTGATGATTACCCAAGCTTTGTGATCCTCTTTTTAGATTTAGATAACTTCCATAAAATCAATAACTCACTCGGGCACACCTTAGGTGACACCTTACTCACCCATGTGGCTGAGCGTATCAAAGGTAGCATTGAAAAAGGCTATACACTGGCACGCCTCGGGGGCGATGAGTTTGGTATTATCGTGCCACCTTACCTTTTTGCGGGGCAAACCTTATTTTTTGCCAAGTCCTTGGCAGATACACTCACAAAACAGTTCAGCACCCCGTTTATGCTAGATGATTTAGACATTAGCTTGTCAGCAAGTATCGGGATTGCCACCTACCCAAACAACGGGCTTGATTGTGAAAACTTAATGCGCGCGGCAGACAGCGCGTTAAATCACGCTAAACGCCAAGGTAAAAATACCTATCAGTTTTTTGATAAAAGCGTGACAACGCCTGATAAAGAAAGCCTGTCTTTTGAAAGTGCCTTTATGCGGGCAATTGAAAACAACGACATAGTGCTGCATTACCAGCCCAAGTTTGATGTAAACACCCAGAAAATAGCTGGCTTTGAAGCCCTGGCTCGTTGGCCGCAAGAGGACGGCAGCATTTTAGGCCCCACTGACTTTATTCCGCTTGCTGAAAGTAACGGCGCCATTATTCCAATGACGTACGCCTTGTTTGAGCAAGCCTGCCAAGACATCCTCAGTTGGCAAAACGTCGGGGTTCATGTTGGGCGCATAGCCATTAATATTTCTGCCGGGCATTTCCAACAAGCTTCTTTAGTGGATGCCTTACTCGATAAAGTACAACACTATGGGCTGTTGCCTGAATGCTTTGAGTTGGAAGTGACAGAAAGCGCCATGATGAGCAATCCAGATTTTGCTTTGAAGCAGATGCAGCGCTTAGAAAAACACGGCTTTCACATCACGTTAGATGACTTTGGAACGGGGCACTCGTCGCTCAGTTATTTAAAGCGCTTTCCGATTCAAACGCTGAAAATAGATCGCACCTTTATTAAAGACATAGCCACGTGCGATCAAGATAGGAACATCACTTCCACCATCATACGGTTAGCTAAATACCTCGATATCAGTGTGGTGGCAGAAGGCGTGGAGTCTAAACATCAAGCTTATATTCTAAATGTATTAGGTTGCCCAGTGATCCAAGGTTACTTTTATGCCAAAGCGATGACCAAGTCAGATGTTGAAACGTGGATCCGTAAACACAGCGCCCATCAGTTAGTAATAGACAACCAATAAAAAAGGCGCTCAATGCGCCTTTTTTTAATCGTGTTCAGATTTTTTCTCTCGCCCTAATAAAGACATAGCGGCTTCTTTCACCGGCTTGCCTTCATAAAGGACTTGGTAAATTTGCTCTGTAATCGGCATTTCAATGCCAGTGCGCTTAGCAAGCATATAGACTTCTTTGGTGTTGCGATAACCTTCCACCACTTGCCCAATGCCTGCCATCGCGTCTTCCACGTTAGCACCTTGACCAAGGGCCAAACCAAAGCGGCGGTTACGAGACTGGTTATCAGTACAGGTTAAGATCAAATCACCTAACCCTGCCATGCCCATAAAGGTGTCTGATTTAGCACCTAGCGCACAGCCTAAACGGCAAAGCTCAGCTAGCCCTCGGGTGATCAACGCGGTTCTTGCATTGGCACCAAAGCCAGTCCCATCAGAAATACCCGCACCTATGGCAATCACGTTTTTAACGGCACCACCAAGCTGAATACCGATGAAATCATCATTGCTGTAAACACGAAATGAGCGACCGCAGTGTAGTAGCTCACATAAGCGCTCTTTGAAATGCGGCTCAGTGGCAGACACAGAAATCGCCGTCGGCATTCCCATGGCCATTTCTTTGGCAAAGGTTGGCCCAGAAAGCACCGCCAATTGGCGTGTCTCGCCAATGATTTCTTTGGCAACGTCTTGCAATAAACGCCCAGTGTTTGGCTCAAGCCCTTTAGTGGCCCAAGCGACTTTGGTGTTTTGCGTTAAAAATGGCTTTATGGCCGTTAACGTATCAGCAAATGCGTGACTTGGTACCACCACCAAAATCACGTCAGATTGCGTGACCGCAGTACTTAAATCGCTTTCAATGTGTAATGTTTCAGGGAAAGGCACATCAGCTAAGTAGCGCGCATTGGTGCGCGATGCTGCCATTTGCGCCATCGCTTCTTGGTCACGACCCCATAAACAAATTGAATGACCGTTTCGCGCTAAACAAATAGCAAGGGCGGTCCCATACGAGCCCGCCCCCAATACGGTCACAGCATGTTTTGCTGTAGACATCAGATTTTAGGCATCCATTTTAGGCGCTTCGCCTGCTTCTTGTGCACGCTGCTGCATGTACTGAGCGAATAACGCGTCAAAATTAACTGGCGCAAGGTTAAGCTGTGGGAAAGTACCACGGTTAACTAGGCTTGCTACGGTTTCACGCGCATATGGGAAAAGAATGTTAGGGCAGAAAGCACCCAGCATGTGTGCTAGTTGCACTTCTTCCACCTCACCAATGGCAAAAATACCGCCTTGTTGAATTTCACAAAGGAACGCAGTTTGCTCACCCACAGTTGCTGTTACTGTGTTCTTGACCGTAAGGGGATCGCGCGGTCCATTCACGAAATGAGCCGAGAGGTGATTCGTAGGTATATCGTTTACACATCCCTATTCCGCTGAGCGGCGAACGGCTGGCGGAACGCGG
>JBGTXC010000075.1:0-11083 GCA_041937835.1 Alteromonadaceae bacterium | reverse complement strand
GTGTTTTTATCGACAATTTCAAGAATGCGGTCATTCGGAATAACGATCAGTGTGTCAACGGCTTCTTTCATTGCCGTGATACCGCCTGCAGCCTGCAGCTGGCGTTTTCTTCCTTCAAATGTAAACGGTCTTGTTACGCCAGCTAGCCCCATCGCACGCTATATCCCACTCGTAAGACCTTGAATTTATGTATTTATCATTCATCCAATCGTATTGGCCATGCATCACATTGTGGCCAATTTCCATGTTATCGAGGATTTTCGCCACACTTAAAAGCAGCACACCTAATACAAAGGGCCAAATTGAGAAAAAGATGCCCATCATTAGAATACGGCCACCCCATTCGCAGGCGCGTTGTAGACGGATCATACGGCGAATGTAATCGGCATCCTGTTGGCCCACTTTGGCAAGTGTACTTTCTTTGATGGCGTTTAATTCATCGGCAAAGCCTTGGTAATCAAAGTCTTTTTTAAAGGCTGTGGTCATTAATTTAACTCCAATTCTAAGTCGGACACAGGGGCACTGATGCAAAGCTGAATAAGCTCATTACCCGAATCTGAAAGCGCACCGGTGCGGATGTCCTTCACCACGCCTTGCTTTTTAATGCATTGGCATTGGTGGCAAACGCCCATACGGCACCCTGCAATCACATTGACTTTGTCTTCAAGCTGTTCAAGTAGCGAAGTTTGATTAGTCACAGTGAGCGTGTGTGAGTCAGTCGCAATGGAGAATTCCGCTTCTGGTAAAGTGTGCTCAATGGGTTTGGCTTTAAAAAATTCGGCTTTTCTGAGCGCAGGTGGGTGATCAAGCTCATCAAGGGCGGCATGGGCGTTATCAATGAACTCAAAAGGGCCACATAAATATACTTGGGTGTCTAAACCCACATGAGATAAATGCTTATCTAGGTTACCGTGCACTTTACGGGTATTGAGTGCAAAACGAAAATGCGGGTGCGCATCACGGAGTTTGGTCAGCTCACTGACAAAATCATGCTCACCCTCTTTGGCATAGTAGATTAAGTCTACCTGTGCTTCTGTGCTTTCAAGGTGACTGTGTAACAGGCTGATCATAGGTGTAATACCACTGCCTGCAGCACACAGTAAATGGCGCTTGGCGTCATTTACAAAGGTAAATTCACCTTGCGGCTTTGCAAGGTTAAGCCACGTGCCCGGTTTAAGCGCCGCAAACAATTTACTGGTAAACTGCCCCTTTTCTTGCGGTTTAATACTAAAGCGCACCACGCCTTCTTTGGCGTGTTGTTTAGCGCATGAAGAATACGAAAAAGTGCGGCTTAGTAATCTGCCTTGGTGCTCAATCATCACTTGGGTATGTTGCCCTGCTTTAAAAGCACGAAAGCGTTTGTCGGTTTGCACATCTAAATGAATAAGACCTGCCTTTGAAAGGCTGATCTGTAATACCTGCGCGCGGCAGTAATTTACCCGCCACTGGGGTTTAAACATTTGCACCACGGGCTCTATGTATCGCGCAAAAGAATCGTGATGAAATAAGGTGCGTGCCATGCGATTAAAAAAGCCGCCTTTATGGGCAGAATTTAAGTTGTTCATTTTTAGCGTACACTTGTTAGCTCAATTCGGTGCACAAGTGTACGCTGAATTTTTTTGCAATCAAGTCCTAGGCGATGAAGTTTTTTTGAATTAGCGCATTTTTGCGTGTTTTTTGAACGCCAAAGTCAAATAAAATCAGTGTTAAATGATGATTTCAGTTATCATGAGCCTGCAGGTTAATTGGAGTTAAACGTGAAGCTAAGACCTTATCAGCAACAAGCCGTTGAGCGTACACTTGTCCATTTTAGGCAAACCGACGATGCCGCTGTGTTGGTGTTACCCACGGGCTCTGGCAAGAGTTTGGTGATTGCGGAATTAGCTCGTTTAGCGAAACAAAAAATCTTAGTACTGACCCACGTAAAAGAGCTGGTGGCGCAAAATCACAGTAAATACCAAGCCTTAGGGCTGAGTGCTGGGGTCTTTTCAGCAGGGCTTGGGCAAAAAAACGTGGCTCATCAAGTGACCTTTGCGTCTGTACAGTCATTGGCACGAAATCGTGATGCCATCACAGAGCATTATTCCTTATTGATCATTGATGAGTGTCATCGTGTTAGTGGCGATGACACCAGTCAATACCAACAAATCATCACTAAGCTGAAAGAGCATAATCCACAGTTAAAGGTGTTAGGGTTAACTGCTACGCCGTATCGTTTAGGCACAGGCTGGATTTACCACCGTCATTACCAAGGTTTTGTGCGCGGTGAGCCCGATGCCTTTTTTAAATCCTGTATCTTTGAGCTGCCCATTCGTACTTTGATTTCGCAAGGCTACCTAACCCCGCCTAAATGGGTGGATGCCGGGCGCGCCCATTACGACTTTAGCGCGTTAATGCTTGGTCAATCTGTGCGATTTAGCGACCCAGACATCAACCAACTGCTAAAAGGGCAGGGGCGTGCAACGGCTGCCATTTGCGAGCACATCATTAACACCAGCGAAGCAGAAAACCGCCAAGCTGTGATGATTTTTGCCGCCACGGTAAATCACGCCAAAGAAATCATGACGTATTTACCCGACGAGCAAAGTGCTTTAGTAGTTGGTGAAACAGACAGCCATGCTCGCGATCAATTAATCAGTCAATTTAAAGCCAAAGCCATTCGCTATTTAGTGAATGTGTCTGTACTAACCACAGGCTTTGATGCCCCACATGTGGACTTTATTGCTGTACTGCGCCCAACAGAGTCTGTCAGTTTATATCAACAAATTGTTGGCCGAGGCTTACGCTTAGCACCCAATAAAACGGATTGCTTAGTCGTTGATTATGCGGGCAATCAATTTGATTTATACCACCCTGAAGTGGGCAGCGCGAAACCAAACCCTGATAGTGAACCCGTGCAAATCCTTTGCCCAGGATGCGGCTTTGCCAACGTGTTTTGGGGTAAAACCGATGCTGATGGCAAAGTGATCGAACACTTCGGTCGGCGTTGCCAAGGTTTACTAGAAGATGAGTCGCACTCAGTACAGTGTGATTACCGCTTCCGCTTTAAAGAGTGCCCCGCGTGTGGTGAGGAAAACGACATTGCAGCAAGGCGCTGCCATGGGTGCGATCACGCTTTGGTGGACCCAGACGATAAACTGCGTGATGCACTTAATCTAAAGCACATGCTTGTTATTCGCTGCCAGGCCAAAACCATGGCATTAGAAGGCAAAGTGCTTCACATGCACTATTTCGATGAAGACGGACTGGAGCTGAAAGAGCGTTTTGATTTAAGCCGCCCTAAAGTGTGCGCCTTAGTGTCTCGCATATTTTTACCACGCCTTGGCGAGCCTAAAATGACGATTAAAGGGCCAGAAGACGTTGAAAAGTGGCAAGATCACTTTAAAACCCCTGACTTTGTGATTGCTAAAAAAGAAAAGTATGGGGTGAAGGTCATCGAGCGGTTATTTGACTACGATGGTGCCTACCGAAAAGCCAATGCACTTAATTAAAAAAAGCGACCTAAGTCGCTTTTTTCTATTCTGCTTCAATACCCCAGCCATCGCCAAAGCCGTTAAATTTGTCAGCTTGGCTTTCTAAGTAGGCTTCTGTGGTATCAATTAAAGCCGCTTGTGGCACCATAGTCACGCTAACGCGCACTTCGGCCACGCCTGTGTCTGGGCATTTGCCTTGCGCTACTTTAGGGTTTAACTCATCGCTGGCAATGTGCTCAGCAAATCGTGCGGCGTTTTCTGCTTTTTCAAACAATATAAAAAAATCCACCGGCATCATGGCATCCAATTGAATGCCTGCTGCGGTCATTTCCGCCAAGGTATCTAAGGTTTCTTGGCTCGGAGATGGGCTTAATTCGCTCAATGGAGTGTCTCTTAAAATGAACTTGGCGATAGGGTAACACTGGCGCTGCCTAAAGGGTATGTTAGGGATAGAAAAAAGCGCCTAATTTAGGTGTTATGTGCTTTTTATTAACTGCTTCAGCGTCCTGTCATCTAACGTTTTTTATATTAAAAATAAGTGCTTAAGTTATACTTTAGAAAAATAATGAAAACCTTGGGGGGGCTGTGCTAAGACAGGTATTGTTTTTGGTGTGTGCGTTATTCATGCATGCCTCAGTGCTCGCAGCAAAGGAAAACGCGCTGTTAAGCTTTGAGGTTGAGGGCGTCGATGGCCCATTAAAAGACAATGTGTCTGCGCATTTAAGTAATGTGGTAGGGCAAGCTACCTCAGATGCCTTAGTGACTCACATCGAAAAGCAAACCAAAAAAGCATTGAATGCCCTTGGCTATTATCACGCGGACATTAATGTCCTACTTAGCCCGAAAGAGCAAGGGCACCAAGCCCTAATTGAGATAACACGTGGCAAACCGACTCGAATCACACAGCTTTCGATAACCATTTCACCCGATGCCCCAATACTTGAACCGTTTTTGCAAAGCCTGCGGCTGAAAGAAGGGCAGGTGTTGGATCACAGCGTGTATCAAGGGGATAAAAGCGCCTTAGATAGCCATTTACTGAGCCTAGGTTACTTTGATGCGCGCTGGCAAAAAGCGCGCCTTGAAGTTGATTTAGCCACCCACAGTGCCCGCATTACATGGCAGCTTAATTTAGGTGAGCGCTACCAGTTTGGTGATGTCACACTGTCAGGCAAGGCACGTTATGAGGCCACACTTAAAACCCTGATGCCATTTCAGCGTGGTGACTTTTTTAATCAAAATGCTTTGATGCGCTTTAACATGGCGCTTAACAGCACCCCTTATTTTGACAGTGTATTTGTAAGCCCTTTATTAAATGAGCGAAAGAACGGTGAAGTTCCCATTAGTGTCACGCTTACGCCAAAGCCCGCGAACAGCTTTGAAGTAGGGGGCGGCTTTTCGACAGATTTAGGCGCGCGCGGGCGTTTTAAGTGGAGTAAGCCGTATGTCACAGATGCGGGTCACTATTTTGATTTAGATCTTAATGTGGCGCAAAAAGCGCAAGAGGCCACTTTTAGTTACACAGTGCCCATGGCCGATCCAGTGAAAGACGTGCTCAGATACGTAGCTGGCCTGCAAAATGAACGCAATGATGACCTGAACAGTGAAAGTAATAAAGGCACAGTCCAAGTACAGCGCCAGTGGCAATGGCAGGCGGAGCGAGTATTAACTGCTTACCTTAAATACGAAGATGAAGATTACCGCCTAGAGCAAGACGCAAGACGCACGACCATGGTGCTGCCTGGGGTGAGCCTAGCTAAAAAGTCAGTACAGGGCGGGACGACCCCAACTCAAGGCTACCATTGGATGATAGGCGTTGAAGGGGGGCATGATGGTCTCTTATCAAGCACTAGCCTTTTAAAACTGCATGGGCGAGCCGCGTGGTTACACACTTTTGCAAAACGCCACTTAGTGTTTGCTCGCACTCAATTTGGTGCAATTTGGGCGGATGATATTGAAGATGTGCCTTTATCCATGCGCTTTTTTGCCGGGGGTGACCAAAGTGTGCGTGCTTACAAATACGAAACCATTTCACCAGTAAAGGACGGTGATGCCACCGGCGGTAAATATCTAGCCAGTGGTACCTTAGAGTACAACTATCAAATCAATGACACGTGGCGAGTCGCGGTATTTACAGATGCAGCCTGGGTTACCAATCAATTAGAGCCTGCCAACTTTAAAGATGAAGTGGCCTATGGACCCGGTTGGGGAGTGAGGTATTTAACACCCATAGGGCCAATTCGTTTTGATCATGCCTTTGCCTTATCAAAAGACTCAAAAAGCACACGCCTGAGTATCACCATAGGGCCAGAGCTATGAAGTTAGTGTTTAAATACTTAGGCTTAGCCGTTATTGGTCTTGGCATTTTCATTATCTTAGCCCTTGGCAGCATACTGTATACTGAGCCTGCCAGCCGCTGGTTTTTTAATGCCTTGGGGGATTTTACCCCAGATGAGATAAGCATAAGTCACACGCGCGGTGCGTTGATGGACTCCCTCACTTTAGATGTGGCCGTGACACAAAGCGGGCAAGCCATGCGTTTGGACAACCTAACGCTCGGGGTGTCTTTATTCACTTGCCAAACTGTGTGTGTGAACAATCTGCATGTTAAACGCCTGCATTTAACCCAAACGAACGCCGCGGCTTCTGAACAAACTGACAGTAAGGTAGATACCCCATCTGCAGAAAATACCGCTGGCGACATTAATTTACTCGATTTACCAGGTATTGGTTTAAGCAAACTGAAACTTGATGAGTTAGTGGTGGAGTCACCAACAACCAAGCTCACAGTAAAAGATGTTGAGCTAAAAACCCTGTCGTTAACCCGCTCTTTGGCGGCTAAAACCACGCTTAGAGTTGAAAGCATTGATGTGGCAAGCATAGCGATTAACAATCACGCCAAAGCGCCACAAAGTAACCCCATACCCGATGCGCTCCCTGCCATTATACTGCCGCCCATCCCTTATGTGATGGATGTGGTGTTAAACCGGTTATACCTTGGGCAACTCACACTTGATGAGACAGCGCTTACTCGTCTTGGATTAAATCAGCTGCAACTCACAAAAAAAGGGCTTAAGTTTAAACAGTTTGCTTTTACTGGATTTGAGGGCCAGCACAACGTTAAAGGGAACATCCTTTTTACGCCGCAATGGCATTTTGATGTGCACACGCAGCATGGCTTTAAATCCCATGATTTAAGTGCAGAGCTTAATTTAAATGGGCCACTCTCTGCCCTTGAGTTAAACGCGAAAAGCCAAGGCGTGGTGAGCGCTGATCTCGATGCAAAAGTGGATGTCACCACCCTTAATTATCCTCATACCGTAACGCTTAATTGGCAACAAAACGCCGCGCTTAATGAACTTGAACACTCAGAAGGCACCTTGACACTGGCAGGAGATGTAAAAACCACAGTGCTAAGATTGGATGCGGACAGCAAGGTGGCTGCAATTGGGGATGTGAGCGCCAATGTCAGTGGGGATGTGGGCTTACATCAAGGTAACTTTGATGACTTTTTGCTTAGTACAGCTAAGGGGGCGGTGTCAGGGCAGGCTAAAGTGCAATGGCAGCGGCATTTAAGTGCGTACATTAATACGCAAGTGAGTAAGCTAAACCTTGATGTGATTGACAGTCGGCTGCACTCGGATATTTCGGGCGCCTTAATCGCCAACATCGCCCTTGCAGGGCAAAAACCCACCTTTGATATTCGTGAGGCCGACTTTCAAGGGGAGATTCAATCAGCGCCTTTTTCGCTTACCGCTGAAGGAGGGATGAACCAAAGCGGTGATATCCACGATTTAGCGATTAAGTTAAAGGCGCTGAGTCACAATTTAACCTTAAGCGGTGCCTTGAATGATTTTTGGGGCATCAACGGGCGTTTAACCCTTGGAAAGGGGACGCAAGCGTGGCCTATTACAGGAGATGGGGAGCTTACCTTTGGTATTGAAGGCAAGCGCAAAACCCCAGAGTTAGTGCTCGATGGCAAGGTGGCGCGCTTTAGTTATGCAAACGATGTACGCCTTGAAGATTTAAATCTTTCAGTGCATTACCAGCATCAAAATACCCGCTTAGAGCACGCACGTGTGCGCCTTAAAAACGCCAAGCTGTTTGGGCATACCCTTTCACAGCTTACCTTAGATGGGCAAGGGAGCCTAGCTGCTCATAGTCTAACGGCAGCCCTTAACTCAGATTATGGCGCATTAAAACTTGCGCTTGATGGGCAAAGTGATGGCAGTCGTCATTGGCAAGGAAAACTTTCACAACTTGAGGCAAGCCAGCATGAGCAAACACTCGTTTTGGCATCCCCTCTTGCGCTAAAGGTTGCCCCAGGCAATGTGTTAATTGGCGCTCATTGCTGGCAAGGTACGTTACTTAATGCCTGTAGTCAGTCAGATTTTAACCCATTCGAAAACAGCCAGTTAGCGCTTGATTTAACTGCTTTTTCACTAGAAAGCGCCGCGCTTTGGTTACCTGAATACTTTAAAGAGGTAAGCCCAGCTGGCACGCTTTCTGGCACCTTGAATGCTGATTTTGCCAAAGGTGCTTTTACCAACCTTACTATGAAGCTAGAGAGTGAGGCGCTGCGTTTAACCAAAGTGTCTTCAGTTGCTAATAGCCAAACGGAGGCGCCTGAAATCGTACTTTCGCCTTTAAAACTTGAAGTTAACGGCAATCAAGAAAAGGTTAATCTAGTGGGGGAGCTTCACATCCAAGAGGTGGCGCAGCTTAACACCCAACTTGAGGCAACACAGCTTGCCACACAGCCACACATAACAGGCGAGATTGCGATTACTTCTGGGGATTTAGCGCCCCTTAAACCCTTTGTGCCACTGTTAGACACTTTGGCGGGGGAGTTTTCAGGGAAAGTAGCCGTTTCTGGCGATTTAAAAGCCCCACTGCTTGAAGGGGATATTGGCATCAATAAATTGAGCGTCAGTGGGGCTACTTTGCCTCTCAGTTTGGTGGACTCAGCACTGGAACTAAATCTGCGTGGGCAAGACGTGCAATTTAATGGCACCTTACATACCCCAAATGAAGGTGAGCTTTCAGTCGCGGGTCATGCCAAGGTGCTGCCGACCTTGATAGTCACGGCCAAGGTGCAAGGTCAGGCATTTAAGTTTAGCCCAATGCCCGGCAGCGATGTCTACCTAGACCCAAATATTCAGCTTGAATATCAACAAGATAAAATTCAGGTTCACGGTGTGGTGGGAGTGCCTAGAGCCGACATAGTGATCAATGACTTACCGCAAAGTGCGGTTACTGTGAGCCGCGACCAAGTCATCGTTGGGCGCAATCAACAAGCAGCTCAGCAAGACCCGCTGGCACAATTAATCTTGGCCGTGCAAGCGCGTTTAGGTGAGCAAGTCAGAGTGCGTGCCTTTGGACTAGATAGCCATATTACGGGTGGACTGGATGTGAGCAAAAGCCCGAATAGCCCATTACAAGCCAGTGGTGAGTTACGGCTCAAGCAGGGGCGTTTTAAAGCCTATGGGCAAAACTTATTAATCCGCCGAGGCAATATCAGTTTTGCCGGCCCGTTAGACACCCCATATTTAGACATAGATGCCATACGAAACCCTGAAGTCACACGGGATGATGTGATTGCTGGGGTAAAAGTCAGTGGTACTGCCCATGCGCCAAGACTTCAGGTGTTCTCAGAGCCAAGCATGGATCAATCGCGTGCGTTGGCGTATTTATTAAATGGCCAGCCCTTAGGTGAGGGCGAAACCGATAAAAACGCATTGCTAACCTCTATGTTGCTATCTCAAGGTATCTCCCGCTCAGAGGGCACAGTGAGCCAACTTGGCGCATTAACTGGGCTTGATGATGTCAAACTCACGGCATCAGGCTCAGGAGACACCACCAAAGTCAATATCACCGGGCAAGTGAATGAGGACATTCAAGTGCGCTATTCTATCGGCGTATTTGATAGCCTTTCTGAGGTGGCGGTGCGTTACCGAATCTTACCTAAGCTCTATTTAGAGGCCATCAATGGGGTAGATAAAACCATTGATTTGCTTTACAAATTTACATTGGATGACGAAGAGAATAATAATGACAAAAATGACTAGGACGTTTTCAAATACCCTCCCTTTGGCAATGACGTTATTTGCCAGCATGGCGGGCAATGCTGCACCTTCTGAGAAAGTTCGCTCTCCCGGCACTATCATAGCCGAGTCAGAGCCAAGCGCTTGGCGTACACTCAACCCAGAGCATGCGTATTTAATTGACCTACCCACTGGGCAAGTGATTTTTGAAGTTAATCATCACATAGCGCCAGGGCATGCTAAGCAAATGCAAGATTTGGTAAAAGCTAACTTTTATCAAGGTTTATCGTTTTACCGTGTGATTGATGGGTTTGTTGCCCAGGGCGGCGATGTAGCAGGCACTCGCCGTGAAGCGACAGAATTTAAAGCAGTGACTCAACCCATTAAAGCAGAATTCACTCAAGCGAAATCAGCCTTGCCGCATTTCACCTTAGTGGATGAACGCGATGGTTATGCTGGCACTACCGGTTTTGCGGGGGGCTTTCCTGTGGCGCTTGAAGGAGAGCAGGCTTATCAAGTGCACTGTGAAGGGGCGCTTGGCATGGCGCGTGGTAATGAAGCAGACAGCGGCAGTACGGAAATCTACTTTGCTTTAAGCCACAGCACGCGTTACTTAGATAAAAACATCACGGTATTTGGGCAAGTGGTATCAGGCATGAAAGCCCTTCAAGCATTAACACGCACCGAGGACTTTGAAAAAGGGGCAGAGCCGAACCACATTGAACGTTTTGTACAGCTCAGCAGCTTACCAAAAGAAGCGCAGCTTAAGGTTGAGGTCATGCGTACCGACAGCGCTGATTTTAAGGAGTACATCAAAGCCCGTAAAAACCGCCCGAGTGAGTGGTTTATTCATACTCCAGATTATGTGGATGTGTGCTCGGTTAGGTTACCTGTTAAAGTGACCAAAGCATTATAAAAAAGCGCCTAAGGCGCTTTTTTACTTTTTATCACAGGTGTTTTTTATTGGCGGTTAATGCGCACTTTAAACTGGGTGCGATCATGATGAGTTGAGCGATATGGGTTAATATCAAGCCCACCGCGGCGGGTATAGCGTGCGTACACTTCCAGTGCTTGCATGCCAAGCTTTTGAATGTCTGTGAATAAGCGCTCAACACATTGCTCATGGAACTCGTTATGATCACGAAACGAGATGAGGTAGCGCAATAAATTGGCGTGATCTAATTTTGGCCCTGTGTAGCGGATCACCACACTGGCCCAATCCGGCTGAGAGGTGATCAAACAATTCGATTTAAGTAAGTGACTGTGTAGCGTTTCGGTCACAATCTCACTTGATTCTACCTTTAACAGGTTTGGGTTTAACTCATAGCTATCAATGTCTATGTCTAAATCATCAATGCAGATGCCGGGCATGGCGCTGGTGGGCAAGCAGTTAAAGTCATCCGCGCTGTAAATGCGCACTTCCACCTCGGCGTTGGCGCCTTTTGATAAGTCACGGATCAAAGTGGCTTTGACGTCTTCAGTGGAGGCAAAACGAGTTTGGTTAAAGCTGTTTAAATACAACTTAAAAGACTTTGATTCTATGATGTGACTGCTTTGGCATGGAAATAC
>JBGTXC010000074.1:0-11091 GCA_041937835.1 Alteromonadaceae bacterium | reverse complement strand
GTATTGCAAACCGTGCTCGTCTAATAAAGCGCGAAACGCCATGATAAAATCAGCAAGGTTCTCAGGTGGAACCGCAGTGTCTTCTGCAAAGGCAATGGGCTTTTGCGAACCTTTAATATTACCCAGCAAGCCAACGGCTTTTTTACGCATTGCATAAATGCGTAAAATATCTGATTTATCATAGGTGAGCTGATAGCCTATTACCCCATGTTGTTGGTTTTCAATGGCGTGATCGAGTGTGTCGCATAGCTCATTCACTTTAGACTCAAAATCATCGGCATTGACACCATTAAACTCAACCATGTTTAACCCAAGCATGTCTTTACCTGGGACTGATTCAATGAGGTCTTTCACTGAGTGCCAGATGATATCTTCACGGGCAAGGTTGAGCACTTTGGAGTCCACAGTTTCGACTGAGGTTGCCTTCGCCTCGACTAAAGAAGGGCTGTGTCGTAAAGCAGATTCAAAGGAATCATATTTAATATTAATCAGACATTTATGTGGTGCCAACGGTGTAATGTTGAGTTTTGCTTCAGCAACAACACCTAATGTCCCTTCAGAGCCTGTGATAACACGACCAATATCAAATTCGGTCATATCTTGATTAAAGACGTGCTCTAGATCATAACCGGTTAAAAAGCGGTTTAACCTAGGAAACGTTGCGAGTATTTCATCGCGTTTCTCACGGCACTCTGTGAGTACGGTTTGATAAAGCTTACCTACAGGAGACGCTTGCTTAGCAATTAATTCAGCGTTTTCAACGGGCATTGATTGTGATGAAAGCCAGTGACCTGACATTAAACAGGTTTCTAAGCCAAGCACATGATCGGAGGTTTTACCATACACCAATGAGCCCTGCCCTGATGCATCCGTGTTGACCATGCCGCCAATGGTTGCACGATTTGACGTAGATAAGTCAGGTGCGAAGAAATAACCATGAGGCCTTAAAAAATCATTTAGCTGATCTTTTATGACGCCTGCTTCAACGCGTACCCAGCCTTCTTCAAGGTTGAGCTCTAAAATACCGCGCATGTGACGGGATAAATCCATCACAATTCCATGGGTTAATGACTGGCCATTTGTGCCAGTACCGCCACCTCGCGGCCCAAACTTAAGGCCTAAAAAAGGGTCTTGAGAAGCCAGTTGCAAGGCCAACTCAATGTCTTTTTTATTTTTCGGGAATAAAATCGCTTGTGGCAGTGCCTGATAGATGCTGTTGTCTGTTGCAAGAGTTAAACGACTATCAAAACGACCGTCAAGATCACCTTCAAAGCCTTTGTCTTTTAATGTGTCTAAATATTGGGCAACTAAACTATCTAACTGTGCGGCAGGCGGGCACGATGCGATCATATTATCTGGGTCCTTGCTCGTTTTTTGCGATTATATCAAATCCCAAAATGCTGTGTGATGTTTAATGGTACGCTGAAAGGTTAATTTTTGTTTGAATTGTTTAACGCGTCTCATCGGGCTTGATGACATACTTAGTTACAGTTTGTCACAGCTATTTAGGTTTAGCTTCACTACACTTGTGCAAAAGGAGTGAGTATGAAAGTTAAAAAACAATTGGCAATCCCACTTGCGGGAGTGTGTTTTATTTTGGCAGCTATTTTCTTTGTGGTGCCAGGCCCGTCTATCATCTTTATGTTGATAGCCACTGTGTTATTAGCACCACACTACCCATGGGCGATGCGTTTACTTAGAAAAACACAAAAAGCCTTTACTAAAGCATGCCATTATTTGGATGAAAAAATTGCAAAAAGAAAGGGAGCTTAAGCTCCCTTTCTAATAACTTTCATTATTTAAGCTTGTCAGCCAGATATAGCCAGGTTTCAAGCACGGTGTCTGGGTTTAACGACACAGAGTCAATGCCTTCATCCACTAACCAAGCTGCAAAGTCTTCGTGATCAGAAGGTCCCTGACCACAAATACCGACATACTTTCCACGGCGTTTTGCAGTTTGGATTGCCATTGAAAGTAGCTTTTTAATTGCAGGATTACGTTCATCAAATAAATGTGCAATTAAACCTGAATCTCGGTCAAGACCAAGCGTTAACTGTGTCAAATCATTCGAACCAATTGAGAAGCCATCAAAGATATCGAGGAACTCATCAGCTAATAACGCATTAGATGGTAACTCACACATCATGATTACTTTCAGGCCATTTTCACCACGTTTTAAGCCGTGCTCTTCAAGTAGCTCAATTACGCGTTGACCTTCTTCAAGTGTACGAACAAATGGGATCATAATCTCGACGTTGGTCAAACCCATTTGATTGCGAACGCGCTTTATGGCTTCACATTCGAGCGCAAAACAATCACGGAAATCTTCTGAGATGTAGCGAGAAGCACCACGGAAACCAATCATTGGGTTCTCTTCTTCCGGCTCGTATTGCTGACCACCGATGAGGTTTGCGTATTCATTTGACTTAAAGTCACTCATACGCACAATGACACGCTCAGGGGCAAAGGCACAGCCTAAGGTTGAAATACCTTCAACGAGCTTTTCGATGTAAAACTCAACAGGGCTTGGGTAACCTGCCATCATTTCATCGATTTCAGTTTTAATATCTGGTGTTTGGGCATCGTAATTAATTAACGCTTTTGGATGCACACCAATCATGCGATTGATAATAAACTCAAGACGAGCAAGACCAATGCCTGCATGCGGTAAGCGAGCAAAATCAAAGGCGCGATCTGGGTTACCCACGTTCATCATGACTTTCAAAGGAAGCTCTGGCATGGCATCAACCCGTGAGGTGAGGATGTCAAAATCTAGTAGCCCTTCGTAGATAAACCCGGTATCACCTTCAGCACAAGAAACGGTGACTTCGGTATTCGCTTTAATAAGATCTGTGGCATTACCACAGCCTACAACGGCAGGAATGCCAAGTTCACGCGCAATGATTGCCGCGTGACACGTACGACCACCACGATTAGTCACAATCGCTGCTGCGCGCTTCATGATAGGTTCCCAATCAGGATCCGTCATGTCAGTCACTAAGATGTCGCCTTGCTCTACTTTGTCCATTTCATCAATGGAAGTCAGTACACGAACCACACCTTTACCGATTTTGTGACCAATGGCTCGACCTTCGGCAATGATAGGCGCTGACTCATTAAGCTGGAATCGCTCCATCACATTGGCATCTTCATTTGAGCGAACCGTTTCTGGGCGTGCTTGTACAATGTACAGCTTGCCGTCGTTACCGTCTTTCGCCCACTCAATGTCCATTGGACGACCATAGTGTTTTTCAATGATCACCGCTTGCTTAGCGAGTGCTTGCACTTCTTCATCAGTAATTGAAAACTGATTTGAAAGGCTGCTATCTACATCAACAATCTCAACCTGCTTGCCATGGCTTTGGTCGTTAGAGTAGATCATTTGAATGGCTTTTGAACCTAAAGTACGGCGCACAACACTTGGCTTGCCGTTCGCAAGTGTCGGTTTATGTACATAGAATTCGTCAGGGTTCACGGCACCTTGTACGACCATTTCACCCAAGCCATAGCTTGAAGTAACAAATACAACGTCTTCAAAACCTGATTCAGTATCAATGCTGAACATCACGCCTGAAGCGGCTTTGTCTGAACGTACCATACGCTGGATACCGGCTGATAAGGCAACGCCACGATGGTCGTAACCTTGGTGCACGCGGTATGAGATGGCACGGTCATTAAATAGGGAGGCAAATACGTGCTTGATGGCGACCATGACAGCGTCAATGCCGCGCACGTTTAAGAAAGTTTCTTGTTGGCCAGCGAATGAGGCGTCTGGCATATCTTCGGCGGTCGCGGAAGAGCGGACTGCGAACGACACGTCGGCGTCGTTATCACCGTGCAGAGTTTGATAAGCAGCGCGAATGGCGCTATCCAACTCACTTTGGAATGGGGTGTCGATAATCCATTGTCTAATTTCACTGCCTGCTTTCGCTAGGGCATTTACATCTTCTACATCCAGCTCATCCAAAACAGCATAGATGCGAGCATTCAATCCTGATTGCTCCAAGAACTCGTTGAAGGCGTCAGCCGTAGTAGCAAAACCACCCGGGACGGTAACGCCCGCGTTTGCCAAGTTGGAAATCATCTCCCCGAGAGAGGCATTTTTTCCACCGACGCGAGGCACATCCTGCATGCCAAGCTCTTGGTACCAGAGAACGTATTCTTGCACGGAACTTTCTCCAAAAAACAAATTGTAGGCTTAACTTTGACAGTTAATCTTGTGACCTGATACGTCAATGCATTGAAATCGTATGCAATACAGCGCACACTGTATGCCTTGATTTCGTCATCCATTGACGAAAAATGAGGCTAGGTCGCGGGTCATTCTACACACCTTCCCTGCAAAATCATACCTCATGGTATAAAATGCTTATAATTCAATAATAAAACTTATGGACTACATTATGAGAACGGCATTCTACATTTCTGATGGCACCGCCATCACCTCGGAAGTGTTTGGACATGCCACATTATCACTCTTCCCTACAGAGTTTGATCACGTCACTATTCCTTTTGTGGAAACGAAAGAAAAGGCGCATGAAGTCAAAGCGCGTATTGACGCTGTGGCAAATAAAGATGGGCTAGCACCTTTGGTGTTTTTTACTTTTGTTAATCCAGAATTTGGCGACATTATTCGCACCTCAAAAGGGGTGTGTTATGACTTTTTGGCAGAAATGGCCAGTAAAGTTGAAAAACAAATTGATGTGCAACAAGTGCCGAAAATGCACCGCACCCACAGTATTCATGAGCAAAGCTATGATTACCGCATTAATGCGGTCAATTATGCGCTCGCTAATGATGATGGCGCTAACATCAAAGACTACTCACAAGCGGATATCATTTTGATTGGCGTAAGCCGAAGCGGTAAAACACCTACGAGTCTTTATCTGGCTTTACAATATGGTATCAAAGCGGCTAATTACCCATTCACAGCGGATGATATGGATAATTTAACCCTGCCTAAATGCTTATTACCTCATAAAAAGAAACTTTTTGGTTTAACCATAGAACCAGAGCGCCTTGCAGCTATTCGAAATGAACGTCGTGCCGGTAGTCGCTATGCCTCGATGAGGCAGTGTCGTATTGAGCTTAAAGAAGTGGAAATGCTGTATAAGAAAAACAAAATTCCTTATTTAAATTCTACCTTTCATTCAGTTGAGGAAATTTCAGCAAAGATCATCGCTGAAACAGGCCTTGAACGTCATAAATATTAAAAAAGCGCCTAAGGCGCTTTTTTATCTTCTAGCTTCTTTTAGCAAATCTGCCACTAAAAAGGAAAGCTCTAATACTTGGTCTGCATTTAGACGCGGGTCGCATTGGGTGCGATAACGGCTAGCAAGATCATCATCACTCAAACCATAAGCGCCACCTGTGCATTCAGTCACATGCTGCCCTGTCATTTCTAAATGAATGCCGCCAGGGTACGAGCCTTCTGCTTTATGAACCGCAAAAAACTGAGATATCTCACGCATGATATTGTCAAAGTTGCGTGTTTTATACCCATTACTCGCTTTTTCAGTATTGCCATGCATTGGATCGGATGACCAGATCACATGACGTCCTTCAGCTTGTACACGGCGAACAAGTGCTGGGAGCTTTTCAGCTAGGGTATTTGCACCCATGCGAGTGATTAAGGTCAAGCGACCTGGTTTGTTTTCTGGGTTTAACGCATCGATTAGGGCAATTAATTCATCCCCTGTCATGCCTGGTCCGACTTTTACACCAATCGGGTTATTGATCCCACGGAAGAATTCAATGTGTGCATGATCCAATTGACGAGTACGCTCACCTATCCAAACAAAATGGGCTGAGCAGTCATACCAATCACCGGATAAATGGTCACGGCGTGTTAACGCTTCTTCATAACCAAGTAATAAGGCTTCATGAGATGTGTAAAGCTCAGTTTCTTTTAGATTAGGTGCACTGTGTGAGGTGATGCCGCACACTTCCATAAACTCAAGCGCATCTTGAATGCGATTGGCCATGGTTTGATAGCGTTCACGTAACGGGTTTTGCTCAACAAAACTCATGTTCCAGCGATTTACTTGGTGCAGATCAGCGAGGCCACCTTGTGCAAAAGCACGTAACAAATTGAGAGTTGCAGCACTGTGATGATAAGCAGTTAGTAAACGATTTGGATCAGGTAAACGAGCTTCTGCGGTAAAATCCGAGCTGTTAACGATATCACCACGGTAAGAAGGCAAAGAGACACCATTGACCTGTTCAAAGTCACTTGAGCGCGGTTTTGCGTATTGCCCAGCCATACGCGCAATTTTTACGACAGGACATTTACCACCATAAGTTAACACAACTGCCATTTGCAGCATGGTTTTAAAGGTGTCGCGGATCCCTGCAGCATTAAATTCTGAAAAGGACTCAGCACAATCGCCACCTTGTAATAAAAAGGCTTTACCTTGGCAAACATCATGAAGGTGTTTGTGCAGGCTTCGCGTTTCTTCAGCAAAAACTAACGGTGGTGACGTGGCAATTTGGCCTTCGATGCTTGCCAGTAATTGATTGTCTTCATACTGGGGCTGTTGCTTTATTGGGAAGTCTCTCCAACTACTGGGACTCCATGGTTTCACTGCTGTTTCCTCATTCCTATAGCATGACTTTCGACTGTACCGATTGCATCTTAAAACGCAAGCTAAAAGGGCTTAAAACGGGCTGAATTCAATAAAGCCTGAGGTATTTTGAACAAATTGTTGTTCAGGGACATTAAATGCTTGCCCAAGTAAGGCTTTAGATACCTGATTTTGTTTTGAATACGCCTTGATTTTACCTTGGTAAACAAGCCAGAGTTCATCATCAGATTTAAGTGCTTGATTAATTTGATGGTGCGCTATTAAGACAAGACACTGCTCTTTTAATTGATGTAAGTAGTGCCACAACCAACTTTGATATTGAATGTCCATGTGATTGAAAGGCTCATCTAGCATTAGTAGTTGCCTTTTACCTGCTGCATGCTGCGCTAGAGTAATAAACAACATGCACCTTTGTTGCTCTCCGCCAGAAAGGCGCGTCATTGCATGACAAAAAATGCCATCGAGACCGAGCCCATCAAAGAGCTTCTTGTGGCTGTGCACGTCTATATCATGGATCTCTGCAAGTTGCTCAGCGCTTAAATTAAACGGGTTGTCATAATCTTGCGTGAAATAGCTAAGTTGTGAGACCCACTTTGAAAGTGACACACTGTTTAATTTTGATTCGCCAAGCCATACTTGCCCTTGTTCAATAACTTCAAACCCTGAAATCGCATTTAGTAAAGTGGACTTGCCCGCGCCATTTCGGCCAATCAAATGGACTAAACCTGTTTGTGACGCTTTTACAGATACATCTTTGAGCGTATGAGATGTTGTAAGTCCGAGCACTTTAAGCATTATCTGATTTGCCTTTTAATTAAAAGCATGATGAACAAAGGCCCTAAGGTAAAAGACAATAGAATGTTTAGGGGCAATTGGGTGATCATAAGATTACGTGATAGCCATTCAATCACCACTAAGCCTGCACCTGAGAAGAATACCATTTTAGGCAATAACACACTGTGCTTTGGTGAGCTAAATAGTCGGATAAGATAGGGTACGACTAAGCCATAAAAGACTAATGCACCACATAGGCTAATCGCAATGCCTGCAAAGAGTGCTGCAAGTGGCAATACATGTTTGTGTATTGAATGTGCAGTAAAACCATTTAGCTGTGCTGTACGCGTTCCTAAATAGAGGGAGTCTAATAATTTACTCTGGTGTGTTAACCAATACATTAAAATGATAAAACTAACATACGCCATTACGCTTTGCCACTTTCCAACGTGCGCCATAGACCCCATCGCCCAGACACTCATTTGACGTAACAATGCGTTATCACTGTATAACTGAATCGCCATGATGATACTACTTGCCACCAAAGTGATGAGTACCCCAAGTAAGATTAAAACTGTGTTGTTTTTTGTTGGGATCAAGTTGCTTAGCCAATGTAAACAATAGACAGCGAAAAGAGAAAGTAACATGATAGCCACAAAAAAGAACACATCATACTTTAATGTAAAATAACCTCCCGTAGCAACTAAGGTGATAACAAATAAAGTAACCAAGGAAGAAATGCCCAGCACGCCTGGCTCGGCTAAGGGGTTACGGAGTTTTAGTTGAAGTAGATGACTACTCAATCCTATGGCTGCGCCAGCAATAAAGGCCGAGCTAGATTTAACCATACGGATCTCCGTAAGTATGATGAACTCCAGCTCGCTCATTGAAAAAGGGTTAATCCAACTACTCTGTGTTTGTATGCCTAATAAAGACATAAAGAGGATTAATAAAATGCTTAGTAAGCTGCAACTAAACCAATTCATCAAGCAAAGCCTTTATGCCACGTTCAATTGATTGGTAAGTCTTTGCAAAACCATCTTCTGCTAAGTAATAAGGATCTATGACATCTTCTTTTGTAGCATGATGTAATAATCTTATTTTTGCGAAACATGACTTTGGCTTGATTGCTTGGATGTCAGCAAGGTTCTGTTTGTCCATAGCAATAATGTAATCGTAGTAGTTTAAGTCTTTTACTGATAACAGCCTACTTTTTTGCATACTGATATTAATGCCATGTTTTTTAGTTTCAGCTTGGCTACGTGGATCTGGTGGATTACCTTGGTGATATGCGATTGTTCCTGCGCTTGCAATTTCCATAGATAAACCATTCTGTCTTGCTAAATGTTTTGCTATTCCTTCAGCTGTGGGTGAACGACATATGTTGCCTAAACACACAAATAATAATTTCATAAAAGCCCCCTCTTCTATTATTCGGATAATACATGCGTTTCAACACCTTAGCAAAAGAACACATCATACTTATTTTTAGTTAATGACTATCTCAGCAATAAAGTGAAATTCATGATAAAGTAACCAAAAGAATATTTGTATGATGTGTTCTTATGTCTTTAAGTTTTAAAATTCGAAGTCATTTCGATTACATGAAAGATCTGATTGAAACCTTTAAAGAAGAAGTCAAATTACAGGAAGCTATTACTGCACAGTATTATTTATTACCTATGCCAAGTAGTGAGGATGAATCGGATGTGCCCGACCATATTCCTGTGGTTGCTAAAAGTGCAAGCGAATCTCTTGCTCTATGTTTAAACGCATTCAGTGATTTTACAAAAGAGCATGAACAAAGCGGCAAAGTTGCAAAACGTCACCCAGGAATTATTAATATTACTTCAACGGCTCCTGAGTCACTCATTTCGCGCATTGAACAAATTAATCAGGCGAAGCTCGATTTAAAATCCATTATCACACAAATCGAAAACCCCGATGCGCGTTTTGAAGCAGTACATCAAGCTGTGCCTGGTTTAATTACCCTTTCAGCCTACCGTAAAATTCACTTTGATGCCGATGCGCCCTACTCGGTTCGATTTACTTGGATGCATAAACACGCCACCAAAGTACTAAGTAAAAAGCAAGCACTCACTATGCTTGAAGGCTCTTCTAAATATAACCCTAGACACATTGATCAAGATAAATGGCAAAGCATTATGAATAATGAATTACGTAATATTGCCAGCTTAAAAGAAAATGAAAAATTACGAATTAAGCGTCCAATTCGTGTTTCGCCTCAAGTCAATGTGAGATTTTCTGCAGAAAATCGTTACCATGTTTCAGCGGCCTTACCTTTTATTCTTATCAATGCAGAACCTGATGTAAAAATGGGTACTTTAAAAGATTACGTGAAACCAGCTTCTCACCCAAGAAAACGAGATGAGGCATATTTAATTAAGCGCTTATACATGCAAAGCCACAATTAGATTATGTTAAATAACGTATTTAATAAAAAAGCCGGGGTCTTCACCGGCTTTCCTTTAATCGTTTTCTACGATTTCTTCGAGTGTGTCCTCATCGATTTCAACCGCTTGCTCAACTAAGCGTTTTCCACCTTGAATTTCAATGCGCTTATTGTGCTTGTTTAGCGCCAATATCTCTTCACAGAATTGGTCAGATGGATGCATTTCATAGGTGTAATCAACAATTTTACCTGTTGTATCGTCTTTCACATTCGTGATGTTATAGTCAGAAATCGCACCTTTGCTGATCAAATCCTTCATGGTAGTAGTCATATCACGGCGTAATGCCTTTAACTTATTTTCGGTGATTTCATCATCCGCATAAATTGAACCGTATTTTTCCATGATTGATATTAAGCGGAAATGGTACGTTTTGCCGGGAGCGGCATAACGCCATAAATGATATAAACGCAACATCATCCAACGTGATAAGCCACGTTTTAGTTCTTGAGCACGATTAAAGTAATAACCTTTGTATTCCAAGTTATCTATCATGTTATGAACAAATGCATTTAAACATGCCACACATTTCACATTACCCCCCTGCCCTTTTTTACCACTAAAGTGTAAAGAGGATAGGAAGTTCATGTTTGACTCGTAAAATGAATCATCCACATCGGTATTACGTGTATCTGTTGCAGAGTATTTGAAAGATAACTTTGAACCCTGAAGTGCTTCTAAAGATTCTTTAATTTGCGGATACGGCATGGATTGCCCAACAGCTTTGAGCTCTTGAGCTAATTCGTTCATTGAAAAAATCACAGCATATTGAATGCCCGATTTAAAATTGATTTTAACTATCTTACCTTTAGATGCGAGTCTGATAAGCGCGCGTTCTACTTTTTCTTCTCTATCTGATGGCCACACTAAATACTCAGTTTCTTCACCGTTGTGTTTAGTACTCACAACAGCAGGTGTAATTTTAATTTCACCATCATATTGAATCCCATCCACTCTTTCTGAAATGCGGCGAGTGATGATGGTTTTCTTTGGCGCTTCTTCGAGAGGAAGTTTTTTATGACCCGAGCGAACAAATCGTCCCCATAAATCATAGTGATTAAAGGTGTTTGAATAGGCTTTTAACCCTTGTGCTGCATTCTCTATTGTAACGCGAACGTCTTTATTATCGGTAAACAGTGCTAAACTTTCATTATCTATCCGTATTTTCAGCCGGGTTTCGAGGACGTCGACACGTCGGTCTCTTGCGCGATGCCCTTCTATGGCGCCTACGACTTCACCAACAGCGAGGGCCTCCGCAGCAA
>JBGTXC010000073.1:0-11185 GCA_041937835.1 Alteromonadaceae bacterium | reverse complement strand
CCACGGCTATACGGAACACTTTGCGGCTGATTAACGGCACCTGTGATCCTGACACGATTTAAAAACTGTCCACTTTGCGCATTGGTCACAATCACTGTGACACGCGGAGTGCGTAAGTACTTTGCGTACTTAACCGATAAATCTGAGGTAATTTGATTAATGGTGAGGCCTTCTGCTCGTTGCTCACCGACAAGCGGCGCAGAAAAATACCCATCAGGGCGCACGGGCACTGAAATCGACAAGTCAGGATTTTTCCACACGTTAATATAGAGGGTATCCCCGGCACCGACTTGGTATTCAGGGAACTCAATCATGTCATCGTATATTTTTGGCTCTGGGCTTGAACACGCCGTGACCAATAATGCCAACAGGCTCACTATAATTACTCGCATACTCACCTCACGACGCTATGTTAAATGTGGAATTAGGGTGTTTTTTAACGCGCAAAATCACTTCAGTACCGGTGTTTTCGTCACTGGAAATCACAATTTTGCCTTGGTATTGCTCTAACGAGCGTTTGATCTGATAAAGCCCAATGCCAAAGCCTTGGCCAGCTTTAGACGTTTTAAAAGGGGTAAATGCGTTATCGCAATTCATGCCATGCTCAAAGCCATGACCTTGATTGCTAATAATAATGTCGAAGTAGTGATCCGTTGATTTAACGTGACACTCAATGTGCTGTGCAAGTGCACCGGCTTCTAAAGCGTTTTTAATGACATTGGTGATGGCACTTTGCAATACATCCGCATCAATCAACACTGTGTCGTCTTTTAGTGGTGTTGATACCTCAGGCAATGACATAAAACGCAGCGCATCATTTAATACTGACATGGCCGCGCAATGTTTTACTTGGCTAGCATTGGCAATTTTATTCTGAATGCCATCCATCTTGGTGACACAGTGTTTCACTGTGGCAATTAAATCATCTAAAAATGCCGGGTTATGTTTGTGTTTTTCATAGTTTTTAACCAGCAGTGACTGCTGCGCTATGATGTTTTTAATATCATGGATAGCAAATGCAGTATTTTGGTTAAACAATTCAAACTGCTTTGTTTCAAGCTCACGTTTTGTTTTTAACTCGTTAGAGATGTAAGACGCAATTTGGCTTGCGGTAAGCTTGATTAAATCTAGGTCTTCATGATCCACATGCTGTTTTGGGCCGCGGCGGTTTAATTGCAAATACCCAAGTAGAGTGTTGTAAAAGGTGACCGGAATAAACAGCCAAAAATCATCACCGAGTGCCATGGCATTACGCTGCGCCTCTGTCACTTCTGCATGGGTGATCACCCAATCATTGTCTGGTAATTCAAAATGCTCTTCAGGGCTCAGTTGGGTTAAGTCAAGGATGAGACGTTCATTGGAGGCAGAATGTATGTGGTAATCACGGCTTAACACATGATTATCGTATTGCCAAAAATAACCACTGTCAGACTCAAGTGCGGCTTCAGCGCCGTATAACGCATTCACATAGGGATTGTTAGATTTTGGGTAATTTAAGGCCTTATCTAAACGGTACCACCTTTCTTTAAAATCAAACTTAGAGGCAAAAAAATGTGTTGTTAACCAGGCTTTCCAGCGACGTTTTGTGTTTTCATGAAGTGCTACCATGGCGATGAGCACACAGGCAGCAAACCCTATAACCAGTTGTGTGCTGGTATGTAAAGACAGTGAGAAAGCGCTCATTAACTGATAAAACACCGCCGTAAACACTAAATAGCCACCAATTAAAGTGAGGCTAGTGTTAAAACTTAAAAGTGCAGGGGATAACTTAATTGTTCGTTTACGTTCATTATCTGTGAACGTCACGCGGGCAATGCATAGAATGATCATTGAAATACTCAATGAGTCCAACCAAGCAAGATGTACTAAGGATTTGTTGAAAATGGTTAATGCTTCATTGGTAAAGCCAATGAGGCCTAAGGCACTTAAGAGTATTAGTACCACTGCTGAAGATTTTTCGATGCGTGATGAGCGGTCATCGCGCAAAAGCTGCTCACACAAGACGATGCTATACACAAAACTAAAGATCATTGCGTAGGGGAATAACGCTCGGCTTTCAGGCACCAATAGCAACAATAAGGTACCCGCTACGGTACCTAGGCTATGCTGTAAAAACTTGGTGTGTACTGCTTTAAAATTAAAGTGATAGTGCGCCTGAACATAGGCCCATGCAAAAAACGAAATGGCTAAAGGTAAATAAAAGAGCGCAAGCATGCGCTGAACTAAGAGTGACTCGAGGCTTAGTTGAAAAATTGGGTGATTAAGCAGGATGACTTGCAGCAAAAACACCAGCATTAAAACCACAGAAGCAAGTTTGGTCCACTTCGATTTGGCTTTAAATAAACTGGTGGCTATGTATATGCTCGCAATAATGATTAAAAATCCATTAACGAGACTTTGTCCTGTTAACCCTTCCATAGTTATGTCACTTTCACACTCTATCCAATGAGTGAAAGCACTTCCTTATATATTCCGTTAAACTTAAATGAGCTTAGCTAGTTTTTTTAAACTTGCACCTCTGGTGTCAACTTTTTTAACACCGCAGACTCTCTTTTCTCCTTATTTAGACTGATATTATTAAAAGTCACACTTTTTAATGAGTGCGCTTTAATAAAGTTTTCTAAATAAATAAAAGACATAGGTGTGAGTGCTTTAGGATGCCCCATAATATTAAATAAATGATTAGTGGGGCTTTTACGATAAGCCTCTTCTAATAGCACGCCCTTGATCCCATCAATGGCCACAGGCATACAGGTTGGCTTAAGTAATTTAGTGATATTTTCTTTCAATGAATTACTAATGGCTTTACCATCACCCAATGTTTTTAGTGCTTTTTTGGTATTTTTTCTATTTTTTAGCATGCGCCAAAAAAAGGTCGGACTTACGACGTGACTACTAATGGGCACTTCAATCAGCTTACTTTGTGGCAAATAATAACTTGGTGAAATTGGGCACTGTCGATAATCAAAATAGTGTGTTGCCTGTTTACGATAGCCACCAAAATACACACTACTATCAAATTTGATGCCTAACCTTTCAAGCATCGGGGTGAGTGACTTATAGGGCTGAAGGCACCAGCCACCGGCTCTAAATGCAGTTACTGACTGCCCAGCTATGCTTTCTAGTAGGCTTTTTGCTTCTTTAATAAGGTTAAAGCGCTCGTCTTCATCAAAATCATGTAAACGGAAACGCTTGGTATTAAACACCCATTGCTCCTCTAAGAGATCGTATTCCGTGTCATGCCAGTGTGGGTGAATGTGAAGTTGGAGTTCATGCCCTTCAGAAACTAACCGTGTTAGTTGGGCTGAGATTAAATTAAGGTCGTTAGCAATTTTATCAGAAATAGCTGCAATTTCTTGATACTTAACTAACATACTAGCATCAATAAAAAGCACCATTTTATGATTATATTTATTGAGTAAAGCCGCTAATAAATCAGTCGGTTTAATTAAACAGTTTTTAACTATGCCTGCATTTTCCCCAAAAAAAAGCTCATAATCCATCGAGAGCATATATTGCTCTTTTGTAAACGTAGGTAAAAATTCCATCATCCTTCCTTGGTATTTTTAAAAGCTGAACTATGCTTTTTTAGTTAATAGCTTTTAATGGACTAAAAGGATAGACATGGAATCGCCTCCCTGCCACTCATTAAGTGCAGTCAATTCTGCTTATTTATTTGGTTTACCTATCTCTAATGTCACCATGGAGGAATTACTCCAGGTGATCACATGGCGTATTCATAAACGTCAAAAAACCATGTTAGGCATGTTAAACGCCGCAAAAATCGTAAAAATGCATCAAGATGATGCCCTTCGCCAAAGTGTGCTTAGAAGTGATTTACTCCTTGCTGATGGCGCCTCTTTAGTGATGGCGTCAAAACGTCAATCAACGCCTTTAAAAACACGGGTCGCAGGGATAGATATTATGATGCGTTTATTTGCGTATGCGCATCAACACTCATTGAGTGTGTATTTGCTCGGCGCCAGTGAAAACGTGAATCAGGCATGTTGCGAGCGCCTTTTACGTGAGTACCCAAACTGCAAGCTTGCTGGATATCACCATGGTTATTTTGATAAAGCGTCGCCTTGGCACATAGTCAATGACATCAATCGCTCTGGGGCAGACATCTTATTCGTGGGTATGACAACCCCATATAAAGAACACTTTATGGCTGAATTTAAAGACACTTTAACACCTCCTCTCATTCATGGCGTGGGGGGCTCTTTTGATGTTTATGCGGGCAAAGTAAAACGTGCACCTTTAATTTGGCAGCGTTTTGGTCTTGAGTGGTTTTATCGCGTCTGCCAAGAGCCAAGACGCATGTTTATGCGCTATTTAACCACCAACACCCGTTTTTTGTTCATGATGATGAATGAGCGCCGTATTAACTTAAACAGCAAGGCGAAGTCATGAATAAAAAGCAGTTGATCTATATTGCAGCAGCAAGCCATTCTGGCTCTACCTTATTAGCCATGTTGCTCGCATCACACCCTAGGCTCACCACCATAGGCGAGCTAAAAGCCATTCATTTAGCTGATAAAGCAGAGTATTTGTGTTCATGCCAAACGCGTTTGCTTGATTGCCCCCATTGGCAGAAAATTCATGACATTGCACATCAGCAGATCCCCGATTTTGACGTATTCTCAGCGAATACGGATTTAAGGGAAGGGGCAAGCCCGTATATTAAACGGCTTCTTAAACCCTTAGTACGAGGTAAATACCAAGAATGGGTGAGGGATAAACTTCTTCATTGTTCGCCAATGTGGCAACGCCACTTAGCCCAAAACCAATACCGAAATCACGTTTTCATTGATGCGGTGCTAAAAGCCTCCAATGCGCAGGCGGTCATCGATTCGTCAAAAATTGGCATCCGACTTAAATATTTACTTAAAAACCCAGCGCTCGATATTAAAGTTATCTGGTTAGTACGTGATGGCCGTGGTGTCAGCCTTGCTTATCAATCACCCTCTGAATTTGCCGATGCCAAGCGTCAGGAACACAAAGGCGGTGGCACTGGGCGAACTCAAGAGCAAGGCCGTGATATTGCAAAAGGCGCCCATGAGTGGAAGCGTTGTAACCAGGAAATTGCGCATGTGGTGGCCGATTTACCGAAAGACAAAGTGTTTAAGTTAAGTTATGAGAGATACTGCCAAAACCCGCAGGCGGCATTAGAACAGCTTGCTCCTTTCTTAGGAGTGGATGCAAGCGGATTTAATATGCGTTTTAAAGATGTGCCACACCATGTGATTGGCAATGGCATGCGTTTAGATGATGACGACACCATTGCCTTAGATGAACGCTGGAAAGACACACTCAAAGCCAAAGAGCTAAGCCGTTATTTTGACGTAGTTGGGCCGTTTCATGAGCAAATGGGGTATTCCCGTGTCGAAATCTGATGTCAGTGAGGGTGAATCTCGGCTCAATAAAAACTTAGTGATCAGTTGGGCATGCCAATGTGTGCTGATTTTAAATGGTTTTTTTATGCCAAGGTTGATTGATATTGGTCTTGGTCAAACCATGTTGGGCCTTTGGGATTTTGGCTGGACATTTGTTGCTTACATTAGCTTGCTAGGGCTTGGTACAGGGGCTGGGGTCAATCGCTTTGTGGCAAACGCTAAAGCAAAAGGGCGTGAAACTCTCCAAGGGGTAGTGGCACAACTTATTTGGATCCAGTTGGGTGTCACTGGGCTATTTATCTCAGTGTTAGCCTGTGTATTTTGGCAGTTTGATCGCGTTTTTGCCTTTATTGACCCTGAACTACAACATGAAGCTTGGCGAGTGTTATTAACGCTTGCCATCGCTGCTGTGCTGATGGATTTTGGTAGTCTTTTTCGTGGCATGCTGACGGGTTTTCACCGCTGGGATGCCCACAACCTCATCCACGTGTTTACTTCCTGCGCTCATTTAATTCTAACCTTTTGGTATTTACAACAACCTAATGCCAGTTTGTACGGCGTTGCCGTGTTGTTTTTGCTTGTTTGCGTGTTGTCAGAAATACTGCGAGTGTGCGCCATTTACGTATTTTGCCAAGGGGTTTCGTTTCGACCCAAAAAATTAGACTTAAGCCAAGCTAAAACCATAATAACTTTTAGTTTAAAGAGCTTTTTATCAACTTTAACGCCACTTTTACTCCTGCAAGGGATTAATTGGCTCATTTTTATGAAGCTCGGGCCCGTTGCTCTTGCCGTCTTTGCAAGGGCCAGTGCACTAACACGCCATGTGCAGACCTTTTTACACCGCTTTACCATGATGATCACACCCATTGTCAGTGGCTATCAAGCCAGTGAGCAAAACGAGGAAGTGAAACGTGTTTTTTATCAAAGCACCACACGTGCATACTTAATAGCGGGATTTGCGCTTCTAAACCTAGCCCTTGTGGGTGATTGGCTGATGCTGTTATGGATGGGTGAAAAGTATGTGCTTCCAGGGCTTATCACATTACTGGCATTAGGCCACATACTGCCCATTGCCCATGATGTGAGCTTGAGATTATTAATGGGGCAAGACCAACATGGCCGCTTTTCGCTCATGTCGCTCGGACTATTTGCTGCTCTTAGCATAATGGCGCTCATTGTATCTGAGCAGTTTGGCGTTAATTTAATGGCGCTTGCCGCATTGTTGGTGGTCGTTAAGGTGCTCATTTACGGCGTATACTTGCCACTTTATGCCTGCAAACGGTTACGCGTTAGCAGCAGTCATTTTCACTTGCACTGCTTAATTAAACCAAGCCTTACGCTCTTACCCCTCTATTTAGCAGTGCTCACTATGATGATTTTTAATCTCAACACACTCATGTTGGGCTTGCTTGTTGTGTTTGCCAATGTCATCACGCTGGTGACGTTAAGCCAGTTTTATTTTTCGATTTCATTAAGCCAAGGCCGGCTAAAGCTTATTAGAAAGGAAGGAACCTATGCAGCCTACGCTCCTTAAATACCCTTATCCTTATCACGCCATGTTGGCGATTTGCAGTGACTTAGATGAAACCACCAGTTGGCATGAGTACTTCGAATTAGTGCGTTTTTTTAATACAGATGAAATGACTCAGTTTGGCCAGGGTTTAAACCTAGAAGTGGGCAACACCCTTTATTTTTCAATGCCTGAAGGAAACTGTTGTTACTTCAATGCCACCCATGATGAAAAGTCCTATATCCACCAGCTGTTAGCGTCGGGTCATATCGATTGTTTGCATTCTTTTGGTGACTTAGTCCAAACAAAAGAAGAGGTGGCTCAGGCACTTTCAAGTTTGTCGGCATTATCAGTGCGCCCTAGAGTCTGGGTAGATCATGCCCAGGCTAAAACCAACCTAGATACAGGCATCATGCAAGGGCAGGGGGCGTGCAGAAGCAGTGAGTCATATCATTTTGAACATTCATTAGATTTAGGGGTTTTAGACTATGTCTGGCTTGGCCGAGTCACCAGTGTTGTGGGTCAACATACTGAGTTTAAAGTCTTAAAAAGTTGGCACAGTCTGTTTCGCACTCACTTTATGATGATGCTAAAAGAGGTATCTAAAATCCTCCTTGGTAAACTGGGTGTAAAGAAATACGCACTTCATCAAGACAATCAACTATTCCATATCCGTAGCATTAATGGCACAGAGTGCATTGAATTTATTCGTGCTAATGGCAGTGCAAATGGACCCGGCGCTGATGCCACGCTAGATGGCCTTAAAGCCACGCTCACACCTAATTACCTTGATGCTCTGATTGCTCACCAAGGTGTTAGCATCCTGTACACCCATTTAGGTAAGTACAACCCTAAAAACCCACTCAGCGATGAAGCAAAAAAGCACTTTGCCTATTTAAAATCTTTAGTGGTGAACCAAAGTATTTTAGTCACAACCACATCCCGTTTGTTGGATTATGTGGTTGTCCGTGAGCAGGTCGTTTTAAAGAGTCGTTATGAGCAAGGCTGTTGGCATATTGACCTTAACGTACCCAATGAACGAATACATCACTGCCAAGGTTTAAGTGTACTTATTCCAAAAGGGGAGCCTGCTACGTTTACCTTAAATGGCACATCACTCTTAATGGCGCGTCAAAAAACGGCTCATGGGGATGTTCATTCTTTGCCATGGCAACCTCTCGTTCTGCCAAAGTGGCAGCCTGAGGTGAAACATGCTTAGGGCTAAGTTGTTAGGTGGCACCTTTGCTTTTAGCCTGAAGTTAATAGATGCCTTTGTCAGTCTTTTTACCAAACGCATTAGACCTCTAGGAAAAAGAGGGCGAGTCTTAGTCACTGGTACCTTTTACTCAGATAATTGGCTTGCCACCCATTTAATGCCTATGAGCAAAGCAAGCTATTGCCAGCGGCTTTTAATGGTGGCAATTAAACAAGGTCCAAAGATAGAAGGCGTCACCTACCTGATCGTACCAAAAGGGTTACAACGCTATTTGCCAAACTCCCTCGCGCGGTTACTTTTTTTTATGTATGTGGGAGTGCGATTAAAGCCAAATGTGTGCGTTGGCTTTCACCTTCTTTTTAATGGCTTAGTGGCCAATTGGCTAGCACGTTTGATTGGCGCACACAGTGTGCATATTTGTGGCGGTGGCGCACGTGAAATAAAAGGTGGGGGTTATTTAAGTGAAAATGCCCTTTGCCGAAAGCTTAAAGGGCCCAGTGCATTATTAGAGCGCACGTTTTGGTCTTTATTAAATAAACAGTCTTTAGTGGTGTGCATGGGGGAAGGCGCACGCAACTATTTTGAGCAACACCTCACTTATCCTAATATCGTGGTGATTGCCGGTGGTCTGGATACCCAGGTGTTTTATCCAACAAATAAACGTAAAGTCTATGACTTAATTTTTGTTGGCCGGGTTAGTGAAGTAAAACGTTTAGAGCGCGCATTACATGCCATTGCAAATTACCACCGGCCATTGTCAATGGCCGTTATTGGGGATGGCCCTTTATTAAGCGCACATCAAAAATTGGCCAGTAAGCTAAACATTCAACATCAGGTTGATTTTTTAGGTTGGCAATCAGACATCCCATTTTGGCTTAATAAAGCGAACACTTTAATTCTTACGTCAGACTCAGAAGGTGTCCCTCAGGTGATCATGCAGGCTCAGTTATGTGGTCTTGCTTGTATTGCTTCGAATGTGGGCGATATCAGTGAGGTGGTTAATGATCGAAGCGGCATATTAGTGGATGACTTAACCCATGAAGGTTTTATAGCGGCATTTGATACCCTTTATTCAAATCCAAAAAAGCTCTCTCAGTACCAACACAATGCGCTACAGCAAGCAAACCGCTACACACTTTCACACGGTGCGGTACTTTGGCAGCAGGCACTTAGCAACTTAGATGAAAAACTGCCTATGCTCATCGCAACAAAGAGTACGCACGAATGATACGTCTTACTTTGTTAAGCCTCTTGGTCAGCTTTCTATTTATATACGCGTGGCGAGACTGGTTTAAAACAACGTGTTGGCTCGTACTGCTCATGGCTGTATTTCAACACCCAGATATGCCGCGCTCCATTGCCGGTATTCCAGGCCTTAACCATTGGAATTTACTCTTTTTAAGTGTGGTGATGTCGTGGCTAACCCAGCGTCATCAACTTAGAGCGCCGTTTGATCTACCCAAAGGCATGGGTGTCTTTTTCTGTCTATTTTATGCCTTCATTATTTTTGCCACGCTTCGCTATCTTTCTGATGACACCGAAGTGCTGGCGTTAAGCCACGCCTATGGTGCAAAACCGGTGCTTGGTAGCCATGCTTATTTTGAGTATGTGATTAATGCCTTCAAATGGGTGATCCCTGCCATCATTTTATTTGATGGTGCACGCACTAAAAAAGACGTGAAAACCGTGGTGCTTGTCGTGCTTTTAATGAATGTGCTTATTGCAGTGCAAGTGATCAAAGTCATGAAATTGGGTTCGCTTTTTATAGACGGCGATGTGTTACAAGCAAGGGCGCTTAAATTATTGGTCCGCGATGTGGGTTACCATAGGGTGAATGTGTCTATGATGATGGCGGGCGCGTTTTGGGCCATCTTCTGCTTAAAAGTGTGGGCGAGTCGTTCACAGTTCTTTTTTGTGATTATTCCCCTGTGTTGCATCACCTTTTTGGCCCTTGGGCTCACTGGTGGAAGAATGGGTTATGTCACCTGGGCTGGTATTGGTGCCATTGTGGTGTTGTTTAAATGGCGTGGGTATTTACTTTTAGCCCCAGTCGCTTTACTGGCCATCGCTTTGGTGATGCCAAGTAGCATTGAACGGCTTTCTCAAGGCATTAGCCAACAAGACACGGAAATGACGACAGCGCCGATAGATTACCAACAAGGTGATGTGGATTTATATACTGTGACATCCGGCAGGGTACTGGCTTGGCCCTTGGTGGTTGACTCAATTGCTGAGTCACCATTTATCGGTCATGGCAAAAACGCCATGATCACCACGGGTACCACTAAATTTTTATTAGATACCTATGGTGATGGCGAGGCATTTGCCCACCCACATAATGCTTACTTGCAATGGCTACAAGATAATGGTCTTCTTGGTTTTATGGTCGTTGCTTGGTTAATTGTGTTTGTAGTGAAACGCGCATGGCATTTATTTAAGCTCGATGAGCGCATAGACGAAGGAAAATATGCCTTTTATGTGGGAATAGGCGGTGTAAGTGGATGCCTGTGGGCTGGGTTATTAATCGCTGGATTTGGCAGTCAAAGCTTTTATCCACGTGAAGGCTCTATCACAACTTGGGTGATCACTATGATGCTTGTGCGCACCTATTTAATTTATGAGGCAGAATCACGCAAAGCACATGCATCTTCACTCGATAAATCAGCTAAATCTTCTACACTTCAATATGCCTAAACAATCAAAAAACCCAGATGCAGATGTAGCGAGTTAAAGGTACTTCGTGGTAGTTGCTCGGTTTCTTTAAGAGGGACATTACCGTGAAACAATATCTCTACTGCATCAGTGTGTTGTTATGCATTTTTTGCCATTTGCCATCGTACGCCAGTGATATTGATTACAAAATCACTAAACCTTTGCCACCCATGATCCCACATCCATCCAATGTGCCGGGGTCAGAATGGGCTAATTTTGATCCATTCACTGCTGTACCTCCTACCCATGAAGAAGCATTGGCTAATGGCTGGAATGTATATTACATCAATAACACAGCGCCCACTGCAACAGACTCAAATAACCCCAATGGCACGAAAGCCAAGCCACGTT
>JBGTXC010000072.1:0-11254 GCA_041937835.1 Alteromonadaceae bacterium | reverse complement strand
CAAAGAATGGGCGCTGAACCCAGTCAGGGTTACGGGCTTGGATAAAGCGTAATACAAACACTTTTTCACCCGCAATCTGGGTCACACCTGATACTTCTACTTTACCTGGGCCTGCACTCATTGAAGGACCACGAACAGTACGGCTAACGCCAGATACTTGCTTGTACGCGTCGCGGAAGATTTCCCACGTGCGGTAAAGTGGTAATTCGAAGTAACGCTTTGCACCTGTGTCACGCTCAATGAACATGTAGTAAGGAATTAAGCCCATTTGCGTTTGCTCTTTCCACATTTCTGCCCACATGTCTGAATCAACGTTGATGTTGTTCAGAAGTGGTGCCTGCGTGCGGATTTGTGCACCAGTCTTACGTAAGCGGCGGATAGCTTCACGAGTTACTTCAGTGCGGAACTCTTGCATGTGGTTAACGTGTGCCATGATAGACACGTGCTTACCTGCTTTAACTAGCTTTTCGATAAGTGCTAGAAGCTCATCAGCATCTGGATCTGTAACATAACGGTATGGCCAGAATGTCAGTGACTTAGTACCAATACGGATAGTACGGATATGGTCAAACTCAGGCTCGGTTAGTGCTTCAAGGTACCCTTTAAGCTTAACCGTACGCATTACCATAGGGTCACCACCTGTCATCAGTAAGTCAGTGACTTCTGGGTGTGCTTTTAGGTAACCGTGTAGCTGCTCGGCATCGTTGTTATTAAAGCGAGTGGCTTTACCAACAAACTGTGCCCAACGGAAACAGAAAGTACAGTAAGAGTGGCAGTATTGACCTTGTGACGGGAAGAACAATACGGTTTCTTTGTACTTGTGTTGAATACCTTCAACGCGCTCACCATCTAGGGTTGGCACGTTTTTCTCCATTTGCCCGGCTGGGTGTGGATTTAACTTTTGGCGAATTTCTTGAGCGAGCTCAAAAACCTTGTCAGCAGGTGGATCTGTTTTAAGTAAAGCAGCCATCTTGTCGTATGACTCATCATCCAACATACCACGCTGAGGGAAGGTCAATTGGAAGACAGGATCATTCGGCACCTTGTCCCAGTCAATGAGCTCTTCAATTACGAAGTTATTAACTCGGAAAGGAAACACACTGGCAACCACACGCATTTCGAAGCGTAAATGCTCAGGGAGCTGAGTGAGGGCTTCGATTTTATCAATTTGACGGTGTTGATAAACGGTGAAACGGGGCGGCTCAAATGCCTCTGCCGGCTGAATATTAACTACTTGCTGCATTCAGATTCCACTTAATTGCTTAGACCTTAGAAAAGTTTCGTAGTCTAACAAAAATTAAGCGGATTTGCCCGTAAAGACGGCAATAAAATCACCCGAAAGCATGTGAAATGTAAGGAACAGAAGCGATAGTTGGTGAAAAGCTAAGCACCAACAAGTGCTTAGCTTAGTTTTAGTACATTATTTTTTTTCTTTAGCTTGAATACGGTGTTCAGCGTCTGCCGCTAAAAAGGCAAACACAGCATAGGCCGCGGTGTTTTGCTGTAGCTTTGCTGGGTCCACTTTGTCTAATGTATCATCTGCAGTGTGGTGGTAATCGAAGTAGTCGGTACCGTCTTGATGTAAATCAAACACAGGCACCACTCCGCTGGCTTTAAGTGGGATTAAATCTGGGCCACCACCGGCTTGGTTTTTACCTATGTAGTCAATGTTCAGTGGTGACAGGGCTTTGGCAATGGCACGCACAGTAGGGAGGCTTTTCGCATCCACGTTAGATTCAAAGCCATACACCACATCAGCACCAAAGTCAGATTCAGCTGCGGCAACAATTTTGTTTAGTTCTGCTTGGTGGGCTTTGGCATAATCTTTTGCACCCCAAAGGCCAAGTTCCTCAGCAGCAAATAATACAACACGGATAGAGCGTTTAGGGCGTTTGGTGTCTAGGATGTATTTACCGGCAGCCATAGTTAAAGCCACGCCTGCACCATCATCTAATGCACCTGTGCCTAAATCCCATGAATCTAAATGACCACCAATAAGGACATATTCATCCGGGTAAGTAGTGCCTGTGATTTCGCCAATGACATTAAAGCTTTTGCCTTGGCCTAAGTCTTCCGTTTGTACATTTAAATTAACTGAAACCGTTTGCCCAAGACCTACTAAACGAGCGATTTGGTCGGCATCTTGGTTAGCAATTGCAAGGTTAACAATTGGTGTGACGCCTTCTTGGTAACCGCTGGCACCTGTGTGAGCAAATCTGTGATGGCTGGTACTGACCGAACGCATCATGTAGCCAATTGCCCCTTTTTTAGATGCTTCACTTGCACCATTTCGGCGGGCACGAACCGCAGGGCCATAGCCATTGCCATCGATGTGACGATTCATCTTGTAATTGATAAACACGATTTTGCCCTGCACGTCTTTGGCATCTGCTGCCATAAGTTCGTCTAAGGTTTCAAATAAAACGATGTCGCCTTGTAGGCCTGCTTCAGGAGTACTGATTGAGTTGCCAAGGGCTGTCACCTTAAGCGGCTGTAAGCTTGGTGAGGTGATACTGCCTGATTCATGGTAACGGCGCCATGCAGGGAAAGAGGCAGGCTCTAACCACACTTTATCAAAACCTAATTCTTTAAAAGTGCGTTCAGCCCATGCGACTGCAAGCTTGTCGTTTTCAGTACCAGGCAGGCGCGGGCCTACCTCGGTTGTGAGTGAGGTTAAAATCTCATAAGCCAGCGGGCTTTGCATTGCATGCTCACGCAATTGTGAAGCGGTTGTAAGTTGCTGTTTACTAAAGGCGTCATTAGCGCTCAACTGAGGTGCCGTGACTAAGCTGCCGAGTAATAAAGCGGTGCTTAAAAGGTGTTTCATGGGGTACTGCCATCGCGTTTAAAAAGGGTATTTAAACAGACATTAGATTTAAAGTTAATGATTTGCTGTGAATGACCAAAAAACCAAGGTTAAGTGCTTGATTTTAAATGACGCTTTAAGGACTGCCAATGAGCCTGGGCACGTTGAAAAGTGGGCCTGTTACCCCCTTTATCTGGGTGATGAATGTGTGCAAACTTCTGCCATGCTTTTTTGGCATCACTTAAGGTGGCACCTTTTGAAAGCTCAAAAAAATTCAAACTGTGTGCGAGCTCTGATTCGGTCACTGGGCTGGTTTTGGTGTACTTCAGCCAAAAGTCATCTAATAGGGCACGGACTTCGGCTTTGCTGGTGTCGTAGTGTTGCCAATCTAAATAGTATTCAGCCAAAGGCGATGGGCAAGTAAGAAGTGCATCTGCGCTGCCTTTTACCAAGCGCACCTCGATGCCATCAATTGAAAGCTGCCAACCACTTTCGAGCAGGCTAGTTTGCAAAGTAAACAAACCATTCATCAGTATGAAGTTTTTTTTAAATAAGGCTTTATCTGGGTCGGCATCAAAGGTGTGTGGAGCCACTTCGTTAAAGAGCCTTTCAGCAAGGGCATTAATACGCCAATAAGGTGCGTCAAATAACAGTGCTTCTATCTTTGGCACAAAGGGGTTAATGGTCTCTTGGCTTTTTATCATAGAGCGCTTCAAATGCTTGGGGTAAAAATGCTATAAAGGTGACTCATTTTTCCCCTCATTTTGTGGGTGTTACAAGGCAGTGTAAGCAAAAGGGACTCAGATGCAACCTACACCGTTTTCTTATACCGTGGTAAAACGGGCTGAACGCTTTATTGCGCGCCCTTTGCTGTCTCGGCCGTTTTTGAAAAAGCCAATGGCATTAAGCGCCCTCGCTTTAGTAGGGTGTATGATGGCAACCCCGGCACTGGCTAACACGACTCAGCTAAGCATTAGCGAAGAGATCAGTGCACTTGAAAATGGGTCAGTCAAAAATGTGCTGGCCCATACTGAGTCCTTACTGGCGCGCCCTGCATTAACACCTATCCAACGTTTAAATGTGCAGTTACATCAAGCCAGAGGTTACCGCCAGCAAGGCGATTTGCTGCGCTGTTATGAAATTTTACAACACGTTGCCGAACGCGCTGAGGCAATAGGTGCACCGCACTTGTTTGCGAAAGCCCGTAAAGACCAAGGCGTGTATTTATACCTTGAAGGTAAGTTTTTCCAAGCGATAGGCTCCTATCAAGATGCCCTGAAAGTGTATCAAGCGCTAGGAGAGGAACTGGCGGTTGCCAATCTCTATAACAACATAGGTTTAAGCTATTTTGATGGCGGCGACTTAAAGCAAGCGCTGGATTACTACCACATGGCAGAGCCTATTTATCAGCAGGTAGGCAGTACTCAAGATAACGCGGATATCCTTTTTAATATTGCTGGTATTTACCTAAAGCAAACCCGTTATGACACGGCGCTGGATATGTACCGTGCTGCCATGGTGTTTTTTGAAAAAACCAAAGACTTTAATGGCATCGCACAGGCCCATGGCAACATAGCGATTATTTATCGTAAGCAGCAAAATTACCCGCTGGCTGAGCAAGAAAACATCAAAGCGATTCAGTACTTTAAGCAGCAACAAAACCTCTACATGTTGTCCGTAACACAAACTAATCTAGCCAATGTGTATGCGGACATGAATAACTTAGAGGGTGCTGCTTTATACGCACAGTATGCCCTTGAAAATGCGTTAAGCATTCAAAATGAGTACGCTGAATCGTCAGCATTACACACGCTTGCTCATGTGCACTTTTATCGCGGTGAGCACTCTGAAGCCATTAGCTTAGTGGAGCGTTCAATCACGCTTGCGCGCAAGCTCAATGCCAAAGGCAAAGAGCGCGATGGTTTAGGTAAGCTCTCTTTAATTTTGGCGGCCAATGGAGAGATGCAAAAAGCCGTTGAAACCCATAAAGCCTACCAAGCCTTAATTGAAAAACTGCATGATGATGAAATTGGCACAAGCTTAAACGCCTTCCAAGCTAAGTTTGAAGCCACGCAATTACAACAGCAGGTCGAAAAACTCAAACAAGCACGTAAGCTGCAAGACTTAGAAATGGCCAGTGAGCGCCAGCAAACTGTGTTGATTGGGCTAGGTGCGTTAGTGCTGTTTTTAACTGGCTTTTTGATCTACCGTCGCCGTGTGGAACAGGCCACTCAGCTTAAGCTAGAAGCAGAAGTAAAAGAGCGTACCTTAGAGCTTGAGACTATGGCCAATGAACTGAGCCAAGCCAACCAAGTGAAGAGCCAGTTCCTTGCTAACATGAGCCATGAAATCCGCACACCGCTGACTGCCATAATCGGTTTATCGGAAGCGATTCTGCGTGGCGACATTGCCGCCGAAGAGGTGGATAGCGAGCTTAATGTAATTCACAACAACAGCCTACACTTGCTAAACCTTATTAATGACATTCTTGATCTCAGTAAAATCGAAGCCAATAAGTTAGAGCTGGACGAAAAGCCCTGTGACTTACATCACCTGCTAAAAGACGTGGAAAACATGTTCCGCAACCAAGCAGAATCTAAGGGCTTAACGTTTAATCTTGAGGTTAACCTCGTTGAACCTTACCCAGTCAAAATTGATGACTTTAGGCTTAAACAAATCTTGATTAACCTAGTTTCAAACGCGGTGAAGTTTACTGAGCAAGGCGTGGTATCTATCCAAGTGGGTTTAAGGCCCAACGGCATTGCCTTTAGTGTGCGTGATACCGGCATAGGTATGAATAAGGCGCAGCTTAAGGATATTTTTGAGCACTTCTCGCAAGGGGATAACACCATCAGCCGGCGCTTTGGTGGCTCTGGTTTAGGCTTGTGTTTATCTCAGCAGTTGGCAATCAAAATGGGTGGCTATATACAAGTTATCTCAGAACCTGAACAAGGCAGTGAGTTTACCTTGCAACTCCCTTGTCCGCAGGTCTGCGCCAGTGAGTTAGCGCTCTCGAAGGCAGAAAGTCCACGTAAGGCGGCGCAAAATAAGCTCAGTGGTACGGTATTGATTGCTGAAGATCACCCAGATAACCGCCGTTTAATAGTGCGTTTACTTGAAGGATTGGGGCTCACTGTGATTGCCGTTGATAACGGCAAAGACGCGATTGAAATGTGTTTAAGTGCCCACCCTGATTTAGTGCTTCTAGACATTCAAATGCCACAAATGGATGGAGTTGAAGCGCTGACACTCCTGCGCCAATGTGGTGTGGATGTGCCTATTTATGCGCTGACTGCCAATGCCATGAGCCACGAAGTCGATGCTTACCTAGAGCAAGGGTTTAGTGGGCATTTATTAAAGCCGATAGAGCGTGATGCCTTTTATAATGTGCTGTGCCGTTATTTGCCAGAGCAAGGCACAGTAGACCCTTACCTTGGGATAGATTTAACCGAGCTTAAGCTGTCTTTTGAAGCAAGCCTGCCAAATGAAAGCGATGCACTAAAGCTGGCATACTCAAAAGAAGATCATGAAACTCTACAAGGGCTGGCACATCGCCTTGCCGGTGCAGCCAAAACCTTTAGCTATCATCGTATTGCTGAGCAAGCCACAGGTTTAGAGTTAGCGTTAAAGCTTGGGCAGGCGGCTGCGGTTGACCGCCATTATTTAGAGCTGATCAAGCAAATCAGTATGACTTTGGCAAACCCATTGTCAGACACAGCTTAAAGCATTGCTAAATAACAGGCATAAAAAAACCGACACTGATGTCGGTTTTTTTGTTTAAAGCGTTACGTTACTTACGCTTCATAGAATCGAAAAACTCGTCATTGGTTTTGGTCATGGCCAGTTTGTCGATTAAGAATTCCATCGCGTCGATTTCTGACATTTCATGTACTATTTTACGCAGGATCCACATCTTTTGTAGCTCGTCAGCCTTTGTTAGTAACTCTTCACGACGAGTACCAGAGCGGTTAAAGTCAATCGCTGGGAATACACGCTTTTCCGCAATCTTACGGTTAAGGTGTAATTCCATGTTACCCGTACCTTTAAACTCTTCGTAGATAACTTCATCCATCTTAGAGCCAGTGTCGATAAGGGCTGTGGCGATAATCGTTAAGCTGCCGCCTTCCTCAACGTTACGTGCTGCACCAAAGAAGCGTTTAGGCTTATGCAGTGCGTTAGCATCAACACCACCGGTCAGTACTTTACCTGATGAAGGAATGACTGTGTTGTAGGCACGGGCTAAACGTGTGATTGAATCAAGTAAGATAACCACATCTTTTTTGTGCTCAACCAAGCGTTTGGCTTTTTCGATGACCATTTCCGCAACTTGTACGTGACGGCTTGCTGGCTCATCAAAGGTTGAGGCAACCACTTCACCTTTTACTAGGCGCTGCATTTCGGTTACTTCTTCAGGACGTTCGTCGATAAGCAGTACCATTAATGTGGCGTCAGGGTGATTGTAAGAAATCGACTGTGCAATGTTTTGCAGTAGCATGGTTTTACCCGCTTTTGGCGGCGCTACAATCAAAGCACGTTGGCCACGGCCAATCGGTGAGGCTAAATCAAGTACACGGGCAGTGATGTCTTCGGTACTGCCGTTACCACGTTCCATGCGTAAACGTTCGTTAGCATGCAGTGGTGTTAAGTTTTCGAATAAAATCTTAGTACGTGAGTTTTCTGGCTTATCAAAGTTAACTTCGTTGACTTTTAACAGCGCAAAGTAACGCTCACCATCTTTAGGTGGGCGAATTAATCCCGCGATGGAATCACCCGTGCGTAAACTAAAGCGGCGAATTTGGCTTGGCGATACGTAGATGTCGTCTGGGCCTGCGAGATAAGACGCTTCTGAAGAGCGCAGGAAACCAAAACCGTCTTGTAGAATTTCCAGTACACCACCGCCGTAAATGTTCTCACCGCTTTTTGCGTGAGCTTTCAAGATGGCGAAAATGATGTCTTGTTTACGTAAACGGGCGACGTTCTCCAAGCCCATAGACTCGGCTAGTTTTACAAGTTCATTGATTGACTTGTCTTTCAATTCGCGTAAATGCATATTGGTGGGTTCTTTGTTGTTTCGTTATGTTGGGTACGGGCCCCAGGGGTAGTTTGAATTAACTAAGGATAGTGTTGAGGTATAAATTAGCAGGTTGCTTTTTGCTCGTCCAGTGTTTGCCGTATTTTTGGCAACAAAAAAGGGCTTTGCGCCCTTTTTCGATTAGATGTTTTGCTCTAAAAACTCAACAAGTTGGGTTTTAGATAGGGCGCCTACCTTAGTAGCTGCCACTTGGCCATCTTTGAAAAGTAGTAGGGTAGGAATACCACGGATACCAAACTTAGGTGGTGTACCTGAGTTTTGGTCGATGTTTAGTTTACCGATAGCAACACGGCCATCGAAGTCTTCGGCTACTTCGTCAAGAATTGGCGCAATCATTTTACAAGGACCACACCACTCGGCCCAAAAGTCTACCAATACTGGCTTGTCAGATTGCAGTACATCAGCTTCAAAGCTGTCATCAGTTAGCTGAAGAATTTTATCGCTCATTGCGCTCTCCGTTTAGAAATTTGGCAAATATATTTAATGCGTATTTAAACACTCTTGTTTCTTATTGCAAGCTTAAGCGTTATGCTTATTCGCTATGAGCAAGAAACATTTAACCGAAAAGAAGTTTGCTGACTTCGATATTGCACCGGAAGTGGTTGCCGGACTTACCGCGAATGGCTTCGAGTTTTGTACGCCAATTCAAGCACAATGCCTACCTTACGCCATTGAGAAGCGAGATATCGCCGGCCAAGCGCAAACTGGTACTGGCAAAACGCTAGCCTTTTTAACCGCGACGTGTCATCACCTAATGGCGAAGGGCGACTCGGAACATGGCCAGCCTCGTGCTTTGATTATGGCGCCTACACGTGAACTCGCAGTTCAAATTCATAAAGACGCACAAGTGTTAGCAAAGCACTGCAAACTTAATCTTGGTTTACTATATGGTGGCGAAGATTACGAAAAACAACGGGCACAACTAGAAAAAGGCGTGGATATCTTAATTGGTACCACTGGCCGCCTGATTGATTTTTACCGCCAAGGTGCGTATTCACTGAATAACATCGAAGTTGTGGTACTTGATGAAGCCGATCGCATGTTTGATTTGGGCTTTATTAAAGACATCCGCTATTTACTGCGTCGCATGCCAGAAGCATCAGAGCGTTTGAACCTCTTATTCTCTGCAACGCTTTCTTACCGTGTGCAAGAACTTGCTTTTGAACACATGACAAACCCTGTGCATGTGCAAGTAGAGCCTGATCAGAAAACAGGTCGTCGTATTCAAGAAGAGCTTTTCCATCCGTCGCAAGAAGACAAGATGAAGCTGTTAATGACCTTGGTAGAAGAAGAGTGGCCAGATAAAACCATTGTGTTTGCCAATACTAAGCACAGCTGTGAAAACGTGTATCAGTGGTTAAAGGTAGATGGCCATCGCGTTGGTCTTTTGACCGGTGACGTGAACCAGAAAAAACGCCTTTCTATATTAAAGCAGTTCACCGAAGGTCATTTAGATATCTTAGTGGCAACGGATGTGGCAGCACGTGGTTTGCATATTCCTGAAGTAAGCCATGTATTTAACTTTGACTTACCAGATGACTGTGAAGATTACGTTCACCGTATTGGCCGTACCGGTCGTGCAGGTGCGTCTGGTCATGCTATTAGCTTTTGTTGTGAACAATATGCTTATAACTTGCAAGCAATTGAAGAATACATCGAGCACGCTATTCCAGTTTCGCGCTATGACAAAACCGCTTTATTGGATGACCTAACGGCACCAAAACGTCGCAGTCGTTCAAATAATCAGCGTGGTCCACGCCGCGACAATCGCAACCGAGGTCGTAGCCGCTCTCACGGCTAATGAGAGGTTGTCGTTATCATGGTCAGTGATACTAATAACAAGCAAAACGCTGTACGTGATGCCCACTCATCCAGTGAGCAAATAAAGCCAACCGATGGCGGTGATACTTATGCCGTCATCGACTTAGGCTCAAATAGCTTCCATATGTTGATAGCCAAAAGCGTTGCCGGAAGCATCCATACTATTGGTAGAGTAAAACGCAAAGTCAGGCTGGCTTCAGGGTTAGATGATGACAACATCTTAAGCCAAGAGGCCATGGCACGTGGCTGGGAGTGCTTATCGCTATTTGCTGAGCGCTTACAAGATATAAAAGCCACCCAAATCCGTATTGTTGCTACTGCTACTTTACGCCTTGCCAAAAATGCCGATGAGTTTGTTCAAACTGCCGAGCGTATCTTAGGCCACCCCATTAATATCATCTCAGGTGAGCAAGAAGCTAAAACCATTTATCAAGGGGTTGCACAAACCTCAGCGTGCCAAGGTAAGCAATTAGTAATCGATATTGGTGGTGCCAGTACAGAGGCAGTCATTGGTGAGCGGATTGACGCGATCACTTATCACAGCCTAAATATGGGCTGCGTGACCTACCTTGAACGCTACTTCCCACAAGGCGTTATTTCCTCAGCAAATTTTGATAACGCTATAAAAGCTGCGAAAGCAGAAATTGCCACGGTTAAAAAGCAGTTATTAAGTACAGGGTGGCAGTTTGCGTCGGGTGCATCAGGCACAGTGCAAGCAATCCAAGAAATTCTCATTGCACAAAAGCAAAGTGAAGTACTCACTCTTTCACAGCTGCAAGCCATCAAACAGCAAACGTGCCAATTTAAAGACGTTGATTCATTAACGCTGGTGGGTTTATCAGAAGAGCGCCGCTTGGTGTTTGTTTCTGGTTTAGCGATTTTAATCGCCTTGTTTGAAAGCTTGAATATCAAAGCAATGGGGCTTGCCGGCGGTGCACTTCGTGAAGGTGTCCTGTATTCAATGCTACCTGAGCTACAAAATGATGACATTCGCGCACGGACTGTGGCGCAGTTTATTGCGCGCTATCACTTAGACGAAGCACAGGCTGGTCGCGTAGCGAAAACCGCACAGCAGCTTTACCTCGATGTGGCAAATAAGTGGCAATGGCAATACCCATCTTTACAAGGGGTATTAACAGCCGCTGCTAAGCTGCACGAAATTGGCCTATTGGTTGATTACAAACATTACCAAAACCACACAGGCTATATAGTTAAAAACAGTGACATGCCGGGTTTTAGTCAAATCGAGCATAAATTGGTTGGGGTTTTGTGTCAGTTTCACCGCGCAGAGATAGATAAAGACGTATTAGCAGCACTTGATGCTTATCAAAGCGAGACCGCGCGTTTAATTGTCTTACTACGTTTAAGTGTGATTTTATCCATGCGCCGAAAAGATGACGTCTTGTGTGATTACCAGATTAAGGTTACTCAAAACACAGTATCCTTAATAATGGATAAAGCCTGGTTGGATGATCACCCGCTTATGGCTGCTGAACTCCAAACCGAGCAGAAGCACTTCGCTACAATTGGTTATC
>JBGTXC010000071.1:0-11276 GCA_041937835.1 Alteromonadaceae bacterium | reverse complement strand
AGATAGGTTTGTGTGCCTTGGCTATTTGCTGTATTTGATTTTACCGGCACATCCACCCGTGCCACGGCATTATTGGCAACGGCCTCAGGCAATGGCGGTAAAATGCCTGAACTAATATTTAGTGCAACGAGTGCGGCGAATAATTCGGTCATGTGCGTGCCTTTATTCCTAAAAAGCTTGAATAACCCATTGCGCGGGCGGTGATTTTGCCCTCAGGGCTTATCACATAATAGGTTGGAAACGCGCTAATTTGATAAGCGTTTTGTACCTCAGTATTTCCTAAGAGTACAGGCATAGTAAGGCCTAAGTCTTTACTAAATTCACGCACTTGCGCGCTCGACTTGTAATCAAGGGCGATTGCCACGGCATTAAAGGTACCTGATTGGTAGGCCGAGTCTAAATTTGGCATAGAGACGCGGCAAATACTGCACCAAGGCGCAAAAAAATACACCAAAGTGGGCTTGCCATTGGCAAAATCACTCAGTGCAATAGGCGCATTCGGCGCTTGCAGCTGAGGCAATGAAAACGCAGGCGCTAAGGTATCATCGGAATGGTCTAATAAATTGCGTTCTTGCCATGCACTAAGGGCTAAAAAAAGTGCGCCAGCAAGCAGTAATTGACCTATGAATTTCCACATAAAAAACAAACAAATACATAATTTTATTCTAAGACCTGATTGTACATGGATTTATTACGCCACCAAGTTTAAAAACGGTAGCTGTAGGAAAGGTTGATAAAATCAAGCCCGGGGTTGTCACTTGATAAGCCGCCGTTTGAATAATGCATGTATCTCAGTGCAATGTAAGTGCGCTCATCTAGGGCATAGGCAAGCCCTAAGCGGTCTTCAAATTGGTAATAACTACCAATGTCTTTACCTGCGAATTCGCGCTCTGACACCAATGACATTCCAATGCCAAACTCCCAATATAAAGGGCGGCCGTAAAATTGTGCAAAGGCTTTACGGATCACCGGGGAGAGCGCAATTGCGATGTTGGTTTGATATTCGGCGGGTGAGCCAAACTCCCACAGATTGGCACTTAGCTCTAAATAAAGACCCACTTCACCGACAAATGGCAGCTTTTTGCTGTGCGTATGCCAAGGGCGATAACCAAGACGCACCCCTTTCACTGCGCCTTCCCCTTGCACATAATCAATCGCCACACTTTGGCTATAGCCATGACTCATTGGTGAACTAAAAAAGCTCATCACAATTAACAAAATAACACTCACTCTTAACATAAATAGGCTCCAAAGTTTGTAATGGCGGTATTTATCGTGTGAGTGGGTACTTATTTCAACCAGTAACCAAGTGGTAACCTATAATATTTGCTTTAAATTTTATTATTTACCCCTGTAATAACAGTGGTTTAGCGGCTTTATTGTTTTTTTAGATGGGTATTATCGAAATTTTTTATCATTTTTTTATTGAGAAGGGCTTGAGATTTAATTGGGCTGTCCACATCTCTTTTTGTGAAGACGCCTGATGGGTCTTCATACACAGCCCGCTCATGTAGAGGGGCATACAGTAAGTTATCGCTTAATCACAAGGATAATAGAATGAGAAATTTAGACTTAACACCACTACACCGTTCATTTATTGGTTTTGACCACCTAGCCGCATTAATTGATGCCGCATCTCGTAATGAAAAGCAGCCTAGCTTTCCGCCATACAACATCGAGTTGATTGGCCAAGACAAGTACCAAATTACCATGGCCGTGGCAGGATTTAGCCAAGCCGAACTCAGCATTGAATCTGAGCACAACAAATTGAAAGTAACGGGCACTAAAGCCGAAAAAGATGGCGACCGTCAGTTTATTCACCAAGGCATTGCAGAGCGTAATTTTGAACGCACTTTCCAACTTGGGGATCACGTTAAAGTTCGCGGCGCCAATTTAGAAAATGGCTTATTAAGCATTAGCTTAGAGCGCGAAATTCCAGAAGCCATGAAACCGCGCAAGATTGAAATAGGCCAAGGCACCTTGCTAGAAAATAGCTAATTGCCCAAATGATTTTCCCTGACCAATTTTTAAAGCCGCTGATGCGGCTTTTTTTGTGCCTCATCACCACAAAAAAAGCCAACCTTACGGCTGGCTTTGAACACACATCGGGAAAGGGGGATTAACGTAGCAGACCGAGCGCTTTCACCGCACCAGAGGCAGGGTTGTACTCAAAACGCATGGTGCTTCCTGAGTTACTGCTGCTTTGGGTATTGGCATCAGCTGGGTCTGTGACGAATTGGTCAATCACGACTTTGAAGGTGGTTGGGCCATTGGCATAGCCGTTCACCCGTAAGATGTAGTCTTCACCTGGGATGAGACCGCCGCCGACTTGCTCGTTCGAACCTAAATTGCCAGATGACGCCATTTCGTTACCGTTTGCATCAAGCAGTAAGAAATCTAAGTCTGGGTAGGCAATTAAGTCAACATCCGTGCTTAAGGTAGCGACCACGCTGGTGGCACTTGGCAATGCCGTAAACACCACATCCACATAATCCACGCCATTGACTAGGGTTTGCTCTGTAGAGCCAATCACCACTAAGCCCGTACGCTCTTCAATATTGTGGTAAACCACTTCTTGTTGGCGCGGTGCCGAGGTATCCATCGGCGCTTGCTCGCCATTCCCTGCTGTGGCCGTACCTACGTGGTAGCCTGATACCACAGCATCAAAGGTAAAGAGCTGCGCATTCGGGTTATGGAATTTTAAATGGCGCGGCATAGTTGTGCGGCCACTTTCAAGCGGGCCTTGGAAATCAAAGCGCGCGCCAGCGGTTTGGCCATCGCCACCGTTATCCGCGTTCATCGCAGTGACACTTGAATTAGAAATGTCGGTGATGGTTAAAGACACTGGGCCATAGATTTTTGTTGCACTGTCGTTTACCAAGGTAAGGTCAAAGGCAAACTCAGACTCAACAAAAGACACATTCGCAACACGCGTGCTCACGTCATTGGTGACATCCACTGCATCCATCGCGGTGCTTGCCACCCCTGAGAGTTTTGAAAAGCCCACTTGCTGCGTGCTGTTTACACCAATGGCACGCACCACATAGTCATAGTCGAAAGAGTCTATGCCTTGACCGCGACCACGGCCAAAACCTTGGCCAATATCGCTGTATTGTGTGTCACCTAATACAAATTCCACATGGGTGTAGCCGCTGAATGTGACATCACCTTCGTAGTATTCGCGGTTTGGTACACCTTGGAATAAACGCATTGGGTTGCCTTTGCGGCGTTTTAACACTTGATAACCAATGGCATCAGGCACGCTATTCCAGCTTACTTTCACTTCATCTTCTGAGATGATTTCAGCAAGCACATTTTGAGGCGTTTGCGGCGCTGCTTGGTTTGCCGTAAATTCGCTCACCGCCGTCGATACCGTTTGACGACCACCCAGTGGCGCTTTGGCATTTACGCCGATTTCACGGGCTGCAAACACGCGTTCAATCAGTGCATGGTGGCGACCGGGTGCATTCAAATCCATAGGATCGGTTGGGTATAACACGCTGTCTGCAATCAGTACAGCATCACGCGCCTTCACAAAGGTGTCTGGCGCTGTTAACCCAAGCACATACATTGAGCCTAGGAAAATACGCTCCCAAGTTTCTTTACCCACTGAAGCATCTTGCGTGGGCTCACCTGTAACGGGATCGGGGCGTTTAAATTGCACCTCAGGCGCAATCGTGGTCATGATTTCGCGTAAATCCCACATAGAGCCTGCGTAAATTTCACCGTCTCTGTGCTCTTGGAACGCATTATCACGCGTACCTAATTGTGAATAGCGAATTTGACTTTGCGCCGAGCGAATATACTCATAGGAATTAGGGTCGATTCCTAAATCACGCAGATATTGGCGTAAATCACAGGAGTTAACCGGGTAGGTACCCAGATCTGGCGTTTCACCTATGCTGTAAGCCCACAAGTCCGCTTGGCCTTCGTTTAAAGCAGAGCCTTCTGGCTCACCTTCAAAACCTGCAATTGGTGTAATGGTGGCATGGGTGCCTTCGTGCATCGGCACAGAGAAATCGAGTGCCAAGTTATTAAATAAATAACCATGGCCATAAGCGGTTGGGTTTACCACCACTTCTTGACCGGCAATTTCCTGCGATAAAGGCACAGCAAAAGCGTTGTCTAAACCAAGCAATTTAGCGGCAAATTCTGGATCACTTGGGTCATCAGGTGGATCTAATACATTAGGAATATGTACCACACCTGCCAGTGGCACGGCTTCATTTGGGTAGCTATTTGGGAATGAGCCATCGCCAACGCCACGACTGTGAACATCATCACCATCTTTATGAAGGTAATCTAAATACTCAAGCAGGTTTGTGATGTAAATGAACTGGCTGATGCCATCCAAATGATGAGCAGGGCTAGGGGTGACGTGATCTGCTTCTGTTGGGCGTGCTTCAAGCGGCTGCGCATCTTGAGAAAAGTGATACGTACCAAGCGCTGCTTGGGCAAAAGGCCCTTTCGTAGGCATCGCACTTTCAATCAGCGCGTGAGTACCTGTTAATAAACCTTCAACACCGGTAACACGGTTGGTGTCATCAAACTTACGCACATTGATGCGCGCCATGCCTTTGGGGGTGCCTGTAACACCGCCGCTTTCATCTTCAATGATGCAGCTATCTTGCATGCCGTCTGTAATTGGCGGGAAGGTTGGGAAGTAATCGGCCGTTACAGGGAGTGCGCCAGTTTGCAGCGCGCTTGTACCATCCTCAGTGCCTGGGACTAACGTTTTTACTTTATCCGTACGGGCGAGTACCTCACCGGTTTGAGCATCAATCACGTATTCAAACACCCCAAATGGATTGGTTGAATAGTAAAAAAATTGCCATGCCAACTTGTGGCTATCACCTTGTTTTACAATTACTTGATGAGGCTGAGGCGTGGCAAATACACCCAGTTGTTTTTTCATCACCTCATACGCAGGTGCAAGGGCATTTAAGGCTTCAAGCGGTAGTTGTTTTTGAAACGCGGCTAAATCTGCTTTAGCGGTTAACACCGCCGCGTCACTGCTGATCCCTTGAGTATTAACCAAAGTAGCATTTGGATGATAATCGGCCATCACAGCGCGAATACGCTGCTCTGAATCCATTACAATACCAATGCCGGCATGTTTAATTTTAATGCCACCGATGGCTTGATCAAAACGCACTAAGTGACCGCCTAAGGCTGCTTTTGAGCGATGCGGGTTGATCACGAGCTGGCTTAAATCTAGGCCAGGAAACAGCGCCTGATATTCATTTAAAAACGCGCTGGCAGCGCTTTCAGGACTACCGCCTTGGCTTGCAATCGCAATGCCAAACACGCTTTCCACCATCCCAGTTTCTGGGTTTTGGCGTACTGTGGCGTTAGGGTTTTGCTGTTTAATGCTGGTCAGTAAGGATTTTTGTGCTGCTGTTGCAATGTTACTCAGCACTGCATAGCTATCAAGGTGGTTGATTTTCGCTATGCGATGGGCATGCATGTCCAAAGCAAGGTCGGTTTTATTGGTTAAAGCGCCATTGTGTGCGCTACCCACATGGGCGTGTGCGTCAAACAGTAGGCTTGAAAAGGGCAGAGCACTTGCCAACGCCATACTGATAAGGTTCATTTTCTTCATGATGTCACCTAATTAAATAAGGGATGTCGGCACTCAAGGAGACTACAGCCGGCAGAGTTTGCATCAACAAGGTGGACAATAATCACAAAAAGCCCAATAGGGGTTTTACCCGATAAAACGAAACTTTATTTACCTACTGTTTACAATTGAATTGGCTGTAGCGCCCTAATGAAAAGGGCTTGGGCTAAGATGCGCATAAGAGGTTAAAAATGGGATTTGAGCGCTAAAACACACTGGTCAGCGCTCTGACTTCTTTGTTTTTAAGTGTAATAAATTGCTTGTACTGCTTGAAAACGGTTTTGAATGAAATAAAGAGCCTTAAATGAACTCTCACTCTTTGAAATAGCCATGGCAGTTATTTATTCATTCAAGAGGTTAAAAAAATTGCATGATGATTTAGGTTTTTAATTGTACTAAAAGTACCAGAAAGTATGCCCTGTGATGAGGTGAGACTCGGCAGGCAAATTACCAATATGTTGCCATTGTGGGTACTTGCTGTTTAACTAATCTTGATTTTGGCATGTAACTAAAAAGGAGACAAGCAATGCCAGAACTCGTTAAGATTACTCAAGATGCCCCAAACGCAATTCCTATTTATGGTTTTCATGGCGCATGCAGCGTACGTGATGTTGCGTCAGCACTTGAACAAATTGGTCATTCACTTGAAGGTAAAAACCATACTATTCATATCATGTCCGGCACTCATGGTTATTGTGCCGGTCAAGTTGGCGCAGTTGCTACGCGTGAGCAGAAGTTTGCCAATGAAGATAGATCTTTAAGTCACCCAAAAACACGTGATAACCATACGGTTGATGTGCAAGTTCATGACTTTAATAACAACAAGTTACCAGCCCCAGATCCAGTCACTGGAGCAATGAGCAAGCTCAATACAGATATGCGTAAAATTGTGGAAAAAAGCGTAGGTAACTGTACTTTTGTATTGGCATATTGCTGTAGTGCTGGAACCCGATAGGCGAAGTCACAAAAGCGTGAGGCTCAACAAGTTAGTTGAGCCTTTTTACAACGCGTCCAAATTATCTAAACACCAATTTGCCCGCTTGAGCACGGCCTCTTTTTGTTCGTCACTTTGTTTTTGCCAGTTACGGTAGATCATGCCAATGCGATGGTTATTACTAAATTTATCTTCATGGCGCGCCATAAAACCCCAATATAAGCTATTGAAAGGACACGCTTTACTTCCTGTTTTTTCTTTAACGTCATAATGGCAATGCTTGCAGTAATCGCTCATTTTATTAATGTAGTTACCGCCGCCTGCATAGGGTTTTGTGGCAATAATGCCATCATCGGCAAATAAGCTCATACCGCGCGTGTTCGGCATTTCAACCCATTCAATGGCGTCGATGTAAATGCCTAGGTACCAAGCGTCTACCTCATCTGGGTTAAGGCCTGTCAAAAGCGCAAAATTTCCGGTAACCATTAACCTTTGAATGTGGTGAGCGTAACTGGTTTCTAAACTTTGGCTGATGCACTCTTTCATACAGCGCATTTTGGTGTTGCCGTCCCAGTAATATGTGGGCAAGGCACGTTTTGCTTCTAAGGCATTTTTATCCGCGTAGTCGGGCATGTTTTGCCAATAAATGCCGCGCACGTATTCACGCCAGCCCAACACTTGGCGTACGTAACCTTCTACTTGAGCGATATCGATGTCAGAGCGTGCTTCAAAGGTGTTTATTACCTCATTAAGCAGGTACTTAGGACTGATGATTTTAGCGTTTAACGCAAAGGAAATACGAGAGTGGTAAAGGCTCCATTTCGCGCTGTGTTGGCAGGTCATGGCATCTTGAAAAGTGCCAAAATGCACCAGTAAATGCTCACAAAAATAGCTGATAAGTTCCTTAGCTTGGCGCCGAGTAACGGGCCAAAGCAACGTATCCTCACAGGTGCCAAACACCTTCACTTTGTGCGCTATTAATCGAGCACGAATTTGTCTGACATCGTTACTAAAACACAGTGGCTCAGGAATGGCAGCTAAGTCCTCTTTTTTAAGCTTGTTGCGATTTTTCGCATCAAAATTCCATTGCCCACCTACAGGTTCATCGTTTTTTAATAGCACATTGAAGCGCTTACGCATTTTCCGATAAAAAGCTTCCATGGTGTGGTGTTTGCCCGGCTTAAAGTAGTCACTTAGCTCTTCAAACGGCAGGTAAAAATGCTCACTGTCCCAAATCTCTTTTGCGATACCATCAAGTGACATGTGCTCTAGTTGTGTGAGTAATCTGTATTCGTCAGGGCGTTGATAAGCAAAGGTGGTTATGTGGTGTTTGTCACACAAAGCGCGAATTAGTGCCGGTAAATCAGAGTATCCCTTTGTGTCATCTAAGGTTAAAAATAGGACCTCATGGCCTGCGTTACTAAGTGCCTCACTAAAACACGCCATGGCTTTAAAAAATGCCGCGACTTTTTGTTCATGGTGTTTAACGTAGCTAAGCTCTTGGTTTAGCTCTGCAATCAGATAGAGCACGCCATCGTCTTTTTCTTGGTACCAAGAGTGCGCCGCGTTAAGCTGATCGCCAAGGATGAGGCGCAAGGTGTGATAGTGTTTATTCATCTTCTGGCCAATCCACCATGCTAGTGTCATTTAAAGGGGCGCAATGTGTATCACCTTGGAAGCGCGCAATAAATCGACCTTCTGGGTCGTACATTTGGGTTTGCTTGGCTAAATTAAACTGGCGGTGACCGCGTGGGTCGGCACCAACGCCTGCAAGGTATTGCCAATTACCCCAGTTACTCGCCACATCATAATCAATCAAATGTTGCTCAAAATAGGCCGCACCATAGCGCCAATCGCAGCTAAGCTCATGCACTAAGGCACTTGCAACCAGTTGCCTGCCGCGATTTGACATATAACCCGTTTGATTTAATTGCCGCATACAGGCATTGACTATGGGGTAGGGTGTTTCGCCTTGGCACCATGCCCGAAACCGGTTTGGGTAAAAGCTGGTTAAGGGTTTGCTGTTTTTAATGCCTGAAAACAAAAATAATTTATTGTCGTAGCTGTGGGCATACCACTGAAAATACTCGCGCCATAGCAACTCAAAATAAATCCAATAAGTGGATTCATTGGCTTCACGCTGCGCTTCAAAGTCTTTTAGCGTGTGGTAAATACGCCTAGCACTGATACAGCCAAGCGCCAAGTAGGGCGAAAACTTTGTGGACTCATGCATGCCATCAAGGGCATTGCGGGTGTCTTTGTAACTCAGTGCATGGTCACCTTTAAAATACGCTTTAACGTGCGCAATGGCGGCGTCTTCTCCGCCTTTTACTAGGGCATGCTCATTTTGTGAAGCATCAAGAGGAACGCTGTCGCCCTGCCAAGCCACCGGCGGTGGTAATAAGGTCACATCATCACAAGGGGGCTCGGGCACTAAGTGCTTTTCTACTTGGTTACGAAACTTTGAAAAACTCGCTGGTAAGTCATCTAAATTAAAAGGCAAGGTGGCTTTTTCAAATAAGGTGTGGCTATGAAACGCTTTAAACTCCACCCAAGGCTTTTGCAGCTTGATGTGCTGCCAGCGGGTGGCTTCATAAAAGCCTGCATGCACGCTGCGATACACATGGGTTGCCTGAATTTGGCCAATGATGTGCGGCATAATGACATCACTTGGGCCGTCAAAGACCCACAAGGTGTGGCCAAGTTGAGTGAGCTTAGCGTCTAGTGCGCGCAAGGATTCATGTAAAAAGCCTTTGGCGTTTTCTCCTTTAGGGCACTGAGCAAGGCGGTTTTGCGAGGTGACTTCAGGCTCTAAAATGTAGACACACAAGAGTGTGTCTACGTCATCCGCGATGGCTTGAAGCCCCGGATTGTCATCCACTCTTAAGTCGTTACTAAACCAATAAATACCGATATTTTGCATAATGTAAGGTGCTTCATAAAATCACCAAGTACCCTACGTTATAGCTGAAAAAAGCGATCTCTGGTTAGGTCACAGCCCTGATGGCAAAAAGCCGTTTTGGGGAAAAGCCAGTCACTAAGGCCGTGCCCACTAATACGATACTGGCACCCACTAAAGTGTGTAAGCCGATGGCTTCATCCAGATAAACATGACCCCAAAGTACCCCAAACACGGGGATCAAAAAGGTCACAGTGAGGGCACTTGGTGCGCCGATGTCGTTCACCAGCTTAAAATAAAGGAGATAAGCAACGCCTGAGCACACCACCCCTAGTAGGACGACCATGCTAGTAACCTCGAGGGTCGGTGCCTCACTGACAGGGAAAAGCCAGCAAAATGGCAATAACATGCTGGTGGCAAGCCACATACTGCCATGGGATGTATTAAAGGCATCCGGTTTGTTGTCTGCGTTTTGGGCATACACACTGGCAATGCCATAACAAAATGCGGCGGCCGTGGCAGCAAACACAGCCAGCAATGCATGCTCTAGCTGGTTTAACACCTCAGGATCAAACCCCACTAAAATACCAACGCCAATCACACCCAGTAACAGCCCCATGAGCACGCTTTTTTTCGGTGCTTGCTTGTGCCAAATTGCGGCCACTATTGCTCCCCAAATTGGCGCGGTAGCATTTAAAATCGACAGCAAACTGGCGCTAAGAGTCTGTGCGGCATAAGCAAATAACACAAAGGGCAGGGCAGAATTAAAAAAGCCTATAACAGCGTAAAACAGGCCATGACGTTTCATCTGCATGGCGCGGCGCAGCATGAGCGCTGTGAGTAACAAAAATACGGCAGCAAACCCCACCCTTCCTGTGATTAAAACCACAGGTCCAAGCGGCTCAACCGCTACGCGCATAAATAAAAACGAGCTGCCCCAAATGGCGGCCAATAAAATCAGTTGAAATAGGCTTGCTGCTGACATAGTGTGTGGTGTTTTAACCGTTTGCGTTTACTGTAACACACAGAGCTAAAAGCAAAATGAAAAAATCAAATGAGCAAGGACAGCAACGCGCACTCATAGTTGAAGGGGGCGCCATGCGGGGTATTTTTGCCACGGGCGTGCTCGATGAGTTTATTAATCATGCGTATTACGCGTTTGATGTGGCTTATGGCGTCTCGGCAGGGGCAACTACCTTAGCGGCCTATTTAGCAGGGCAGCGCGGCCGTAATCACAGCGTCATTACAGATTACTCCTGCCGCAATGAGTTTATTCAGTTTGGTCGCTTTATCAAAGGCGGGCATTTATTGGATTTAGATTGGCTGTGGGACATCACAGTGACTGAAATCCCGTTGGATTTAGAAAAAATCAGCGCCAAGAACATCCCCCTTTATTGCGCTGTGACTGAGGTGGCAACCGGCAAAGCTTATTACCCGCAATTAAACGCGGCAAACGCCCTGAATTTACTAAAAGCCACATGCTCTGTGCCTTTGGGGTATCGCGATTTTGTCACCTTAGTTGGCAAAGCCTTCACAGACGGCGGCGTTGCCGACTCCATTCCAGTGCAAAAAGCCTATCAAGACGGCGCACGCCACATCACAGTCGTGCTTTCAAAACCGCTGGGGTACCGTAAAAAAGCGAGCAAAACACCTTGGCTTACTAAAGCCTTATTTAAAGACACCCCCGCCATTTGTGATGTCATGCTAAAACGCCACTTGGGTTATAACGCAGCGATAGACTTTATTACATCGCCGCCTGATGATTGCCAGATTGAAGTCATTGCCCCACCTGTGGATTTTAACGTGGGTCGCTTAACGCGGGA
>JBGTXC010000070.1:0-11446 GCA_041937835.1 Alteromonadaceae bacterium | reverse complement strand
GATCTTGGCGTTGGCTTCGATATTTGGGGTATCACCCAAGACAACAAGATTGCCGAGCAAGAATTTGGTTTAGTGTATGAGCAAGAGTGTGCTAACCAAAACAGCACTGTGTGTGTACGTTTACCACCACAAGCTGGGCAATCACTTGGTGTAATCCAAAAAATCAACAACACCTTCAAGAACTTATCATCGCAAGAAACCTCAGGTATTGATATTTCTGCGAACTACACGCTTGATTTAGCAGACATGGGCGACCTGAAGTTTAACCTTGAATGGGCACACATGCTTAACTTTGAGCGTGATGATGTGGACTACACGGGTGAATACCGTTACCCAGAAAACCGCTGGATGCTGAGCTCTACATGGGCAAAAGATGCTTTCTCTGCAAGCGTTAACTTAAGCTACATCGGCGAGTTTGAAGATACGCCTGATTTTGACTTTAACGGTAAAATTGATGTTGAAGAAAACAAATCACGCATGGTTGACTCACAAGCCTTACTTGATGTGCAAGCAGGTTACCAAATGACGGATAACAGCCGCATTGTACTCGGTATTAACAACCTATTTGATGAAGAGCCACCGTTTGCTATTGGTGATGGTGATGGCGACTTATACGGCTATGCAGGCAGCGTGCATAACCCACGTGGCCGCTTTATCTACACCAAGTTAACCTTTAACTTCTAAGCTTTAGCAACCACAAAAAAACCGCCCTAGGGCGGTTTTTTTTATGCGTTACGCAAAGGAGCTATTATAGCTGGCCTTCGTTTTCGCTTAGGAACTTAGCAACACCTGCTGGGCTTGCGTCCATACCTGATTTACCTTCAGTCCAACCTGCTGGGCACACTTCACCGTGCTCGCTGTGGAATTGTAGTGCATCAACCATGCGAAGCATTTCGTCGATGTTACGGCCGAGTGGTAAATCGTTTACTACTTGGTGACGTACCATGCCTTCTTCGTCGATTAGGAATGAACCACGGAAAGCAACGCCTGCTTCTGGGTGCTCAACGTCGTACGCTTGGCAGATTTCGTGTTTAACGTCAGCAACAAGTGCATATTTAACTGGACCAATACCACCGTCATTGATGGCAGTGTTACGCCATGCGTTGTGTGAGAATTGTGAATCGATAGATACACCAATTACCTCAACACCACGCTTTTGGAACTCTTCAAAACGCTTATCAAATGCGATTAGCTCTGAAGGGCAAACGAAAGTGAAATCAAGTGGGTAGAAAAAGATAACGGCTTTTTTACCTTTGATGGTTTCGCTTAGGTTAAAGTTTTCAACGATTTCACCGTTACCTAGTACAGCTGCTGCTGTGAAGTCAGGCGCCTGACGGCCTACTAATACACCCATTGTATTCTCCTAATTGTATAAGTGTGCATCATAAAACTATGATGAAGAACTTTATAAGGCTGAAATGCGATATTTCAAGCCCGCTAAATCTTGTCGGCTATCTTAAAGTGAATTATTTCCGAATTACAATCGAAAAAAACGATGAGGCTATTCGGAAAAACCAATCAAAAAAGCGCCTAAACGGCGCTTTTACTAATCCATGATGTCCGCAGGAAGTGACCCACGAATTTCTTGCCAGATTTGGCCGGATTGCAAACCGTACTTACGTACTAGTAAGACTGCCTCGTCGTGCTTACCTGCTTGCGCTAACTTAATTAAGTCAGTGTAAAAGTTACGCGCTAGGTTACGAGTACGTTCATCCGAGAAGTAATGATTTGCGATTTTTGAGTAAAGCCCTTTAAAACCATTTAGCGTCAGCACATAAATTGGATTGCCACAGGCAAGCGCTAACTCATGGTTAACGTGGTAATCGTATTCTGAAAACGCTTCTTTGGTATCAGCAACAGCTTGGTGCTGCGATAAAATTTCAATCACACGCTCAGGGTTATGCTTGATTGCAGCACGGGTATAAATGGCTGAGATGTTAGTGCGAGCAGATAAAAGCTGATCCACTAGCTCTGGAAGTTTGTCTTGATCAAGACGTGCCAGTGTTTCTAAGATGTTTAGTCCTGACGTTTCCCAGAAGTTATTCACACGGGTTGGTTTGCCGTGCTGGATAGTCAACCAACCGTCACGGGCAAGGCGCTGTAATACTTCACGTAATGTTGTACGTGTTACACCAATGAGTTCTGAGAGCTCACGCTCTGCCGGTAAGATGGAACCAGGTGGAAATTCACCATTCCAGATGGACTCAACTATGTACTCCTCAGCAAATCCAGCTGGGCTTTTGGCTTTAAATATTTTCATCAAACTTCCACTTTATGATTATTTTTCCTACGATGCGCACTGATTGTACCAGATGCGAACATTCTCACAAGACACTGAAAAAGTACCAAATTTCCCCAAGAACGCGCCGACATCCTGCAGAGCACTAATATTATTAGCATTATTGCCATACTTAACGTGTTTGCTCAACTGGTCTTAACAGTTGGTAAAGTGTGGGTTTGCTGCATTATTGTGCGATTACGTTTCCAGTAATTAGACAAAATCGTAATTGGATTCCATAGTAACGTCATAAATCCCCGTTATTAAAGGTTATTTGTGCGAATTTGGTTTACAGCACACCCATGCTGATTTAATTTAGATGGACTGTTTCCTGATAAATCAAAGCACAAGAAGAAGAAGGAATAACCATGCAACAAAGCGCATTTGCGGCGTTATCTAAAAACTTTTTAGGTAGTGCGCCTAAATGGTACAAGTTAACCATTATCGCGTTCTTAGCGATCAACCCTGTATTATTTAGTATTAATCCTTACCTTGCCGGCTGGGCTTTAGTTTTACAATTTATCTTCACGCTAGCGATGGCTTTAAAATGCTACCCGCTACAACCTGGTGGATTGTTAGCGATTGAAGCACTCTTTATAGGTATGACAACCCCCGGGCAAGTGGAACACGAGATAGCCCAAAACCTTGATGTGATCTTGCTACTGATTTTCATGGTTGCGGGGATTTACTTCATGAAGGATCTCCTGCTGTTCTTATTCACCAAATTGGTGATACGGGTCCGCAGTAAAACCGTGTTATCCCTTGCTTTTTTAGTGTCTTCCGCGTTTTTATCCGCGTTTTTAGATGCCTTAACGGTAATGGCGGTGATCATTGCGGTGGCCATGGGTTTTTACTCCATTTACCACAAAGTGGCCTCAGGGAAGGATTTTCATTCCGAGCATGACATCAGTAATGATGACCAAGTACACGCCCCTAATCGCCAAGAGCTTGAAGATTTTCGTGCCTTTTTACGTAACCTGCTTATGCACGCCTCTATTGGTACGGCACTTGGTGGTGTATGTACTATGGTGGGTGAGCCGCAAAACTTAATTATTGCTGCACGTGCGGGTTGGGACTTCGGTGAGTTCTTCTTTAGGATGTTACCTGTGACCTTACCTGTGTTCTGTGCCGGTGTGATCACTTGCTTAGTAGTTGAAAAGACCAAAAAGTTTAGTTACGGCGCCCTACTGCCAGAAACGGTTCGTCAAATTTTAGTTGATTATGACGCCTACCAAGATTCTAAGCGCACACTTCGCGACAACGTGAACCTAGTGGTACAAGGTGTGATTGCTATTTGGCTAATCATTGGCTTAGCATTGCACTTAGCTGCGGTTGGCTTGATTGGTCTTTCGATTATCATTTTGGCAACGGCGATGTCTGGCATCATTGAAGAGCATCAGCTTGGTAAAGCGTTTGAAGAAGCCTTACCATTTACCGCTCTGCTTGTAGTGTTTTTTGCGGTCGTTGCGGTGATCATCGACCAACAACTGTTTGCACCTGTGACGGCTGCGGTACTTGAATTTGAAGGAGAGCAACAGCTTGCTATGTTCTTTATGGCAAATGGTGTGCTTTCGATGGTCAGTGATAACGTGTTTGTAGGGACTGTGTACATCAACCAAGTGGCTCAAGCACTGCAAGATGGCATTATTACCCGCGATCAGTTTGACTTACTTGCGGTTGCTATCAACACAGGTACTAATCTACCTTCAGTAGCAACGCCAAATGGTCAAGCGGCGTTCTTATTCTTGTTAACCTCTACCCTTGCGCCGGTACTACGTTTGTCGTACGGTCGCATGGTGTTTATGGCATTGCCATACACCATAGTGTTAACCATAGTAGGCTTGTACTTTACCTATAACGGCCTAACAGAATGGACTGAAACCCTCTACCAGTATAATCTGATAGAACACCAGACGGGCATTAGCGCCCCAACGGACTCAGGTCACCATTAATTGATAAAGCCGCGTAAAGCGGCTTTTTCTTAGGATAATAAAAAAATGCAGTGGATTACCCAATTAACTCAAAAACGAGCGCCTTGGTTATTACTGGCCGGTTTTGCGCTTGGTTTTGAACTCATCGCTCTTTATTTTCAATACGTTATGGCACTTGAGCCATGCATCATGTGTATCTACCAACGTGTTGCTATGTGGGGCGTGTTTATTAGTGCGCTGGTTGGCGCCGCAAAGCCGCAAAATACCATAGTGCGTGCTTTAGGTTTAGCTGGTTTTGTGATCAGTAGTGGCTGGGGGTTTTTGGTGGCCAAAGAGCACATCATGATGCAGACCACCACAGACCCTTTTGCCTTTAGCTGCGCATTTGAGCCAAACTTCCCTAGCTTTATGCCATTACACGAATGGATCCCAAGTTTGTTTGCTGCCACCGGCGACTGTGGCAACATAGATTGGCAATTTTTAGGGCTATCTATGCCAGGCTGGATGCAAGTGATCTTTGCCGCAATGAGCGCGGTAAGTATTGTGTTGGTACTCGCTCTTACTTTGAAAAAACGATGAAACGTATTTATCTAACTATGAAATCTGTGCCAGAGCTGGCACAGCTCACTTACACAGAGCGCCTCACCGTGGTGCATATGGCCATAAGTATGCTGCCCCCTATGACGCGCATTACTGTAAGCCTATTAAAGCTCTGTGTGCTTGCTCCGTTATTTTTAATTGCAGCACAAGTTAATAGCTGGGCCATTTTACCTGTGCTGTTGGTGCTTTTTTTCACCTACCCTTTGCTCACGCAGCCTATCAGCTTGTTTTATGCAAAACCCCATTTACAAGCTGCACGAGACGCCTTTGAGCAAGACACTAAAAAGCCAGAGTAAACTCTGGCTTTTTTCATTTAGAAAGTCACTTTTCCCTCAAGCTTGGCAAGCGCCTTTTTGCCTAAGCCTTTTACGTTTTTAAGCTCTGCCAAGGATTTAAAGTCACCATTGGCTTTGCGGTAGTCCAAAATTGCCTGTGCTTTCTTTTTGCCAATACCCGGCAGTTTGGTCAGCATTTTTAAATCAGCTTGATTAATATTCACCGCCGCCATCTTGCTGGCTTCCATCTTTTTGGCCGCGCCATGCTCTTTACCATGATGCCCGGCCCATGCAGCCGGTGCCGTTGCTAACGCCAAAACCACAGACGCCAATAATAAAATGTGTTTCATTTTTAGCTCCTTAATTTAGAAGTTTAAATAAAGGCAGCAATGGCAAAAGCGTCAATTAATTTGAAAAAAACCACAAAAGAGTATTGCATCACGCCCTGATTCTAATTACTGTATAAAAAAACAGTTAACACTAGGAGCAGGCTATGGCTGTTGTCGTAAAATACGTGGTGGAACGAGACGGAGTTGAACGCATGACCTTTACCAGCAAAAAAGAAGCGGACGCCTATGACAAGATGCTGGATATTGCTGAGTCTCTAGAGGGCTTACTTGCCAATGTTGATGTACCACTGAGCGAACAGCAAGTTGAAACGCTCGCGCTTGAAATGGCAAAACGCAAAGACGAGTTTGCAGCTTTATTGAAAGGCGGTAAACCTACCCCGCCAAAGCCAAAAGCGAAAGTCACAGACATAAAAAGCGCATAAAAAAACGCCCAACAGGGCGTTTTTTTGTTATCTAGCTACTTCTTTACAGCACACTAGCAACGGCTTTAGCAAAGTAGTCTAAGTTTGCGCGGCTCACACCTGCTACGTTCACTCGGCTTGAGCCAACCATGTAAATTGCATACTCATCACGCAGAGTATCAATTTGAGCTTGGTTGATCCCTAAGAATGAGAACATGCCATGTTGACGCTCAATAAAGCTGAAGTCTTGGCTCACGCCCTGTGCTTTTAATGCGGTAACAATTTCACTACGAAGGCCATTAATGCGACCACGCATTTCGGCAAGCTCTTCTCGCCATAGTTGGTTCAGCTCATCGCTGCCTAAAATGATATCAACAATCGCTGCACCGTGTGCTGGCGGCATTGAGTAGATACTACGTACCACACTTAGCATCACTGAATTTGCAACATCTGCAACCTTAGCGTCACGTGAAATAACTGAGCAAGCGCCTATGCGTTCACGGTATAAACCAAAGTTTTTCGAACACGATGAGCAGATGATCATTTCATCAACGGTATCAGCCAATAAACGCAGACCAAATGCGTCCGCATCAATGCTTTCACCAAAGCCTAGGTATGCAATATCAATTAAAGGGGTAAAACCACGGTCTTTTGCAAGCTCAGCAAACTGTTGCCACTGGCTTTGGTTTAAGTCCATACCACTTGGGTTATGGCAGCATGCATGTAATAACACCACATCACCTGGTTCAACATGGCTTAATGTTGCCATCATTTCATCAAACTTCAGTGATTTGGCGTCATAATCATAATATGGGAATTCTTTTACCTCTAAACCGGCTGCTTCAAACAAGCTGATGTGGTTTGCCCACGTAGGGGTAGTCACCCAAATGGTGGCGCCAGGCTTACAACGGTTAATAAATTCTGCTGCAACACGTAAAGAGCCTGTGCCCCCAGGTGTTTGTGCGGTACGAACACGGTTTGCAAGCAAACTTGAATGGCTGTTACCTAGAAGCAATTGCTCCATTTTTCTGCAAAAGCCTAAGTCACCCGCAAGACCTATGTAAGATTTGGTGGTTTCGTTATCAAAACGGAACTGCTCAGCCTGTTTAACGGCTTTAAGCACTGGGGTATCACCCGCTTCGTTTTTATATACACCAACACCTAAATCGATTTTATTCGGGTTAGTGTCCTGCTGATAGGCAGCCATTAAACCTAGGATAGGATCCGTGGGTAAAGGTTTTAAATGTGAGAACATGGCTTTCTCTTTTTAAGTTATTTTTCCTACCTCAAGCTTACCATAATTTGCTTATGCACTAATGCTTTAAGCGGGTAAATACTGTGGGATCACCAAACAAGTGGCAATTAATGTTGCCAAGTGCTGTTCAGAAAAAAAGCCAGCCTGAAAAGATTCTGCGTCAATGATGCCAACACAGCCTGAAGCACCCAATAATGGTAAGCACACTTCTGCTTGTACTTTGGGGTCACAGGTATAGTACTCACCGCCTTCGGCAACATAGCTTGCCACATCATTGATCACCCGGCCTTGCTCACTCAATACAACCTGCACATTGTTGCTGGTTTGCGCAAAGGTAGGGTTGACTGGAAACGTCGGACGGCTTGGTGCACCGAAATAGGCCAATTTACACAAGGCCTTTTCATCGAGCTCACGGGTTTGATAAATACCATACCAATCAACCCCAGTGCGGCTTTTTACAAATTCCGCAATGGTTTGCAGGGTATCGAGTGCGGTTTGGTTTTCTGCACTATTAGGAAGTACATGCGTTAAATCAAATGGGGTATCGGATAATTCACCAAATAAACTACAGGTGCCACCTTCACCAAGCTCTGGGACTAAATATTGCCATGGGGCTTTTTGAGCGCCTTGTTGCTCGGTTAAATACTGTTCTAAAGCCTGTAATTCGTTTGCAATTAACGCATCGTCACACTGAATCTTTGCGTGTGCTAGGTACTGGGAAACCATTTAGCCATCCAAACATCTAAACCTTTAAATGGATACTATCAGACGGCTTTGCCTTTGCCTAGTCTTTAGCGACCAGAATATTCAATGCAGATTTGATTACCTTTACGGTTGAAATAAAGTTTGTCTGCCAGCTCATTGACAAGCTTCAAACCACGGCCATATTCACAGTCATCATCGAACGTCGGTACCTTGTCATGCTCAAAGCCGGCCCCTGAGTCGCTCACACCAATTAAAAATAAGTGGCGTTCGGGTAAGTAAGACACTTCAATATCTATGTGCCCTTCAGTGAGTTGTTTTAGTGCTTTGTCTCTCACGGCATAGTACTCATAAAAGCCAGACTCCGTATTTTTAAGCCCAGAGTCCAATCCCAATAAGCCGTGATCCACCGCGTTGTTATAAGCCTCTGACAAGATCACAAACAGGTTATTACGATGGCGCTGTACCGGCTCAAGCGCACCGAGCATTTCAATAATTTTTAATGCGGGATCCGCTTGGCGAATGTCTTTCGTATTCAGTTTTAAATTCAGCGTCACTGGCAGTGCCCCTGCTTGCGTGGGATCCGTTGCTAACATTTGCCCAGGTTTTGATTCCATGAGTACTAAACTGATGTCGTCATGCTGCTCTATGGCATTGGCAAAGCGGTTTACTGACTTCACAATCCGCGCTTGGATATCGTGAATGTCGTCAACCTCATTGTGGTTTTGAATCAGCTTAAGTAAGCGCTCTTCCCCAAATTGTTGCTCAAAGCGGTTGGTTGCTTCTATCACACCGTCCGTGATGAGTAACAGTCGATCTTTAGGTTTCAGAGAATAGGTTAAGACGGTGGACTCAAACTCGATGTTGTCTAATATCCCAAGCGCCATATGCTCAGAGCATAGCGCTTTGATGTCGTTACTTTCATGACGTAGCAAATAGGCATCTGGCAAACCGCCAAGCCATGCTGTGAGGTATTTACCACTGGCGTCCATTTCAATGATGGAGGCCGCACAAAACATATCGTCGGGCAGTAATTGGTAGAGCTCTTTGTTAAGCTCAGTGGCAATTTTGGCCACCGCTAAGCCTTTTTTTGCCATGGCGTAAAATATTCGTGAGGCGGGTAACGTGCCTATGGCGGCTGCCAAACCATGCCCAGTGAAATCGCCCAGCATGATATACAAACTCCCTGTTTGTGAGCGGGTATAGAAAAGCACATCACCATTAAAAGACGCCGCAGGCGATAAGTAAAACGCCACAGCCTCGTCTTTTTCCCCAGCCTCGGCTAAGGCATTTTGAAAGATCCGTTCAACAATTTGGTATTCGCGCTCAGATTTATTTTGGTGATAGGTTAATAGCTCGTTGTCTCTGACCACACGTTTACTGAGCTCTCGGGTGCGGCAATGGGCCATGACTTTGGCGCTTAAAATTACTTGATCAAAGGGCTTACTTAAAAAGTCATCACCACCGACCGCGAGGCAACGTTTAAGGCTGTCTCTGTCTTCGAGTGCTGTAATAAAAATAATGGGCAGGTAAACGTCTTTTGCATGAGATTTAATAAGCGGAGCGACCTCATAGCCGCTCATTTTCGGCATGATGACGTCTAACAGGACTAAGTCGGGTTGAAACTCAGTTAACGCGTCCAGTGCGGCAAGGCCATCATTAACACACAGCACACGGTGGCCATCTCCTTTCAGGAGTTGGCTTAACAAAATACGATTGACCTCTAAATCATCTACGACGAGGATTTTTGCCATTATTCAATCGTAAATTTCTTGTCAAAGCGGGAGATTTGGAAGATTTTTTTTAATTGTTCATTGGTATTCACAATACGGATTTCTGACACTGAATCCCCAAGGGATTTACGCATGTTTAATAACATACCCAGTGCCGAGCTATCCATGTAATCGGCTTCTTTTAGGTCAATGATGATTTCCGGCTTGCCTTCGCCTAAGTCGTTATAGGCATTACGAAAAGATTGCACTAAATTGAAGTCAAACTTACCCGAAATTTGAATGGTGAGCAGTTGCCCATCTGCCGAAAGTGCTTTACTTAAAGCCATACCTAAAGTCCTGCTTTTAGTCGATTGTTATTACTCAAATAAAGCCCGTAAATGCCATAATTTCAATGACTTTTAGTAAATAATCTTGGCTTTCGCCTGATTGAATTGCTTTTGGTATACTGGCTAGATTGAAAGAGGAGCCATTATGACACTGGTATATTCAACAGAAACTGGCCGTATCAAGGCAGACACACCCACCGAGGCCCCAGAAGTTACGTTATACAAAGACGGATTTATTCGGATTGAGCGCCAAACTAAAGGCCGTAAAGGCAAAGGCGTAATGCTAGTGAAAGGCATTAACCCTGAAGAACATGACGTCAAGGCGCTGGCGAAAAAAGTGAAAGCGAAAATGGGACAAGGCGGCTCAGTGAAAGACGGCATCATAGAGATTCAGGGCGATGACCGCTCTAAACTCAAAGGGATTTTAGAATCCATGCAGTTTAAAGTAAAAATCGCAGGCGGCTAACCTGCGATTTTTTTATGCTTTTTCGAGTTCTGACTCACTGGTGAGCGAGCCAAGTAGCTCTGACTCAGGCATAGGTTTAGAGTAGTAATACCCTTGCACTATGTGGCAGTTGTTCTCTTCTAAGAAGGCCACCTGCTCTTTCGATTCCACCCCTTCTGCAACCACATTCAGATTAAGTTTTTGTGCCATAGCGATGATTGCCGCGGTGATTTCCATATCATTGCGATCGCCTGGGATGTCTTTCACAAATGAACGGTCAACTTTCAAAATATCCACTGGGAAGCGCTTTAAGTAACTGAGTGATGAATAGCCAGTACCAAAGTCATCAATTGAGATAGACACGCCTAACTTTTTCATTTCATAGAGCTGGTTAATGGCGGCGTCCACATCCCCCATTAACATACTTTCGGTTAATTCTAGGTGCAGCGAGCTGGCTTTGATCTTGGTCTTGTTCAAAATGCGCTGTAACACTTGGCGCAAGTTTGAATCTTTAAACTGACGCGCTGAAAGGTTAATCGAAATATTACTGCCGTGGCCTAGCGCATCCATTCGGCTGGCAAAATGGCACGCCTCTTCTAATACCCATTCACCAATTTCCACTATCATGCCCGTAGCTTCCGCTATCGGAATAAACTTAGGTGGTGGGATCATACCCTCTACTGGATGCTGCCAACGTACGAGCGCCTCATAGCCGACCACACGATTTGTGCGCGAGTCCACTTGTGGCTGATAGTGCAAGCTAAATTGCTCTTCTTTAATGGCGTGGCGTAATTCGTTTTCAATGTGTAAGCGCTCACGGGCTGCCGCATGCAGCTCTTTCGAGTAAAAATGATAGGTGTTACGGCCTTTGGCTTTGGCTTCGTACATGGCCAAATCCGCGTGCTTCAATAATTGGTCTTCTTCTTGGCTATCTTGTGGCGCCATAGTAATACCAATACTAGCGCTGATGATCACTTCATTGCTGCCCAAACGAATTGGGCGGCACAGCGTTTCTTGAATGGTTAATGCAACGTCAGCGGCCCTGTCTTTATCGTCAATGCCACTTAATAACACGGCAAATTCATCGCCCCCTAAACGGGCTATGGTGTCTTCTGCACGCAGGCGCAATTTCAAGCGATTTGCCACCTCA
>JBGTXC010000006.1:0-30746 GCA_041937835.1 Alteromonadaceae bacterium | reverse complement strand
ACGTTGTTGCGATTAGCATCCCAATCATCGTTACAACCCACCAAAAGTTTGATGTCGATTTGAACAGCAACAGACTCTTCTGGTGCACCATCACCTGATGAATAAAACACAGCTTGTTGACTAACGGTAGCTTCGCTGTTCGCTTCAAATGTCGCAGTGACTGTGCCTGCACCTTTAAAGTTACCAGGGCCTAAGGTCACTTCTGCTTCACCTAATGCATTGGTTTGCGCCGTGCCTAAGTCAGGTGTGATTTTACCAGTAAAGCCAGAGGTGAACTTAATTAAGCGATTATCCAGTGCGACACCGTCTTGAGTCAGGGTCGCTGTCACTGTACCCATGTTATCTAAAGAGACAGGGTTTTCGCTGGTGAAGGCAAGGCCATTTTCATCTTCGATACGAAGCTCTAGCGTGAATGCACCTGTTTGACCGTTTGAGTCTGTTTCATCACCTTGAGAGGTAAACGTCATCACGGCGGTTTGAGCTTCACCGTTTGGCGTATTAAAGGTTGCAGTCACTTGTCCTGCGCCTTTTACCGTACCAGCACGCAATGTTAAAACTGCTTCACCATTGGCATCGGTTTGAGCACTGCCTGAACTTGGGTCAAGTACACCGATGTCGCCATTTAATGAAAAGGTCACTAATTGATTTGGGTAAGCTGCGCCATTTTTAGTCAGGCTGGCAACTAAACGTCCGGGCGCATCTCGTGATACTGATGTTGCTGCTGCGCCATCATTGAGTGCTTGAAGCTGAATGCTCAGCGTGAATGAGTCCTGCTGCTGACTCGGTTTTTCGATTGTTCCTCCACCACCACATGCTGTGAGGATAACGGAAACTAGTATCATGCAGGCTAATCGAATTAGACGCATTGACCTCTCCCTAGCTCTTTATAATTAAAATAACTGCCTAATGTTAAAACAAAATTAATACATTATTTAGTACCCAATGTAAAAAAATCCGTGATTTTAACTGAATATTTTTTTACCCGCTGGTAGGCTATATCCCGTTAACAATAATAAATGCGTAGAACTATGGCTAAATTTTCTTCAATGAGCTTAACCACCCGCATTATGCTGGGTATGCTGGCTGGTATATTCGTCGGGTTTGGTTTCCAACTTCTGTTAGGTGGCGAGAAAGATATTTATCTGCCACTGGGTATTGTCGAATTCCCACTGAAAGGCTTTTTTGTTGATGGTATTTTCCACATTGGTGGACAAATATTCATCGCCAGTTTAAAAATGCTGGTTGTGCCTTTGGTGTTTGTGTCTTTGGTATGCGGCACCTGTAATTTGAGCGACCCTAAATCACTTGGGCGTTTAGGTGGTAAATCCATCATCCTTTATTTAGTCACCACCGCCATTGCCATTACAGTGGCTATCACACTCGCGTTATTAGTGAGCCCAGGTGACGGCATTACCATCCCATCAGATGCCGCCTACAGCGCTAAAGAAGCGCCAACGCTGGCACAAGTCATCATTAACATGTTCCCTACCAACCCAATTCAAGCTATGGCCCAAGGCAATATGCTGCAAATCATTGTGTTTGCACTTTTGTTTGGTATTGCCATGGCACTTAGCGGTGAGACGGGTAAACGTTTAACGAAAGTATTTAATGACTTAAACGAAGTTATCTTAAAGCTTGTAACCATTTTAATGAACATTGCGCCAATTGGTGTGTTCTGTTTAATGGCAAAGCTCTTTACCACTATCGAGTTCAGTTTGATTGTCAGCTTGTTTAAGTACTTCCTTGTTGTTGTGGCTGCGCTATTGATTCATGGCCTGATTAACTACTCAATTTTGTTAAAAGCACTGACGGGCCTAAACCCTCTTACCCTCCTTTACAAAATGAAAGACGCCATGCTGTTTGCCTTTAGTACATCAAGCTCAAGTGCCACTATGCCAGTGACCCTTGAAACGGCCACTAAAAAGCTCGGCGCACACAATTCCGTGGCGTCATTCACTATTCCATTGGGTGCAACCATTAACATGGATGGTACGGCCATCATGCAAGGCTGTGCCACTGTGTTCATCGCCCAAGTATTTGGTGTGGATTTATCCCTTACAGATTACTTAATGGTGATCTTAACCGCCACCCTTGCCTCTGTAGGTACGGCGGGTGTGCCAGGTGTGGGGCTTATCATGCTTGCCATGGTACTAAACCAAGTTGGCTTACCGGTAGAAGGCATCGCCATCATCATAGGTGTGGATCGCCTCCTTGATATGACCCGCACCGCGGTGAATGTGACCGGCGACTGTATGGTCACCTGTGTGGTAGCTAAAAGCGAAGGTAAATTAGACGAAAACGTCTTTAACGACCCACATGCTGCTGAAGACATAGAAAACATCAAGGTTAATAATTAACCATTTGTTTTTAGTTAGGAAAAAGGGCACATTTTGTGCCCTTTTTTAATGTGTTTATGGCTTGTTAAAAAGATTTTAACTGTATAGAATTCTGGTCCGAGGAACGATGTAACTACAAAAGGACGATATCATGAACTCAATCATCAAAGCATCTATCGCTGCTGCTGTTTTAGCTTCTACAGGTTGTGCAACTATCCTAACTGAAGACGTACAAAGCATTAACGTTGTGTCTTCAAGCTCAAAAGCATTTGACGTTAAAGTAGACGGTCAAATCCAGCGTGCTCCTGGTGTGATCACTGTTAAGAAAGAAAACAAAAACAAGACCATTGAAGTACTCGATGCTGAGTGTGCTCAAACTCTTGCACTTAACAAAGAAATCGAACCAACTTTCTTCGTTAATATCCTAAGTGGTGGTGCTTTTGGTTCTACAACTGACTTCGCATCTGAAAAGATGTGGCGTTACCAAAATGACATCCGCATCGAGTGCTCAAACTAAGCACCATGTTGATGACATTTTTAAGAGGAAGCGTCATCGCTTCCTTTTTTTTTGCAGTAGCAACTCCGGCATTCACTTGGGATGGCTTGCCTCATTCACACCAAGCGCAATTTAACGCTCTGATCCATCAATCTATGGATCGGAAAATCAGTGACCCTGATTTTTTATATGCACCGGATACAGCGCCTGTTGCCACAATTTTCGCTAATAACCTCTTGGGCTATGAAAAGAGTAAAAATGACTATGTGTGCCAGTTCCCCGCTAGAAGTTTATTCTTTGCACATTTAAAAAATGAGCCTCTTTCACTTAGTCATTGTGAGGACCTAAGCCAATTCATCGATAATGTGCCCAGTGACACAATATCTCTTGTGTATGCCTCTGAGAATTTACTCAGTGCCAGTAGTTTTATGGGTCATAGCTTTTTAAAACTTGCAGACCGTGAGGATAATAAAGCCCATGGCGTGTCTTTTTTTACCGATTTAGACACCATCAACATCCCTAAATTATTTGTGCAAACAATCACACAAGGTAAGCCTGGTTATTTAATTGTGAGCCCATATCAAGAGTCTCGTGATTTTTATATTAATGAGGAAGGCCGCAATCTATTTGAATACCAGCTAGCGTTATCTGATCACCAAAAAAAGCTGGTGCAATACCATTTATGGGAATTAAAAGGGAAAAACATCCCTTACTTTTTTAACAAGCACAACTGCGCCACCATGACCCAAGATATTCTTGCCATCGTAGCGCCTGAGTTGGCTACAAACTTTAGCACGTGGGTGAGCCCACTCGATGTGCTAAAAGACGTGCTAGACACGGACTTAGTGACACACACTCAGGTGTTACCTTCGTTAAATTGGCGTTTACGCGCATATGGTAAATCACTGAGTAGCCAAAGCCGCACACGTATTGCCGAAGAAGTGGCCAATGGCCGCGTTTCATCACCAGACGATCTTATCAGCTTGGACTACGCCCAAGCACTGAATGATGCTAAATGGCAATCAGATGACATCAACGAGCAAGTTTATAAGCAAAATCAACAACGCTTTTCAGAGCAACAAGGCGAATTTAACGGTCAATACATAGATTTAACTGCGTTTAAAAACCCTGCTCACCGCGCTGATGACAGCCAGTATCAATTGGGCTTTAAACACCAAGCAGATACAACTTGGCTCACTGCCAGCTGGATGCCATTGTCTCATTTGCTTTTTGATGATCACCAAAATGCGTTCAGTGAATCGGCACTCACCTTGTTGAAACTGGATGCGGCAATTAGCGACAATACCCTGAGATTAGAGCAGTTCACTTTGTATGGTTTCGAGTCTTATTTACCCTATAAAAAGGGGCTGACCAGCTATTCAGGGTATTTCAATGTGGCGTGGCATAACACTCAGCTTGGCATTCAAGGCAGCCGTCGCCATGTAAAAATTGCAGGTGGTGCAGGGGTCAGTTTTTCACCTCACTCAGCACTGACCGCTTACCTTACTGCTGGCGCGAGTATTAACACCAACGCCAAAGCTGTTTGGTTAACGCCTAGTTTAAAAGCTGGAGTCATGGCCTATTTAAAGCATGAAATAAAGCTTACTCAGAGTATTGAGTACAGCTACAACCCATTTAATAGAAGCACGCCCATGTTTAAATCTGAAAGCACCCTCACCTACCTTGGGCTTAAACATGCGGGGCTCGATGTGTTTTGGGGCTACCAAAACTATTTAAAACAATCAGAGCACGCGTTTGGTCTGCGCTATCGTAAGTATTATTAAAACTTAACCCATTAAAAAGAGCGCAAAAGCGCTCTTTTTTATATCAAACTAGCGTGAGTGTTTTAAGTTACTAGCGTAAAACTTGAGTCTGCGGCAAAGTGTGCATCGCGGCTTTCATCAATCCACAGCTCAAAATTTTTGTGCCGCAAAAAGTGGTTTGGGAAATTAACTGAACGAAACGAAATCGCCCCCTCTTGTGCGGCATTACCTTGGGTGACTTCAAAGGTGGCATCTTTTTTAAAAAGCTCGCTGCCGTCATTACGCTCTAAATACACCCGGAAGTTTTTATGCCTAAGCACATAATCTGGCATATTCACCGCCACTAGAGACACGTGATTGTCATCCCCAGAGCCTGTGAGCCCCGGGATCACCTTAAATTGCACATCTTCAAGGTGTTTTGGCTCACCCGTATTGACGACTCTTCCTTGATAGTTTTGGTGACCTAGGTATAAGTTAGCGTGATTAACGGCTTTAAAGATAAAAGGCGATGGGATATTAAAGGTATCGCTGATTAATTTGAGTGGTTCCATGTTTACGGTCCTTATGGTGTGATGCATCTACTTTGCAAAACAAACCATAGGACAGCGTACCCAAAATTAAACCAAACCTTTTCGGGATTTTAACGCAGTACAAAGCAAAAAGGCCTCGCAATTGCGAGGCCTTCTTATGTGGCGGAGAGATAGGGATTTGAACCCTAGATACGCTATTAACGTATGCCGGTTTTCAAGACCGGTGCTTTCAACCACTCAGCCATCTCTCCGTGAGGGAAGATAATACTGAGCAGCCAAGGGGCTGTAAACACCTTGTTGTTTAATTGCTTAAATTTTATTCGTGTGAAGGTGTGGTAAAAACAAAAGTGGAGCTGTTTTTGGATAAGAAAAATAAATGGAACAGCGAACTTTAATGACTATTTTGGCTGGTTGGGGGTGCCAAACATCATAAACTGCTGGAAGCGTTCGTCTGTTCCATTTTTTAAAAGCGGAGTGCGTACCTTATTTGTAACGTACGGCGTTGCCTAAACCTAGCTTCTTACCATAGCTATTAAGGCGTAGTAATACTTTGCTTTGTGTGTTTTGAGCATTCTTATTGCTCTGAGTTTGGTTAGTGATCATGCTATTTCTCCAGCGTTGCCTCGACCTAATGCGGCTATTTTGCTCTTGAGTTGGTGAAAAATAAAACAATAAAAATTACCGCTATCGGATAAGTTTAACTAATGTATTTTTGGTGTGATTATTTATGCAGTTTATCTGCGTATGCACGCCAGCGATTTTTTGGGTTGCTGCAATTAACAGCGCTAATTGTGTGATTTTTAACGTGTATTAGCTAAAAGGAAGTGATATGTTTGGCGATTAATTATTCAGTGTGATTTTTGATGTTGAGAAAGTAGCGCTGAAAAAAGATTTAAAAAAATAATAAATACGCTGTAATGACCTCTTTTTATACCTTAGTGGTGGTCAATCCACTGCATCAAAATCAAGCACATCGGCTTTGGATCCAACGCCAATTAAGTGAGCAAGGCACTCCCTATAGCTTACTTAAAACCACAGGCAATTTTGCAAAAGACTTAGCCGCGATTCAGGCGCACTTACCTGAGCTCTATCATGTGATTGCCATTGGTGGCGATGGCACATTCAACTTGTTGGCTAATGCCATGGCTGGCAGCGATGTGCCTCTGTCACTTGTGCCATGTGGTACCGGTAATGATTTTGTTCGCAGCCTTGGCATCACTAAGTCAAATTGGCGAACTCATGTGTTTGGTGAAAAACAGCAGGTCATAGATTTAGGTAAAATTGGTGAACGGTACTTTGCCAATATTGCGGGTTTTGGTTTTGATACTTTTGTGATTAAACACGCGCACCCTTACCCTAAATGGCTACGTCGCTACCGCTATATTCTCGATACAATGCGCAGCTTAATGGATTATCAACCCACGGATGTGGTGCTGACTTTTGATGATGGCAGCAGCAAACATTTCAAAAACTTTATGACTATTTTTGCCAAAGGCCAGTACTTTGGGGGCGGTTTACACATTGCGCCACAATCACGTTGTGATGACGGCGCCTTGCACCTTTATATGCTTAGCGACTCACCTTGGTACACAAAGCTTTTTGCTGCAATAGGGTTGGTGTTTGGTAAGCCATTAACGATTAAAGAGCTTGAATATCGGCAAGTAAAAACAGTGCGTCTTGAATCAAGTGTAAACCCAATTGAATTTGAAGTAGACGGCGAGTTTGTTCAAAGCCCTAGCCTAGAAATAGAAGTAGCAGCCGCTGCTCTAACAATAAAAAAGGGAGCTTAAAGCTCCCTGGGTGTTAATAGAGCACATTTACACGACTGCTTTATTAACTGGGGACGGTTTAATGAGCGCGCGGATGCGCTCAAAAGGTGTCAGAACAATGGCATTGCCTAATAACACACAGGTAAAGCCAATAAAGGTATTCGTTTGCCAGCTAAAACCTTCAAACCAGGTGCTCAGTACCACAGCCACAAGTGGGAATAACACTATGGTATAGCTCGCGCGTTCAGGCCCAATGTTTTTAAGTAGCACAAAGTAACAAGCAAATGCGATCACAGTACCAAACACAGATAAGTACACTAAACTGGCCCAATAGCTGGCATCAGCGGTCACGCTAAACGAATAAGGCGAAAGCGCCACATACACACCAAGTCCAATAGCGCTGTATAACATACCCCACGCATTGCCCTGCAAAATACCGATTTGCTGATTGGAATTACGCACACTGACCATGTTGCCAAACGACGCTGTTAAAGTACCAGCAAGGGCTAACAGCAAACCTAACACTGCACCATTGGCTAAATCTACGTCTTGCAGGTCATGCCAAAATAAACTGATGATGCCGACCACACCCACCAAGGCGCCAAAGTAAATACGCTTGGCAATCGGCTTTTTAAAGAATAAGCGGGTGTTAACTATGTTGATTAGCAGCAGCATGGAAAACGCGATGGACGCCATGGCAGAGGACAAGTAGTTTTGTGCCCAGTACAAAAATAAGTAATTTAAGCCAAAGTTAAAGGCGGCCAGTAACACAAAAAAGCCGTGATCTTTTAGGCTATAGCGCATTGGCAGCTTTTTAAATAGCACATAGCCCCACATTAAAATGGCCGCTAACGCAAAGCGATAAAATAACGACACTTCTTCGACCACTTGGCCTAGTTGAAACTCAATGGCTAACCACGTTGAGCCCCAAATTAAAACTGTGGTCACATAAAGCAAAGTGCTTTTCATGGTGATGCCTTAATAAACAATCGGGATGAGTTGCATAGTTTACTGGCTTACTGTTTACTTAACATATACAGATTTTAAAAAATGTAACCTATACAGATTATGTCTACCGTGATCGCCAAACAATCTGATCAGTACTTGTATCAACAAGTGGTAAAACTGATTAAAGACATGCAACAACAGGGCACACTGCAAGCTGGGCAAAAACTGCCTTCGCTCCGTGCCCTTGCCACTAAGCTCAATATTAGCGTACCCACAGTAAAACAAGCCTATGAAGAACTAGAGCAGCTTGGCTTAGTGCATGCCAAAGAAAAATCAGGGTATTTTTTAAAAGCGCAGCGCGCCACAGAGCAGCCGCCCAAACGCGTGGCACTTGCCAAAGCACCGGTTGCGGTAAACAAACAAGGGCTGATAGAGCAAGTCTCCAATGCAGTGCATCAAATGGGGGTAGTGCCTTTAGGGATTGCTAACCCAGTGGCGACCGCATCAACGGATAAAGCGCTGGCTCGCACATTAAAACGTGTGGTCGGGCTTGCTGGTAACCATGCCATAGAATATGGCCCAATGGATGGCTATGAACCCCTTAAACGCCAAATTGCGCAGCGTTATTTGGATTATGGCATAGGCGTGGATTTAGATGAGTTGATCATCACAAATGGCGCACAAGAAGGACTGACCATTGCGCTTAAAGCCGCCACACAAGTTGGCGATGTGGTTGCCATTGAGTCACCTTGTTACTTTGGGATCATCGAGCTCATCGAAAGTTTAGGGCTGAAAGCCTATGAAATCCCGCTTTGCCCTGATGAAGGCATTTGGCTTGATGATTTAGGCAAAGCCCTTGAAAAAGAAGACATTAAAGCCTGCGTTTTTTCATCATCTTTGAACAACCCGCTTGGCAGTTTAATGCCAGAGCGCAATCGCCAGCAGCTTGTCAGCATGCTGGAAGCTAAAGACGTGGTACTCATTGAAGATGATGTGTATGGCGACCTGCACTTTAGTGATGCCCGGCCAACCCCTGCGCAGCGTTACTCACAAAAAGGCTTGGTGATGACGGTTTCGTCATTTTCTAAAACTGTCGCGCCCAGTTACCGCGTTGGCTGGTTATTAGCACCTAAATTTGCTGCCAATGCGCGACGCTTTAAACGCGCGATGAGCTGCTCCGCGCCTTTACTTAATCAATGGACATTAGCGGAGTTTATGACCTCAGGGGAATATGACCGCAGCATCAAGCGCTTACGTAATCACCTACAAACGAATAAAGAGCGTATGTTATGGCTGGTACGTCAGCACTTCCCGACAGGTACGCGAGTGAGCGATCCGCAAGGGGGCTGTGTGCTTTGGGTGGAGTTACCTACAGGCTATGATGCCGTGGCACTTTTTTATGAAGCATTAGCAGCGCAAATCAGTATTTCACCGGGGACGATTTTCTCAGCAACGGATAAGTTTAAGCGCTGTTTTAGGTTAAGTTATGGTGTGCAGTGGAGCGAAGGCGTTGAACACGCAGTGCGTACATTAGCGGAGCTGGTAAAACAACAAAAGTAGGCAATACTGCTGCCTACTTTGGGTCGGGATAGTCTCAAATCTGGAGATTATCCAGCGTGTGGCTGGAATAATACATAAGGTGCGAGTTGCGGAACTTCAGCAATCAGTGTTTGCTCACGCTCGGCAATTTGTTTGATGTTGGCGCATAAGGCATCGGCACGCTCTTCAATTAATTGTGCTTTGGCTTCTACTTCGTGTTCGATATCGCGGCCCATTTGTTCCATACGGGCTTCAAATGCTTGCATGTCACCACCGCTACTGATGAGCTCGCTGCCTACTGTCATCAGTAAGCTACCCATGCTGTTCATAACAACACGTTCCATGGCGTCTTCCATGCGGTTTTCAAAATCCGTGTCAAAGGTGTCTTCCATTGCGCGAAGGCCATTGCGGTCAATCACAAACGTGTCGTTATCATAAAACTGGGTTTCTAAGTCTGCTCTTAGGTCATGCATGATGTCTTGTACTTCGTCCATGCCACCTAAATCAAGCGCTTCACTGACTTTAGCAATGGCAATGCCAGCGAGTTCAACACCGTCTAGGGCAATGCGGGCAACTTCTGGCACAGTTTGGTTCACACCGGCTTGGTAATCACGAAGCAATGCTTGCTGAGTACCCGTAAGTGATTGCTCTTCACCGTCAATCAATAACACCCCATCTTGCGCAATTGAGATGATGTGACGGTCGTCGGTTTCAATGGTCATGCCTTGGGCATTTAAAGACACTGTGTGATTAAGCTCGATGTCACAAAATTGCACATTATGTGCATCGTCTTGGTCGTGGCTTAGTGCCGGTAAAGACATCACGGCTGAGGCGCTGATTAAAGTTGTGCTGATGAGAGTATTACGTAAACGGGTCATTATTTGGCTTCCTTGTATTAAGATGCCAAGACTATTTCAACTTCAGTGCCAAAATTAAAAGTATTTATAATTCAACCGCTTATGATTTTTCAGGGAAGCTCTGGTAGATTTGAAATTTCCTTTTAAACTACTTTTTAGTCAATTTAACCACTTGTTTTTGCTTGATTAACAACCCGACTCTTGAAGATAAAAACTTATCATTGTTCTTTTAGCCAGAGATTCGCTAAATATCACGTTGCAGCACTTTTGCTGTGTCATTGAGCAATTTTAGGAGCTAAGGCGGTGGGTAAAACATACTCATACGATGATGACGATGCTGTGTTTGACGACGCAGATGACATGAATTTTAAACAGAGCCTGTATCAAGGTAAGCAAAAGCAAGCCAATAAAAGAAAGCAGCTAAAACGCCGCATTGATAACCCGCATGCTCATAAACGGGCACGCCGAGATGATTTTGATTCGCTCTACGGCGGTTAAAAAACAGAACACAAAAAAGGGCGCTAAGCGCCCTTTTCTAATGCCTGATTGACCGCTGAGATCAGCGTATCTAACTGAGCAAATAACCCTTTGAGGTCATCAGCATCTGCCCCGACTTGCGCCAACAAAGTGTGCGGCACGCATTGGCATTGGGCTTTTAGCGCTTTGCCTTGTTCAGTTAACGAAATAGTGCGCTTTCGCGCATCATCTGGGTCTGGGGTGCGTTTTATCAGCCCCCGCTCAGTTAAGCGTGTAAGCAAAGGCGTGACAGTATTATTCGCCAAATCCAAGGCCTCGCACAGTTCATTCACTGTGGCGGTACCTCGTTGCCATAAACATAACAACACTAAGTATTGCGGATACGTTAAATCAAACGCTTTTAATACAGGTTGATATAAACGTGTGACCGCTTTTGACGCAGTATAGAGCTTAAAGCACAATTGCTTATCCAAATCGAGCGGCGAGCCTGTGCCCGCAGCGTGATTTGGGGGAGCAATGTCAGTCGGTGCTTCTGGCTTATTCATTACGCGGCCAAGGCTTTTTCAATAAATGGCTTCAGCTTTTCAGGCTTAGTGATGGGGGCAAAGCGTTTAATTGGGTTGCCGTCTTTACCAATTAAGAACTTAGTAAAGTTCCACTTTATGCTTTGACCAAATAAACCAGGTAACTCAGGCTTAAGTAGTTTAAACACAGGATTGGCGTCGTCACCGTTGACGTCTGATTTTGCCATTATAGGGAAAGACACCCCGTAGTTGATCAAGCACTCACCTTGAATGGCTTTGGCATCGCCCGGCTCTTGAGCACCAAACTGATTACATGGGAAGCCTAAAATCACCAGCCCTTGCTCGGCAAATTCATCATGCAGTTTTTGTAAGCCTTCATATTGTGGGGTAAAGCCACATTTACTGGCAGTGTTCACAACTAAAATCACTTTGCCTTGGTAGTCGCTGAGTTTAACCGGCTGACCTTGCAAAGTCGTGAGTTCTAACGTGTATAAATCTTTCATTTGGATACCCTCATAGCGTGTGTGATAATTAATATATCGCACGCGATATAAATTACCAGCCGATTTTATCGAACAAAGTCATCGGATAAATGGTTTATTAATAAACGCACCCTGTGTGGCATTAAATCGCGCCTAGGATAGACAAGCCATGTCGCATTATCTGACACGCGATATTGCGCCAGTACTTCCACTAAGGTGCGTGTGGCTAAATGCTGTTGGATCAGGTCTTCAGCAAGATACGCCACCCCAAGCCCTTTTATCGCTGCATGAATAATCGCATCGGCGTGGTTGCTGCGCCAATTACCACTGACTTTTACGTCTTGGATTGTGTGCCCAAGTTTAAAGCGCCAGCGATTATTCACAGCAACCAAGCAATTGTGCTGGCTAAGATGCTCTGGTGCGGTAATGGGCGAGGATTTTTGTAAGTATGCTGGGCTTGCCACCACACACATGGGGCGATTGACTAAAGGCTTGGCAATCAGGTTTGAGTCTTTTAAACGACCAAAACGGATGGCTAAGTCATACCCTTCTTCCACTAAGTCCACATTGCGGTTATTAAAGTCCATTTCTATGGACACTTTGGGATAGCGCGTTAAAAAATCAGCAATAGAAGGCGCAACCTGATTGGCAACAAACCCGCCAGCCCCCGAAATTCGGATCAACCCTTGCGGCTCTTGGGCGTGCCCTTGCATCCGCACTGTGGCATCTTCTAATGCATCACGAATGGCGCTCAATTGCGTTGCATACATGCGCCCTTCGTCCGTTAATGCCACTTTGCGTGTGCTGCGATTGAGTAAACTACAACCAAGTCGACTTTCTAAGCTCGCAACATGGCGAGAAATATGCGAAACCGACACATCCAACGATTTAGCCGCTGAAGTAAAGCTGCCTTTTTCGACCACAGCCAAAAACTCAGCTAAGCCTTGCCACATGCTGTTTCTCCATAGGCAAAATAAAGTTTAATTTTTGCCATTATTGCACAGCTGCAAAACACCTTCCCATTTTTAGGCGTTTAACTTTGCCAAACTGCCCTTACAATGTCAGTCATCAAGTAAGGAGAGCAGCATGTTAAACTTTAGTTTTGTAAATAAGACCCAAATTCATTTTGGTGAAGGTCAAATTAGCCAGATCACTGCCAGCATCCCAAGCGATGCGCGCGTTTTAGTCACCTATGGCGGTGGCAGCATTAAGAAAAACGGCATTTATGATCAAGTGATGGCGGCGTTAAGCGAGCATCATGTGGTGGAATTTGCTGGTATTGAGCCAAACCCAACGTATCAAACGGCCATGCGCGCAGTTGAGCTAATTAAAAGCGAACAGCTTGATTATATTCTTGCTGTCGGCGGTGGCTCAGTGATTGATAGCACCAAATTTATTGCCGCGGCGGCACAGTTTGCGGGTGAGCCATGGGATATTTTAACGAAAGGCGCAGAAATTAAAGCGGCCTTACCAATCGGGGTAGTATTGACGTTGCCAGCGACTGGATCTGAATCTAATAGCTTCAGCGTGATTTCAAATGGCAATGACAAACTGCCATTTGCCAGCCCACTGGTGCAGCCTGCGTTTGCTGTGCTTGATCCTAACGTGATGACAAGTTTGCCAGCACGCCAGTTAACCAATGGCATTGTGGATGCATTTGTTCATGTGATGGAGCAATACCTTACTTACCCAATTAACGCCAAAGTCCAAGACCGCTTTGCAGAAGGACTCTTGTTAACCCTGATTGAAGAAGGTCCAAGCGTTGCCAATGGTGATGCAGACTATGCCGCACGTGCCAATGTGATGTGGGCTGCAACCATGGCGCTGAATGGCCTAATTGGCTCAGGCGTACCACAAGATTGGTCTACTCACATGATAGGTCATGAGCTAACTGCAGTGTATGGCCTTGATCATGCACAAACCTTGGCAATTGTATTGCCACGCATGTTGGCAAACCAAAAAGCCACAAAGCGTGACAAGCTCATTCAATTTGCGACCCGCGTTTGGGGGCTTTCAGGTGATGAAGACACTATGATCAACGACGCGATTGCACGCACAGAAGCGTTTTTCCACAGTGTGAACATGAAAACCCGCTTAAGTGATTACCAACTGGGTGAGGAAGTGGTCGATACCATAGCCGAACAGTTAACCCGCCATGGTATGACGGCGCTGGGCGAGCACGAAAAAGTGACTATTGATGTAGCAAAAGCCGTATTACGCGAAAGCATTTAAGCAAACAGTAACATGAGAAAAAAGCCCATCTTAGATGGGCTTTTTTATGTTTAGGCTAAAGCACACTTTTGAGGATAAAAAAGCTCGCAAGCCCAAACAGAGTCGTGATGTAAATGTTGCGACTAAAGTACGCACTTAAACACGCCACTATGGCTGCCCCTACGTAAGGGTTGGTTAGACTTAAAGCCAATTGGCCATCCTGAACTGTGACTATGGGCACCCAAATTGCCGTCAGTACCGCAGGTGCACTAAAGCTTAAAAATCGCTGGGCTTTAGGGCCTACAGTAAAAGGTAAGCCTTTATGTAAAAACAAATAACGGCTGAAAAAAGTGATGCATGCCATGAGCGCAAGGGTTAACCAAATCATGCTAATGACCTCTTCGCTTGCCAATGATTAACCGTATACCCCGCACTCATTCCCAATAAAGATGCAGCCACAAGCCACAGCTCTACCCCACTGATTTTGAGCCAAGTGGCAGAGGCGCCAGCCACTAACACACACGCTAAAGCGGGTAAGTTAGTAATACCAGGGATCACCAGCGCGATAAAGGTGGTCGCAATGGCAAAATCTAGTCCTAGGCTGGTTAAATCAGGTAATAAACTGCCCGCGACTATGCCAATCAAAGTCCATAAGTTCCAAGCAATGTAAAAACTAAAGCCTGCACTTAATGCATACACAAGGCGCACACGGGTTTGATACGCCCTAGGATGATGAGAAAAGGCAAATAACTCATCGGTTAATACAAAGCTTATGGGTAAACGCCATTTAAACGCTTGATTAATGACTTTATGCCGCACGGCAAGGCCATATAAAAAATGGCGGCTACTGATAATAAATGTCGTGAACAAAATTGTGAGCAACGGCGTATTGTTAGCGATTAGTTCAATGGCCACCAACTGGGCTGAGCCGGCAAACACCAACAGCGACATAGCCTGTGTTTGTAGCGGAGATAAGCCACTTTGAATGGCTAAAGAGCCGCATAAAATGCCCCAAGGCAATACGGCTAAACACAGAGGAAGCATATCCCAAAAGCCTTTTGCCAACGCTGTGTGGTTTCCTGTTCTCATAGTCATGATGTGTTGTTATTTTGGCGCAACACTGTGTCATTTTTTAGTGAGTTTGCATAGACTAATGCGCTTAATGAAAGGGGGCCTAAGATGGACAAAATTAAAGTATGGGACGGGTTTACCCGGTTTTTTCATTGGGCCTTAGTGCTGTTGTTGGCGGGACTATATTACACCGCTGATAACGCCATGATGGCATGGCACTTTTTATTGGGTTATTGCACGTTAGCCCTACTTGCTACGCGTTTAATTTGGGGTGTAATAGGCAGCCAAAGCGCACGTTTTAGTGCCATGTTATTTAAGCCAACTACCATTTTAAAAAGCATTAAAACGCCAGTGGTGAGTGTGGGTCATAGCCCAACGGGCAGCTTAATGGTGTGGCTGTTTTTTATTTTATTGAGCTTTCAGTTGCTGTCAGGTTTGATGAGCACAGACGGCATTTTAACGGAAGGCCCATTAGTGAGCTTAGTGGGGTATCAACTCGCGGAACAAATGACTGACTGGCATAAACTCAGTTTTGATGTGATCACCATCGCGATTGTGCTGCACATCCTTGCTGTGGTGATTTATCAACTCAAAGGTCAGCAATTACTGCAAGGCATGTTGCATGGTAAAAAACCTGCGGCCATTAAAGGGGTACTCAAACCAAGCGTATGGGCATTTGCCATACTGTTAGTACTGCTAAGCATTTTGTATTTTACGTGGGCACAACTGCCTTTAAGTGAGCTATAAAAAAAAGGCGCCTAAGGCGCCTTTTCTCTTTTAAGCAGACTTATTTAAGTTGCTTAATCCTTAAAGGTTTTGTGGCAGTCTTTACAGCCTTTAGCCCATGCGCCAAACGCTTTTTTCAATGCCGCTTGGTCATCACCTTTAGCAGCAACGGCAAGTGCATCCGCATATTTTTGAAACGCTGCTGCTTTTTCCATGAATAAGTCATTTTGTTGCCAAACTGCTGGTAAAGCCGAGGTATCGCCTTTGTCAGTACCGGCATAAAATGCTTCCCAAGGCATTTTAGATAAAGCCGCGGCATTGGCTGCACGCATTTCAAAACGCGCCGCATCAAAAGGAACTTTGCCTTTGAGCATGGCGCCCATATCAGCGATTTGAATTCGGATCATTGAAAAGGCTGACTGACGGTACTCAATGGCATCGGCCGCTTCATCAAAAGCTGAGTTGGCAAAAGAAGAACTGGTGGCGAATAAAAGCGCTGCGATGGCGGCTCCACGTTTAAACATGATTTATCCTTACTTGCTGTTAGTTGTCGTTATTAATATCGGCAAAGATCATCCCACGTCGCATACTGCGGGTTGCTAAAAAGACCTCAGCGAGCAGGAAAAATAACCCGATAATCAATAAAATCATAGCGATAATAAAACAAATCGCGATGGTTGTGCCTAAATTAATCGATTGAATATGGCTCATAAAGAGCAGCATCACCACCGCACTGACTAGTAAAGCACTCAGTACACTCATGCTAAAAGAAATGTGAATGCATCGCGCACGTTTCCATAACGCACGTAATTCTCGTTGTAAATTTACCTTGTAATCGCTTTCTTCGGACGAATTCACTTTGCGCTGCACTTGACGAGCACGATCCGTAATTCGCGCTAAACGCCCAGATAAGACACCTAATGTTGCCGCAATGCCGGTGATTAGGAATACAGGCGCCACAGCGGTTTGAATCACTTTGGCCATAGTTAAAATATTGATGACATCGCCTTGCATCTTTACCTCATTTACATTTCTTAACAATTTGAATTTTTATTTATAACTCATTGATATTAAAGGGGTGCGTATTGATTTGTGTACTTTCTAATACTTTTTCTGTAATCGATTGGTAAACAAACTGTTGTTTATGTACTCCAAACCCCTTTATAGTCGGTGGCGGAACGTCCGTTTCACTTTTCTTTTTTTAAGAATAACAATTCGAGCTGCGCTCGGGGGAATATTTACGTATTCATGGAACGAATCAGCAGCTTGTCATAACAATAATCGAAGGAACATTATGAAGTACAACACGTTAAAACTCTCGGCGTTGTCTCTATCTGTTGCTATCGCACTTGCAGGGTGTGGCGGCGATAAGAATGAACCGCTTCAAGAACGCCCAGATTCAGCACCTATCGCTAACGACGTAGCTGTAGTTGGTGCTAAGCAATGGCAGCCTATGTCTGCTTCTCTAGACGTATTTGACGCTGAAGGCGATGCAATGATCTTCAACTTCCGTGAAGATGGCGTTGTAATCGAGCCAAATGAACAAGGCGTTTACCAGTTTAGCCACGGTGAAATGACCCTTGATGGTAAGCAAGTTACGTATGTATCGTACACTGGCGAAAACATCGAAATCCCTTACACAGTGACAGCAAACCGCCGTACAGCACAGGCGATGCTCTCTTTCTCAGGCTTTGTCACTGATCCACTTGCTAATGAGCAATGGCACCTGCGTAACACGGGTCAAAAAGCATATTCATTGAGTGATTCAATGAAAAAAGCACTTGTAGATTTAATGCTTGAGTTTGGTCAGTTTGAAACTGAAGAAGAAGCATATGCTTTCTATGACGAAGAGTTTGCATTAGCTGAAGCTGAAGCATTAAAAGCTGGTGAAGACATGAATGTGGCCGCTGCGATTAAGCAAGGTGTCACAGGTGAAGGCATGATCGCGGTTGTTGTTGACTCAGGCTTAGAGCTTAGCCACGAAGATCTAGTTGATAACGTACTACCAAACCGTTCATTAAACCTAAATGCTGATGCCCTTAACCGTATGGATCCATCTAACCCAAGCGTGAATGGTGACCATGGTACTTCAGTTGCTGGTCTGATTGCAGCGAAAGGTTGGAACGGTAAAGGTGGTCGTGGTGTTGCACCAGATACACAGTTAATCGGTATGAATTACCTTGGTGGTTCTAAAGTATCTCGTACAGACCTATTTGTTCACGGTTTCCCAGGCAGCGGTATTTCTACTTCAGAAAACATCGCAGTATTTAACCGTAGTTACGGCTTAGGCTGGCCAACACACTTTAGCTACTCAGTGCTGGATGAAGCGATTGAGTCTTACCCTAACCTAAACTTACGTAACGGTTTGGGTGCGCTTAACATGAAGTCGAGTGGTAACTCGTTCATCAGCGACGGTCCTGAAGGTAGCTTCTGTCGTGATAACGGTGCTCAAGAAAATGAACTTACCTGTTACAACGGTAACTTTGAGCCAAGCCAACAACACCACTACTACCTAAGTATTGCGGCAGTAAATGCAAACGGTAAGCACACAAGCTATTCAACAGCAGGTGCTAACGTATTTGTTTCTGCACCAGCAGGTGAGTACGGTCGTTGGGCACCGGCAATGATCACGACTGACCAAATGACGTGTCTTGCAGGTTACTCAAGCTTCAATAGCTCAGTGGGTTCATTCATCAGTAACTATGGTGAAGCGTTTGCCGCAGGTTATTTGCCGTTTAACTACCCAGGTCACGTTGATAACCCAAGCTGTAACTACACAAATACCTTTAATGGTACTTCATCTGCAGCACCAAATGCTTCAGGTGTGGTGTCTTTGATTTTATCAGCTAACCCTAACCTTTCATGGCGTGAAGTGCGTCATATCCTTGCTAAAACAAGTACTATGAATGATGCAGATGATGCGCCAGTAGAACTTAATATGGGCACGGAAGAAGAGCCGATCTTATTTACAGCTCACCAAGGTTGGATCACAAACGCTGCAGGTTACAACTTTAACCAGAAATATGGTTTTGGTCGTGTTGATGCGGGTGCTGCGGTAACTATGGCAAAATCGTACGACACGTCTTTAGCACCTGAAGTGAACTCAGGCTGGATTGGTGCAGGTTCTGTAGTTGCTGAAGATGCCCTCACCGTTGAAATTCCAGACAACGATGTAATGGGTGTAAGCTACACGATTGATGTTGAAGAAAACATGAACATTGAAGCAATTCAATTTAAGTTCGATGTATTCAACGATATGATGAGACTTGCAACAGCTCCTGTAGTGGATGTAAATGGCAACATTGGTAGATTACAAACTACAGCAGGTACTGACTTAGCAATTGAAGTGACGTCGCCGTCAGGCACTAAAGCTATGCTGCTTTCTTCTAAGCAAGCATTTGTAACACCTGCTTATACTTTTGGTGAAGGCTATAATGAATACTACATCTTAAAAGATGGTGTATTCCTAGCAAATGCTTTCTACGGTGAATCAAGTGCTGGTACTTGGACTATTCGTTTAGTTGATACTAATGGTAATGACTTTGTATCAAGCGATAATGGTAACAATGCTTCAAGCGCTGTTTACTACATGAACAACGAAAACCCAAGTGTTCTTGAAGGCGCAGCCCTTCGTGTATTCGGTACTCAAGGAGAGTAATTATGAACTTCAAACACGTAGCTTTAGTTGCAGCTTCTGTATTCTCTGTGAGTGCGTTAGCAGCACCAAAAGATGTCACTTTTGTAAAAAATGCAAGCAACCAAGTATTTAATGGTGCTGACGTTAAAGCTGACTTCGGTCACTATGTTGTACAGCGTGGCCTAAAACTAGTTCCAACTTTTGTAGCTGACCAATCACAATCACTTGGTAATGTGGCTGGCCAATCAGTTGTTAAAGCTGAGGGTGAAACTAGCCTAGTTACTAAAGGTACTTTAGTAAAAAGCTTGTTCACAGGTGAGCTAGTGCCTTTATCAGGTCGCATTAATGTATTGCTTAATGATGGCGTATCAGCGCGTGACTTAGCAAACCGCTTTGGTGCCTCTGTGGTATCTGAGTTTGCTAGCTCAGGTGTTGTAGTACTTGAAGTTGCTGAAGGCCAAGACTTACTTGAGCTTAAAAAAGCACTTGCTGGCTCACAAGAAGTACGTGAAGCACGCATTGAAGTACTAGAAGTACTGCATAAAGAAACTTAATTCGATTATGTTATTGTACAAAGGCGCTTCGGCGCCTTTTTTTATTCATCAAGGAATTGTCATGAAACGGATCATCTTGGCCTTGTGTGCCATGTCAGCGACTGGGGTGTTTGCAAGTGATGTCACGCCACCTCAGGCTAAAAAAGTACCTCATGAGTTATCACAGCACGGCGTTACACGGGTCGACCCATATTATTGGTTACGTGACGACAGTAGAACCGATGAAGCAATATTGGCGCACTTAACCAAAGAAAACGCGTATGCTGATGCTTTGCTCGCCCCTACAGAGGCGCTTCAAGCGCAGCTATATGAAGAGATGAAACAGCGTATTGCCAAGGACGACAGCTCAGTGCCAGTACAAAAAGGCGCGTATTTTTATTGGTCCGAAACAAAAGGGAACGATGAATACCGCCGCTATTATCGCAGTCGTAGCATCACTAAAACCGAGCCAGAATTACTTTTTAATTTAAATGACAATGCCGCAAAACATGATTACTACAGCTTAGGGGATTACGCCGTAAGCCCAAATGACACTTGGCTTGCCTACACCGAAGACACCCTGAGTCGGCGCGTGTATACCTTACGCATTAAAGCCCTTAAAGATGGCAAGCATCATCAGGATGTGCTCACAGGCGTTGCCAGTGACATCATCTGGAGTAAAGACAGCAAACACCTGTACTACTTGAAAAAAGACCCGCAAACCTTGCTGAGCTATCAAGTGTTTAGACACACGCTCGGTGAGCCGCAAAGTAAGGATGTGCTGGTTTACGAAGAACAAGACAAAAGCTATTACACCTGGCTTAGCAAAAGCAAAGACGGCGAGGTAATGTACATAGGGCATGACAGCACCTTAAGTGCTGGCGTGTCGTTAGTGGATTTACAAACAGCCAGTACCCAAGCGCAGCGTTTTATCCCACGTACGGCCAATCTGGAATACTCAGTGGCCAAACACCAAGACAGCTACTTTATCCGCACTAATTACAACGCGGTTAATTTCCAGCTGATGCAAGTGGCGGCTGATAAACTCGGTGACATTAAAGCGTGGCAAACTGTGATCCCAGGGCAAGACGATGCCCAATTTGTGGAGTTTGAGCTGTTTCGTGAGCACTTAGTGTATGTTGTGCGTGAACAAGGGCTAGTAAGAGTCCGTGTGCGTGACTTGAACTCGCAAAAAGATTTGGCGCTGTCATTTAATGACCGCGCATATCGTGCACAGCTTAAAGATAATTACACCTTAGAGGCGGATGCGGTTAGAGTCGCATACAGCTCAATGACAACGCCAAATACCCTTTATGAAATTGATTTAGCAACGGGCAAAAGCAAGCGCTTAAAGCAGCAAAAAGTGATGGGCGACTTTAACGCGGATGACTATCAGTCAGAGCGTTTTATGGTACCTGCCCGTGATGGTGCGAAAGTGCCCGTGAGTTTAGTGTATAAAAAATCAACCTTTAAAAAAGACGGCACAAACCCTTTGTATGTGTACGGTTATGGCTCTTATGGCTCAACCATCGACCCGCGTTTTTCTAGCAGTCGTTTAAGTTTATTAAACCGTGGCTTTGTGTTTGCCATTATCCACCCACGTGGCTCGCAAATGCTCGGCAGACCTTGGTATGAGCAAGGTAAAATGGGGGCCAAGCGCAATACCTTTAATGACTTTATTGACGCCACCAAAGCGCTAGTAAGCCAAGGCTATGGTGCGGCAGATAAAGTGGTGGCAGCCGGTGGCAGTGCAGGTGGCTTACTGATGGGCGTGATCATCAATGAAGCACCAGAGCTCTACCATGCAGTTGCTGCGCATGTGCCTTTTGTGGATGTGGTTACGACTATGTCAGATGCCAGTATTCCACTGACCACCAATGAATACGACGAGTGGGGCAATCCAGCTAATAAAGCTGAGTTTGATTACATGCTGAGTTACTCGCCTTATGATCAAATCAAAAGCCAAGCCTATCCAAATTTGTTAGTGACCACAGGCCTACATGATTCGCAGGTGCAGTATTTTGAGCCAGCTAAGTGGGTGCAAAAGCTACGCGATCACCAACAAGGCGATGCCCCTATCCTCTTTAAAGTGGATATGACCGCAGGGCATGGCGGTGCATCAGGGCGCTTTGCCCAGCTGAAAGACCGCGCTTTAGAGTATGCATTCTTTATACATGCCATAGAGCAAGTCACAGCAAAACAATAATAAAAAAGGCGCATTAAGCGCCTTTTTTATTAACAGAAGGGCTTATTGCCAGCTGATCAAATCAATGGTTTGTGGGTGCTCACCAATAATGGTTTTAACCACAGTATTTTGTTCATCAAGCAAAATAACCCGCGGAACACCGGTATTGGCAACTTGGCTATACAAGTTACGCTCAGGGTCAGCAACTAATTGATAAGAAACGCCATAGTCTTTAGCAAACTTTGCTAGGCTTGCTTGGTTTTCTTCACGGCCAATCCCGATGATCTGCACTGTGTCATCCTGCACCAGCGTTGACGCTAAGATTTGCTTAGTAGTGCGCTGCGAGTCATGGCACCAAGTAGCAAAAAAGATTAACAGCTTACGTTTGTCACTTGCCATCAATACAGGCTTACCTGTGATATCCACCAAGCCATCTAGCGCAAAGTTTTGCCCAGCGCTTAGGTAGGTTTCGTACTTTGGGTTGTCTTTATAGGTGGTGGCGTCCTGATGACCGTGTGCATCAACTGCACTTTGGGTTGCGCCGCAGGCGCTCAATAGTAGTACGCTGAGTGCCGCAAGGGAGTGTTTTATCATTTTTGGTCCTGTGTCTTGCAAGTTAAATCCATTACATGCTTTTATACCTGCAAATCAGCCTCTGTGACAATCACATGGTCTATATTACCCTCTTTTTTACTGCATTAGTGGCAGCCACCATTTTACCTAGCACGTCTGAGGCGTTATTAGCGACTTTGATCACCCAAGAGTATCACTTAGGTTTATTGTTTGTGAGCGCGACTGCGGGCAATACTTTAGGTGCTTGTATCAACTGGTGGTTGGGCTTAAAAATGATGAGCTACCAAGATAAAAAATGGTTTCCTGTGGGTGACAAGGAAATTAAAAAAGCACAAAAGCTGTATGACAAATTTGGCATTTACAGTTTGTTTTTTGCGTGGGTTCCGATTGTAGGCGACCCGCTCACTGTAGTGGCGGGTGCCTTTAAAATCCGCTTTTGGGTCTTTCTACCGATTGTATTTCTTGGTAAAGCGGCCCGGTATGCGGTTGTCATGTTAGCGACGTTAGGGGTGATCTCTGCCCTTTAAGCGCTGGGTTTAGACCAAGCTAAAGTCAGCGACACCGAATCTGCAAAGCGCAAAGCGTGGGGCTTATCTACCGACACTTTGGCATGCGTCACTGAGCTATGCTGGTGGCATACGGCCAAGATGTCAGCCACCAGTTTTTCTAGCAATAAAAACTGCCCTTGCTCAACTAGCTTGATAATCGCTTTAGTGATCACTTTGTAATTCAGTGCTTTATCAACGTTATCTGTGGAGCAGGCGTAATCTGCCGGATAGTGAATTTCCACATTAACGACCACATCCTGCTTTTTTTCACGCTCTTCTGGGTTAAAACCAATAAAAGTACGCAAACGCAGGTTTTTAATATTAATAATGGCGTTTTGCATAGGCTATTGCTTCACTAACTGTAAAAACTCATTACGGGTTTTAGGGTCTTCCCTAAAGCTGCCTAGCATCACAGACGTACGCATTTGAGAATTTTGCTTTTCCACACCGCGCATCATCATGCACATGTGTTTGGCTTCCACAATCACGCCTACGCCTTTGGCACCTGTGACTTCTTCAACAGCTTTGGCGATTTGATGAGTGAGCTGTTCTTGAATCTGAAAGCGGCGGGCAAACATATCCACAATGCGGGCAAACTTAGAAAGACCAAGCACTTTTCCATCTGGGATGTACGCAATGTGGCAGCGGCCAACAAATGGCAATAAATGGTGTTCGCACATGGAGTAAAGCTCAATGTCTTGGATTAACACCATGTCATCTGCGTCTGAGGTAAACACTGCGTTATTGGTGATCTCATCCAAGGTTTGACGATAGCCTTTGGTCAGATATTCCATGGCTTTTGCAGCGCGCTTAGGGGTGTCTAATAAACCTTCACGTTTTGGATCTTCGCCCACACTTTCAATAATTTGATGATAACTTTGCTTTAATTCGTCGTGCATAATGATCTCTTATTTTAAATGGCGACCGCCGTCTACTGGCAGTGTGCGCCCGGTAATGTAGTTACTCTCAAGCAGCAAATTAACGGCTTGGGTGATTGCGCTGCAGCCAGGTTCAATGCCCATTAAAGACTTTTTAAGGGTTTTAGCCTTGTACTCTTCACTATCACCTTGGTTAAAGATGATAAGCGCCGGAGCAATGGCGTTGACTTTAATCTTAGGGGCGAGCTTGGCGGCAAAGCTTTTCATTAGGTTTTCTAGCGCAGCCTTACTGGCAGCATACGCTAAGTGTTTTGGGCTGCCGGTTTCAACTATGTAATCCGTCATATGAATGATGTCGGCTTGCTCGCTTTGACTGAGTAAGTCAATCAGCGCAAGGTTTAGTAGATATGGCACCTTGGCATGAATACGCATCATGTCGTCAAAGAGCGCACTGTAGTCTGGGTTATTGGCTTCACAGTCCCAGCTTGAGGCATTGTGGATAACGGCTCTTAGCCCTTTAATGCCGTTTTGGCTTAAGTGGCTTTTAAGATCAGCAATAAAGGTGTGTGTTGCTTCATCACTGGAAAAATCCGCATACAGGCATGTAACCCCTTTTGCGATTAGGGTGTCCACAATGGGGTGGCGCGTGCGGTATGTGAGTATCACAGGTTGCCCTTGCGCAACTAGGTCTTCAACTATGGCTAAGCCAATACGTTGAGCGGCGCCTGTGATCAAGATAGGTAATGACATAGCTCTATAAAATTCAATGATTTATATTAACTATAAACCAATTTTTAGGATTGTTGCAGAGCTTACGTTTAGCTTACCAAGCTAGATCACCTCATCATTTGGGGAAACCCATATTTGAAACCAGTTACGGCACTCAGCACAGCGGATTTGCGATTCGGCCCATTGAAAGTCAGCTTGAGTGGGGGCGTCTTTGCCTTCTTCGGCAGCATGGAGGCAAGCAGTAAAGTGGAGCAAGTCTTTATCTAATAATTCGTTCATGGTCGCGCTTTTATCATACTTTTTTGTGAGCTTACGCCGAGTGCTCACAAAATAAACTCAGGGAAAACCCCTAAAAGCGCGTTTTGTTCAGGAAATGGCAATAAAAAGGTGGGTGAATTAAGCGAACCGAGCTAAGTGGCGTTCTTCAAGGGTGTCTTCATGTGAGGTCAAGGTGCCAAATTGCGTTTGCTCTGATTCAAACGCGGCAATGTTGTTTTCAGCCCAGCGGTAGTCTGCTTCGTTAGGCTCAATGCGTCCTGCTGCTTGTGCATGTTGCAGTGCGAGCATGTCATTGAGTGTCACCATGATTCACCTTTATCTTTGTTTTTATTAGCAATTTGTTGCGACAAGGTAAATTTATGACAAAAAAAGCCAGCCTGATATCAGACTAGCTTATGTTTTTATTCTACTTTGGTAGTATAAAAGTATTGGTTTAGATGTCGTAAATGGTCGGGATCGGCTGGCGTTTGTGTTGTGTGCGCTGATAAATCTGAATGAGTTTATCGGCAATGTCCGCACTTACCGCCTTACCTTCTAAGAAGTCGTCGATTTGGTCATAGCTAAGACCAAGCGCATCTTCATCGGCAAGCCCTGGGCGATCACACTCTAAATCGGCAGTCGGGGTTTTACTCACTAACACATCAGGCGCACCAAGGGCGGCGGCTAATGCACGAACTTGGCGCTTTGATAAACCAAACAGCGGCGCTAAGTCACAGGCGCCATCACCAAACTTAGTGTAAAAGCCAGTGATGTTCTCTGCGCTGTGATCTGTGCCTACTACCAGGCCACCAGTTAACCCGGCAATTTCATATTGCGCCACCATACGCTGACGCGCTTTAACATTGCCTTTGACAAAGTCTACCTTTTCAAGCTCAGGCAGGGTTAACCCAGCTTCGGCCATAGCCACTAATGCTTGCTGATGTAGGCCGTCGGCGCCATCTTTAATATTCACCGTAAGGCGTTGGCTTGGTTTTATAAAATCTAATGCAATTTGCGCTTCCGCTTCATCCGCTTGCACGCCATAGGGTAGGCGCATCGCAATAAATTGATAGCTAATCTCTGTTTGCGATTGATTAAGCTCGTCCACCGCAAGTTGGCATAAACGACCACAGGTAGATGAATCCACACCGCCACTGATCCCTAACACTAAGCTACGGCTACGCGATGTGATCAACATATGTTTAATAAACTGCACACGGCGGGCAATTTCAGCTTGAGGGTCAATATTAGGTTGTACTTTCATCTCAGCGATGATGTCAGCGTGGAGGCTCATAAGAATTCCTATTTCAATCGGTTGCTTAAATCTTACTAAATAATCGCAACTGGTCATACGTTTAGGTATGAAAAAGGGGCAAATTGCCCCCTTTATGATTAACCCCAATCCAGAATAACCGTATTGGGTTTATGCATACTTACTAGCCAGTAACAGGCTCTGCCCAACGCGCAACTTTTGCGTCATGCAGCTTTTGGTAACCATCTAATAAGGCTTTATGCTTGTTAAAGCCTTCAAGGCTTAAACCTGGGAAGTGTAAATCAGCAAAACGTGCCTGACCTTCCGCTAGCGCAATGGCGTGCTCTACCTGCTCTTTGCCATACATCATGCTGAGACCGTCTTGGTACATTTCGTAGCTGCGCTCTTCATCAAATTTGATTTCCAGCACGGCTTTAAGGGCGCGGTATTGGCGAATTTCAGCATTTGATAGTTGATCTAGGTGAAGTGTCCACTCAACCCAATCAAGCGACTCTTCGCTTTCAAGCGCAAGGCTTAACATGGCTTTTAGCTCACCGATACGCAGTGTATTCCAGCGAGTGCCAGCATCTGCTGCAATACCAATAAACTCAGCGACACGTTGGAAGTCGCTGTAACCACCTTCTTCAAGGTCTTCGTAAAGGGCAACAAGTCCATCTTCGTCTAGAGTATCTAACGTTAAGATACGCTCGCGGAACTTGTTACCTTCGTTGTTGTTACGCCAGATTAATTCGTCTACTGGGTAAATGTCTGACATGCCAGGCACTAAAATACGGCAGGCATACACATTTAAATGGGTGTAATCCATGGTGTAGATGTCATAACCCATGTCGTGGATTAAGTTTGTTAAGAAGCTGTATTCTTGCTCGGTGCTGCCGCTAAAGTCCCAATGTACGAAGTCGTAATCTGCTTCGTTTTTAAAAAAGTCGTAAGAAATTAAGCCGCTTGAATCAATAAAGTGCAGCTCAATGTTTTCAGCTGAAGCCACTTCGTCGTTATCAAAGGTGGCAGCTTGGAATACGTCTAGCTGGTCTAAACGACGACCTTGCAATAACTCGGTCACAGTACGCTCTAACGCCACTTCAAAGCTTGGGTGAGCACCAAATGAGGCAAACACAGCACCGTCTTCAGGGTGAATCAGTGTCACGCTCATTACTGGGTACTTGCCACCTAGTGAGGCATCCGCAATTTTTAGTTTAAAGCCATGAGATTCCAGCTCTTCACAGGCTGCGGCAATTTTCGGGTACTGATTAACAACCGCTTTCGGGATTTCAGGAAGGCAAATACCTTCGGCGATGATGCGGTTTTTAATCGCACGCTCAAATACTTCCGATAAGCCCTGTACGCGTGCTTCGTATTTGGTGTTACCTGCGCTCATACCATTTGATACAAACACGTTACCAATAACGTTGACTGGGATGTATACGTCTACACCGTCGCGCTCACGCGTGTAAGGCAAAGCGCACACTCCGCGCTCAGAGTTACCAGAGTTAAAGTCATATAAGTGATCTATGGTCAGCTCTTGGTTTGGATCAAAGTGTTGCCATAAACGCTCATCCATTAAGCCTTGTGGGATGCTGCCATCGGTTGAAGTAAACCACTTTTCATTTGGGTAATGAACAAAATCGCCGTTTGCGAAATCTTCGCCTAGGTAAAAGTCGGCAAAAAAGTAGTTACAGCTTAAACGTTCAAAGTACTCGCCCAATGCTGAGGCAAGACAGGCTTTATCTGTGGCACCTTTACCGTTTGTGAACATCACTCCACAGTCAACATCGCGAATATGCACTGAGTAGCAGTTTGCAACTGGGTTTAACCAAGACGCTTCTTCAACATTGATGTTTATGGCTTTGAGCTTAGCTTGCATTGAGCTAATGGATGACTCGAGGTCACGGTCTTTGCCTTTGATAAAGGTTTTTTCAGTCATAATGTGTCCGTCACTGTGGATGAGTTGAACCTAGGTTCAGAGATATGCTGCGCATTATCGAAGATACCGGCTAAAAAAGCACTTTTTATTGCGTTTTTAACACAATAAATTCACGGAATTGGGGCTGGTGTTAGTATTAAAACTGGCTACTATAGTAGCTGGATTTAAAGGGCTAAAATCATGATTAAAATAATAAAATACAGTGTTTTAGGGCTAATTGTTTTGGCGTTATTAGGCACCGCCACCCTGTATGGTGTGCTGACGTTGAGCTTACCAAGTTTATCTGGCAGTGCAGAAGTCAGTGGCTTAAAAGCCGATGTTACCCTTGCGCGTGATGAGCGCGGCCAAGCCATCATACATGCTGAAAACCGCATTGATGCCGCCTATGCACTGGGTTTTGCTCATGGCCAAGACCGCTTTTTCCAAATGGATTTATTACGCCGTAATGCCGCCGGTGAGCTCAGCGAATTATTTGGCCCTGCAGCCCTTGGTCTTGATAAGCGTATGCGCTTTCATCAATTTCGTAAACGCGCCAACGCCATCGTTGAGCAATTACCGGCGCAAGATAAACTGCTGTTGGCACGATATAGCCGCGGCGTGAATGATGCCCTAAAAGTAGCCCCTTACTCATCCTTTGAATATTTGCTCACTGGCACGGAGCGCAGGCCTTGGGCAAGCGCCGATAGCTTGTTAGTCATTTACTCAATGTATTTGGACTTACAAATGAAAACCCTTCAACGTGATTTGGCGCGCACCCGCATCAAAGATGCCTTTGGTGAAGACATGCTGGCGTTTTTATTCCAACAAAGCCCTTATCAAGCAGCCATTGATGGCTCTACATTGCCCTTGTATCAAGGCCCTCTAGTTGATTTACCAAGTGAGCAAAACACCCTGCCACTGGCCTATAACACTCACAACATGAGTGGAGACTCATTGAGTTTATTCCCTGTACTGGATGAGCGTTATGTAAAGGGTAGTAATAACTGGGCAGTCACTGGTGATTTGACCGAAACCGGTCACGCCATGCTGGCAGATGACATGCACCTAGGCATTAATGTGCCAGTGATCTGGTATCGCGCTCAGCTAAATTACCAGCATGACGATACTCAGCATCAAGTAACTGGGGTGACGCTGCCAGGTGCACCTACCGTTGTGGTTGGCGCCAATGGGCACATAGCTTGGGGATTTACCAACGCCTACATAGATACCGCTAACTGGGTGCAACTAGATGACACCACTGAGACCCAAACCGATTTCGAAACCATTAAAGTAAAAGGCCAAGATGCTGTGACCTTTGCCGTTGAAAGCAGCCGCTATGGCCCGGTTAAAACGTTAAAGGAAAACCGCTACGCGTTAGCGTGGACGGCACATCAAGATTACGCTGTGAACTTAAAGCTGGCAGACATTGAACAAACTCAAAGCGTACAAGATGCTCTGTTAGCGACACAACAAGTAGGTATTCCTGTGCAAAACATGCTGGTGGTCGATAGTCAGGGTAACGCCGCATGGCAGCTCACTGGGGCCATCCCTAAAGCGCCTACGCCTGCCAATGTCGCCATCAGTGAAAGCCAATACAATCCTGATTTTGCTATTGCCGCAGAGCAAGGCGCACAGTTAATAAACCCTGAAACAGGGCGTTTAATGAGTGCCAATGCGCGCACCATCAGCAGCCAAGATATCGCTCATTATGGCGATGGTGGCTATGCGTTAGGTGCCCGCGGGGTGCAAATTCAAAAAGGCTTAGAGGCTAAAAACACCTTCACAGAGGCCGATTTTTACGCCATCCAATTGGATAACCAAGCTGACTTTTTAAACCAGTGGCATACCTTGCTTGTGACTGCTTTAAACACGCAGGCCAATGAGTTCAGTGATGACTTAGCTCACCTTGAGGCATGGCAAGGCTGTGCTTGTCCTGATTCTGTGGGTTATACCTTAGTGCGTCATTTCCGTTATGAGGTATTAAAAAACCTCTTTGCTCCTCTGGCTGATACCTTGCGCGGCTCGGGCACCAATATTTGGACTGTTGCCAATGACTTAGAGCCCGCGGCATGGATGATCTTCAATCAGTTTCCGGATTCATGGATTGAAGGGCGCTATGTGTCTTACCCTGACTTATTCATTAAAAGCTACCAAACAACAAAAGAGCGTCTGCTCAATAAGCACAGTGACACAGGCGCATTAACGGACTTAACGTGGGGTAAAACCAACGCCCTTGCCATAAAGCATCCTTTCTCAGCGCAAATTCCGGTGCTAGGTCAGTATTTAAATATGCCAACGGCACCAGGGTTTGGTGACAGCTTTATGCCAGCGGTACAGCGCCCTGAATTTGGCGCCTCACAACGCTTATTTGTACAACCCGGGCATGAAGATACGGCTATTTTAACTGTGCCAGGTGGGCAAAGTGCGCACCCTTTATCTCCGTTTTATCAACTAGGTTTTGCTGATTATGTGGCGAATGAAAACACGCCTCTATTGCCGGGCG
>JBGTXC010000069.1:0-11664 GCA_041937835.1 Alteromonadaceae bacterium | reverse complement strand
TGGTTTGTTTGTCGCGGATAGTTATGACTTCAGTGTGTCAGTGAGTGATGGCCCAAGTGCGGCCACAATTACCGCGACAGGGCAGGGAGCAACGCGCACCTTCTCTGCAGATGTGTCTGGCGGCACAGCGCCTTACAGCTATGTATGGGATTTTGGTGATGGCAACACTTCAACAGAATCTTCTCCAAGCCACACCTATGCCTTGTCGGGCAATTACACAGTCAGTGTCACTGTCACGGATGCAGACAATAAATCTGGCCAGTTTGAACAGAGCTTTAATATTGCTGTGCCTTTGACAGTGGGTTATAGCGTTGCCAATAACTCAGGCTTAACAGCAAGCTTCACCAGTAACGTGTCAGGTGGTGATGGTAATTACACGTATAGCTGGGACTTTGGCGATGGCACCACAAGTAGCCAAGCCAATCCGAGTAAAACCTTCTCGGCAGCGGGGGCGTTCAATGTGCGTCTTACCGTGATTGATGGTGACGATGAAAGTGCCTCAACTGTGCGCACTGTCACCGTCACTGCAACACCGCCACCTGTTAACAATGGTGACTCAGGAGGGGATTCAGGCGGAGGTAGCCTCTGGTGGTTACTGAGCCTTGTGGGCCTTGCTACTTGGCGCCGAAACCGTGTTTAACAGTAGCTAAAACAAAAAAAGCCTCGCAATCGCGAGGCTTTTTTATCACACAAAGTGAGATTAGCTTAAACGCTCAATCACAGCTTGAGTGAAATCAGTAGTACCGTGACTGCCACCTAAGTCGCGAGTTGTACGGTCACCAGTTGCAATCACGTCAGCAACGGCGTTACGGATGTTAGCCGCTTGGTCTGCCATGCCTAAGTGCTCAAGCATTTGGATTGACGCTAGGATCACAGACGTCGGGTTAGCTAGGTTTTTACCAGCGATGTCTGGTGCAGAGCCGTGAACCGCTTCAAAGATAGCTGCATCTTTACCGATGTTAGCGCCAGGTGCCATACCTAGGCCACCTACAAGACCTGCACACAGATCAGATAGGATGTCGCCAAATAGGTTAGTCGTTACAATCACGTCAAACTCTTCAGGCGTCATAACTAGCTTCATGCACGTTGCATCAACGATCATCTCAGCAGACTCGATGTCAGGGTAACGCTCACCTACTTCACGAGCTACTTTCAAAAATAGGCCTGAAGTTGATTTTAAGATGTTTGCTTTGTGAACAGCGGTTACCTTTTTACGGCCTTCACGACGTGCAAGCTCATAGGCAAAAGTAACGATCTTTTCAGCACCTTCGCGGGTGATCTTAGACATAGCTTCTGCTTCGTTGCCGTCTTCAGACACGACTTGGCCAAGACCAGAGTACATGCCCTGCGTGTTTTCACGGATTGTGATGATGTCGATGTCATCGTAACGCGCTTTCGTGCCTGCGAATGATTTTACTGGACGTACGTTTGCGTAAAGGTTGAACTTCTTACGTAGCGTTACGTTAATAGAAGTAAAGCCTTCGCCTACTGGTGTCGTCAATGGACCTTTAAGGGTGATTTTGTTGCGTGCGATCGCATCCAGGGTATCTTGTGGTAAAAGCTCACCCGTTTTTTCTAACGCAGCAAGACCTGCATCAACAAACTCGTAGTCGAAATCGCAGCCTGCGGCTTTAAGAATCTCAAGGGCAGAATCGATAATGCTCGGACCGATACCGTCGCCTTTAATTACAGTAATGGTTTGCTTCGCCATTTACTTTTTTCCTTCACTCTAAGTCTGGGAATGACCCCTGAATGGGCATCATGAAATATGGTATGAATATTCAATCGCACTTTATAGCAAGATATGACACCGGTTTCCAGCAAAGGCGAATGAAAGCCAACCATTTGCTTATTATATAGCCCATTTTGGCGAGGTTTTCGGGATTTTAACGCAAGATGGCGCACTGAGGAGCGTAGTGAAGCACTACTTGGCTTTGGCAGAGTGTCGCAAAATCTATCTGGGCACTGTGACTAATCTTATACATGTTTTGCCGGCTTGCTTCACTGATGGGCAGGGCAAATACATGGCAGGCAAGCCCATACAGCAACCTGACTGAGAGCGCCAAGCTCACACCTTGGCTGGGTGAAAAAATACCAGTCAAGATTTGCTTAGCTTCACGGCTAAGCGGTAGCTCAGCGTTTACCTGCTCAAACAGTGGGGCACTTTCAAGTTTATCAGCAAGGAGCGCCACTAGTGGATGAGACGCACTGGGTTTAGCATGAAGCGCTGTGTACAGCCCTAGTAATGCAAAATAGCCTAGCTTTTCACACTCAAAAGCTGAGAGCGTCTGTGAAAACGCGTCTTTCGCTTTTGAAATAAACTCAATTAACCCCTGCCATGGGAGGGCTTGGTATCCTAGCTTTTGCGCGATAAGTTGCTGTAATAAGGCACTTTTAACTAAATACTCAGCGCGTGCCACCCCAATGTATTTGAGCGCATGCTCGGGCTTGGTAATGGGAATGGGCTCGCGGCACAGTGTGCTTGCATACTTAAGCGCATACGCACCTATGTGTGGGATGTCATCGCACACATCAAGAAGCTCTGGCAGCTCGACGAACGCTTTTTGATTGAGTGTAGCAAAATGCGCTTTAAGCTTTGGCTCAGTAAAGCATGCGGGCGTTCGGGTTTGCTCGGGATGGTGCGCCTCATCGCACAGTGCCAAAACGCTGTCATCAATGTCTGTTACCGGCACAGGCGGTGAGTCTGGCACATGCATAAGACGCACAGTATCAAATGTTGTGTGCTTACTGCCTGTGAGAAGAACTAAAGCTCGCCCAGGGTGACTTTTTAAATGCCCCACGTAATAACCAATTGCTTGGCCATTTTTAACCAACTGCGTGCCTGTTATAGGTTGTGCAAAACATTGGCTTAATTGCGTCAAAACAGAACGCTCCAACGAGTTACTGAGTAAATAAGCATGCCCGAGGGCGGCCATGGTGCCCATTTTTGATGGGGTTAAAGCAAGGGGCCATGCCACTTTAAAGCTGGCTTTAATGGCAGCCACCGCAAGGGAGTAGTCTGAAGGCTTTGTGGCGTGCGCAGTATTTAATTCTTTAAGTAAAAGTAAGTAAGGGCGTCTTGGGGCTTTTGCTCTAGCCAGTACCGTGAGCGCCGCTTTAAAGCGACCTTGCCATTGGCGTTTTGCTTGGGCATCTAAAGGCTTTTTTTGAGCTTTAAGGTTGGTTTGAGTGTAAACCGCTAAATGGCTGAAAAGCGTTGCCAGTAGTACGTCTAAAGTGTGGCGCGTACTGTAATTCTGCTTTTCACACCACATCCAACATAACACCAAATGTTTTAGCGCCAAACGACTGGCAAAACTATGCGCTTGGCAATTTAAACTTATTTGGCAATGGGCAAAGCGCACATCCTCGTTGGCCTTTTTAACAAAAAGCTCAATCACTTTGTGGGCTAATGGGTAAATTTTGTCCCATTTGTCTGCGTGATAGTACAAACGCAAACATTGCCGAATGGCTTGTAATAAGGTTTGAGTACTGGCGCTACTTGGGCTCATCGAATGTCTAAGTCGTAAGATTGCTGGGCACTGGGTCCCCATGCAACCAGTTTGCCATTTTTAAATAATAAACCAGTACATTCATCTCGGGTGGTAATACCATCCGATTTTACGTGTTGCGTGCGGTAATACACGATTTGATAGGTGTCGCCATTGAGCTTGCGCACAAAGGTGAGATCGGGTGTGCCTAAAGTTTGGAACACGTCGGCAAGCACTATGTGTTGCTGTGGGCTTAATTTGGCAATGTAACGTTTGTTATAGGCCTCGCGGTCTTGCCAGATCATCGCACCGGGATCATCTTTGTAATATTTCATTACTAACAAGGCCACAATTGCGTATACGCCCAAGCCAAGGACAATGTATCGCAACACTTTGTTGTGGATTAAATAATGAATAAAACGACCCATACACTTACTTATTTTTTCTTAACCGCTCCAGAGTATACCGAAATGGCAAAGTAAAAAAGCCTTGCCTGAGACTAACTCCCGTTATTCTGCGCTAAGTCGCAGAGCTTTTAAGGAAATCCCTAAATCTAAATCTTGGCGTAAGGTGATTAATTGTTTTGCGCGGCTGTAATCCGCCAATCCTGCGGTGAGTTTCTTTTGCTCAGCAGCGCTTAGCACGTCGTCTTGTGTATCCGTATCCTGATTAGCCAGACTATTCACGGCATGTCGTACAGAGCCATACTGGTTGAGTAACTTGATGGCGGTTTTTTTTCCTATGCCTTTTACGCCCGGGATGTCATTGGTTTTATCCCCAACCAGTGCTAGATAATCCACCAATTGGCTTGGAGCGACTTGAAACTTGTCATGCACAAAGCGTGCATCAATATAGCTGCCTTTAAAGTAGTCATAAATTTGCAGTTCGCTCTCAAGCAAAGTCAAAAAGCCCTTATCCGTTGACACTAACGTGCTGCTGATCCCATGCTTTGTCGCACCTGCAACAAAAGTGGCAATAACGTCATCCGCTTCATCATTATCCGGTAAGTAACTGCTCACACCTAGGTCTTTAAAGGCGGCAACAAACCGAGGAAGCGCGTTTTTTAGCACGGTTGGCATAGGTTTGCGGGACGCTTTGTAATCAGCATAAAAGTGGTAGCGCCAACTTTGCTCACCATCAAACACCACCACAGCATGGGTGGGCTTAAGGCGCCTTAAAAGCTTTTTGAGTGCCAAAGCGCATCGGTTAATGGCGTTTTCAACTGCGTGCTCGGGCGCTGATTTTAACTCATCCACAGCGTAAATTCTGCGGATGAGGTTAAGCGCGTCAATCACTAAAAACGAGGGAGTGTGTGACATTAATGCTCTATTTTATAACAAGGTTCGTAATGGCTGCCAGGCAGTTTCATGCGCCCTTGAGCGACAAAATCGCCAAGCAGCACATCCATTTTTTTCATTAAACTTGGCTCACCGCGTAAGGTGTATGGACCATGCTGCTTGATGGCTTGTATGCCTTCGTCTTTGACATTACCCGCAACCACGCCAGAAAACGCTCGGCGTAAGTTTGCCGCTAATTGTGCCGGCGCTAAACCCGTGGCAAGGTCGAGGCTTGCCATATTTTCATGGGTTGGGGCAAAAGGCTTTTGAAAGTCTTCTTCGATGTGCAAAGTCCAATTGAAGTGGTAGGCATCGCCTTGGGCTTTTCGGTATTCGCGCACATCTGCCATGCAGCCTTTGAGTTTTTTCGCTACCGCTTTTGGGTCATCAATGATGATGTGTAACCGCTTTAACGCGGCGTCTCCTAAGGTGCTTTTGACAAATTCGGCGATGGCATCAAAGTAGGCATGGCTTGACGCAGGGCCCGTTAAAATCACAGGTAACACCTGCTTTTCATTATTTGGGTGTAACAAAATGCCAAGTAAATAAAGTAACTCTTCTGCTGTGCCCGCGCCCCCTGGGAAGATAATAATGCCATGGGCTGTGCGCACAAAGGCTTCAAGGCGTTTTTCAATGTCAGGCAAGATCACCAGCTCATTGACTATGGGGTTGGGCGGCTCTGCGGCAATGATGCTGGGCTCTGTCAGTCCTAAATAGCGATTGTCATGGATACGTTGTTTCGCATGGCCTATGGTGGCGCCTTTCATAGGGCCTTTCATGGCACCTGGGCCACAGCCGGTACAAATATTAAGGCCTCTGAGGCCAAGTTCATAGCCGACTTCTTTGGTGTACTGGTACTCTTCTTCGTTGATGGAGTGGCCACCCCAACATACGATCATGTTCGGATCTGTGTTTACCGGTAGGGCGTCTGCATTGCGTAGCATGTCAAACACCATGTGAGTGAATTGCTTGCTATCCGTTGGCGGTGCTTGCTCGTATTTATTAGCTAGAAATAAGATGTCTCTGATAACCGCAAATAAGTGCTCGTGAATACCGCGAATGATTTTACCGTCCACAAAGGCGGTGCTAGGCGCATTTTCCAATTCAATTTTAATGCCCCGTTCGCGGCGCACTAAGTGAATTTTAAAGTCACGGTACTTATCGTAAATCTCTGAGCTGGAGTCTGTGTGACTCCCAACATTGAGTACCGCTAAAGCGCAATTGCGAAACAATTGGTAGCGGGCACTGGTGGTGGATTGTTGCAATAAATCCACTTCAAGTTGGGATAATAAATTGAGTGTGCTTATAGGACTGAGCTGAACATTCATAGCGCCTCCTTGGCAGTGGCTGCCTTAAGTGTATTCAATGCGGTCGCGACCCTCTCTTTTAGCTTTATACAGGGCTTCATCGGCACGGTCAAAAAGTGCTTGTTTATCATCATCTTGTTTAAATTGTGCCACCCCCATAGAAATGGTGATCTGGACTTTTGTGTTTTTAAACATAAACGGGATGGCTTTTATGGCGCGGCGGATTTTCTCAAGCGGCGCCGCCACTTGGCTAATATCCGCGTTCGGCATAAGCAAAATAAACTCTTCACCCCCAAAGCGGGCAATAAAGTCAGTCACGCGGATGTGCTTTTTCAAAGCACTGGCAAGCACTTGTAAGGTTTTATCCCCTGCTGAGTGGCCGTAGGTGTCGTTAATGCGTTTAAAGTGGTCAACGTCCAGCACCACCAAACAAATGGGGTTCTGGTTGCGTTTGAAGTTGTTAAACTCAAGATTAAAGCGCTCATCAAATGCGGTACGATTAGGTAATTTAGTGAGCGAGTCCTGCATGCTTTTAAAGCTTTGCTCAGCCAGTTGCTCTCGGTAGTGAGTCACTTCACCTTCGAGCTTATCCACTCTGGACTGCATGGTTTGGTATTGCGCCGATAAATATTCTCTTTGCGCCAATTCGATTTTTTCTTTTTTACTGATGTCTTGTGTTAAAGAGGTCAGCTTTTGCGAAATTAACGATTTCAATGCATCAATGGAGGTCGCTGCTTGGGTTTCTTCCCCGAGTTGGTCAATCTTGCCGGTGATGGTTTTATTCAACGCATCAATTTCAACATCAAACTGGGTGTTTTTCTCAAGGGATTCAAGCAGTGACTTATGCAGCACCGACAAAGTGTCGTTTAAGGTCACTAAAAATTGCTGCGCTGATTGGCGTTCGTTAATTAAGTGGGTCGTGACCAAGCGTATGATGGTGAGCGACGAATCAAGTAAATCGTTAATACTTGATTTAGCAGTGATTTGCGTCTTTATCTGGGTGAACTCATCACCCAGTTCGCCCGAGAGCACGAGTTGCTCGGATAAATTGACTAATTCAATCGCAAGTTCAGGCGCAAACTCAGTGCGGGTGGCATCACCGCCTTGGCTGTTCTTTTTTTGCAGTACTTTGTGATAAATATCAATCAGCTTAGACAGCAAAGGCACAAAGTCGTGCGTGGCTTGGACGTCCTCAAGCTCTTGGCTCAGTAAGTGCCGCAGGCTTCTGCGTAATTCATCGGGCAAGCCTTTGGTTTTTTGTAAGCGAGTACCGGCTTGTTGTACAGATTGATGTAACTTAGTGAGGTTAGCGTTTTGTTGCTGCTCTTGCTGCTTAAGCAATTGCATGATGTCGTCAATTAAAGGGGCAAGTACCTCAAAGTCTGTGCCTTTTTGCATCTGCTGACGAAATTTTGCGAGGCGATTGTCTAGCTCTTTATCAAGTCCTTTACAGCTTAGCGATAAACGCGCAATCAGCTGCACTAAGGTACTTTGTTGGACCTTCATGGCAGATTCAACAGCTTTGCGATTTTCAATTGCCAGCGCCAGTTTCTTTTTCAGCGCGCTAATTTCAGAGGTCACCAGTGCCATAGTCCCAATCAACTGCAGAGTTATTAGTGTATATGAAGCCGTCTATTTTTGCAGATTTGTTCGGATTTTTGTAATAAAAACGCATATTTAGCGAAAAATCAGGTGCTTGGTCTCAAACTCGCTGAGGGCACACTAGCAAAATGGTACACTCGGGCAAAAATCACAAGGAATCGTTATGGCGTTTTTTTCAAAATTCATTCGCACAGGCGCACTTGCTAGTGGCTTAGTGACAGCCGTCGCATCTGCTGATGTGCAGTATCAATTAGCCATTGATGGCGGCCATCATCATTTAGGGGATGTCACTGCGCAATTTGATGACATTCAAGGGCCATTTTTTGATGTGCAATTACCCGATTGGCGTACCGGGCGTTACGAAATTTTAAATTTGGCCAATGGGGTGCGGTTTTTTACGGCAAAAAATGCCAAGGGCACACCTTTAAATGCCTTTAAAGTGGATAAAAACACGTGGCGTATTGAGGTAGGCAGTGAAGACGCAGTGACTGTGTCATATCAAGTGTATGCCAATGAGTTAGGACTACGTGCCCGCCACATTGATGATAGCCATGCGTTCATTGATGCTTCTGGCTTTTTTGTTTTCAATGAAGCGCACCGCCATGAGCCGGTAACAGTCAGTTTGGATGTGCCAAAAGGGTGGCGCTCAGTCAGTGGCATGGACAATCATACAGGGCCACACAGTTTTCAAGCCGCCAATTATGATGTGCTGGTGGACTCGCCCATCGAAACGGGCATAAACGAGCATCACACCTTCACCGTTGATGGCCGCGAGTATGAGTTGGTTATCTGGGGAGAAGGTAACTATTCGGTTGAGACTATGCTCACCGATTTAAAAAAGTTAGTTAAAACCGGCACGACGATTTGGCATGACTACCCGTATCAACGTTACGTTTTTATGGTGCACGCGACCTCAGGTGCGCGCGGTGCGACAGAGCATTTAAATTCCACCATCATCCAACGTAAACGCGACACGTTTGCCAGTCGCAAAGATTACCTAGGTTTTATTGGCACGGCGTCACATGAGTTTGTGCATACTTGGAATGTTAAAGCATATCGCCCACAAGGCTTAGTGCCTTATGACTATGTGAACGAAAACTACTCGCGCTTATTGTGGTTGGCCGAAGGCTCGACCAGCTACTTAGAAGATTATTTATTGCTTCGCGCTGACATCATGACCACTAAAGAGTTTTTCTCTCAGCTTACGCGCACTGTGAATCGCCACTTGAAAACCCCAGGTCGTGACGTGCAATCTGCTGCCCACACCAGTTTTGATAAATGGATTAACCAAGGTGGCGATCATGGTCGTAACTTCAGCACCAATATCTATTTAGAAGGCGCGCTCATTTCGTTGGCGTTAGACATCGACTTGTTACGCCACAGTAATGGCGCTGTGAGTTACAAAGATGTACACCGTGAGCTGTATAAGCGCCATGCACTACCAAAAGGCTTCACCGTGGCGGATGTAAAAGCCATTTTGAAAAACATCTCAGGGCGTGACTATGAATCATGGTGGCAAGCCAATGTGGATAGCCCTGCCAAACTTGATTTTGATGATTTATTTGCTCAGGTGGGCCTGATTTTTGAGCGCCCAGAAGATGCGAAAGTTACGGCATCACTGGATGTGAGCGCGCAAAAGCAAGGTGATGTGTGGCAATTACGCCATGTGCGCCGTGATGGTGCTGCGTGGCAAGCCGGGCTCACAGCGGGAGATACGTTAGTGGCCATTAATGGTCGCAAAGTCACTAAAGATTTAGCAGATACCTTAAGTGCCTATGAACCAGGTGAAACTGTGACAGTGCATTATTTTCGCCGCGATGGTTTAGCCCAAACCACTGTAACCTTAGGCAAAGCGTTTGATAAGGACAAAGTAATTAAAGCCGTTAAAGCACCGAGTGCTTCACAAGCTGCGCTATTTAAAGCTTGGACTGGCGTCGCGCATCCGCACAGTGAGGAAGAACAGTAACTATTTAAAGCTTTAGTGCTTAGCTACTAAAAAGCCCGCTTAAAGCGGGCTTTTGTTATGAATGCAGTAAACTAAATTCACTTCACCAAATTATGTAATGCGTGAATGGCTTTTTTCGTGTGGCGGCGATTATGCCAAAATTGGGTCAGAGAATTTTTCAATTTAACGATCGTACTCGTTGTTTTATTTCTGCCCAAGCTGTTGATATCACTTTCCATGTCCATATTTTGGCTAAAGCAATAAGGCAGTAACGAATAGACAAACAGGTCATGCTCCCAAAAATATTGGAGATCAACATCCACTGGACGATAAAAGCGTTGGGTGCTTTTAAGCAGCTTTTTTGCTCCTTGCAAAGAGATAACTTGAGCCGCACACCCACTCATCGTTTTGGCTTGAACCACTAACTCAAATGACTGTACCGGAACAGCAGCAATTGTTTTACGCGTGTAATCTTTATAACCGGCTAACTTAATTAGGTCCCATTCCGCTGGCAAAGTGTTAATTGCATCAAGCGCTTTTCTCACATCACCTGTGATGTTTACATCATCTTCTAAAACTAATGCGTAAGGTAATTGGTTATCAACTATGTGTTGCCATGCCTTACGATGAGAGAGGTAACAGGCAATTTCACCTTTGGCTAACACTTTATGGTGCTTTTGAGTATTCTGAGCTTGGTCATAGAAGGTATTGATGGTGTCATCACTTAAGGTTTTACCATCGATGGCATCAAGGCGCTCAAAAGCAACCTCTTGAGCATCTAGCCCTGCCCGGACATGAGCTAACCGCTCTGGCGAGCGTAAAAGGTTGATCACTAAAACTGGTGTGTTGTTCATTCCACTACCTTATGGAGCCTATCTGCAAGAGGAAGGGATCTTACCTAGAAGTATTTGGCATCGCAATAACACAGTGTGGCTGCCCTAAATTGAATATAAGGGCACTAATAAGCCCGCTTAAAGCGGGCTTAATTTACTTTCATGCTTTTACTTTGTTGGGCGCGGATGGCGGCCTTTAACTCAAGCATGGCGCGGGTCACGGTTTTTATGTCTTCAAGGTGGATATCAGCTTGTTGTTCAATTTTAGCGATGGCACTGATAAGTGGCCTTGCATAGAGCGCGCTTGCGGCGCCTTTAATAGCGTGCAGTAACGCTTTGAGAGCCTGTTGCTCATCATTATTAAAGTAGCTGTATAAGTTGTGGTACCACATATCGCAACACAGAGTGTATTCATTGGTGACTTTATTCACCCACTCTTGGTTGTTAGCAAAGTTTGCCAGCATTTTTTGCTGATCAAATGCTTGGTTTACTAAGCCTTTATTCATCGAGTGAATTAGCCGCTCTAAGGTATCCATCAAGTGCATGGCAATGATGGGTTTTTGCATAAAGGCATCAAATCCGGCTACGGGGATCACGTCATGTTCAATGTATCCTGCGCTGATGGCAAGAATAGGGCCTTTAAAGCCGCTATTGCGAAATTGTTTAGCAATATCAAACCCTGACACATTGGGTAAGCCTATGTCTAAAATCAGTAAATCAAACTGGCGGGTTTGTGCCATCTCGATGGACTTGCCGCCATCACTAATTAATGTCACTTCACAGCCTTGTTTATTCAATAACTCAGACAAAATCAGTTGAGTGATTGGGTCGTCCTCGGCAATTAACACGCGAAGTCCTGATAAGGACTCATATTGTGGGGATAAAGCAACATCATAACTTAGCGGTAAATTACATAAAGACAGCATTGCACTGTGTAATGTTCGCGGTGTGAGCGGTTTTTCAATCACAGTGGCCTGCGCTGGTATGGTATCAGGCTGGGTTAAATGACTGTCTTGTAAAAATGCCACAACAGGTCCACCTTGCGGCATAGTAAAATGGCGCTCTTGCTGAGAGTCTATGGCATCTTGTTTGGCATGGGTATTAATAAAGGCAAAATGAAAAGGGGTGCCTCTTTGCTCCGCACGGCCA
>JBGTXC010000068.1:0-11668 GCA_041937835.1 Alteromonadaceae bacterium | reverse complement strand
GCATGCAAAAAAAGTGTTATCGGTTGCTGTGTATAACCACTATAAGCGCTTGCGCAACCAAGATGTGAACAGCCAAGTAGAGCTTGGTAAGAGTAATATCCTGCTAATCGGCCCAACGGGCAGTGGTAAAACCTTACTTGCTGAAACAATGGCGCGCTTACTGGATGTGCCATTTACTATGGCTGATGCCACCACCTTAACCGAAGCCGGTTATGTGGGTGAAGACGTTGAAAACATCATTCAAAAACTGTTGCAAAAATGCGACTACGACGTTGAAAAAGCCCAGCGCGGTATTGTTTACATTGATGAAATCGATAAGATTTCGCGTAAATCAGATAATCCATCTATCACCCGTGATGTGTCTGGTGAAGGTGTACAGCAAGCGCTGTTAAAACTGATTGAAGGTACTGTGGCATCGGTGCCACCACAAGGCGGCCGTAAGCACCCACAACAAGAGTTTTTGCAGGTAGATACCTCTAAGATCCTGTTTATTTGTGGTGGTGCGTTTGCAGGCCTAGATAAGGTCATTGAGCAGCGCAGCACGAAAAACACTGGCATTGGTTTTGGTGCTGAGGTCAAAGCGGCAGATGGCACACGCAGCTTAAGCGAAACCTTTAAGGATGTTGAGCCAGAAGATTTAGTGAAATACGGCTTAATCCCTGAATTCATTGGTCGTTTACCAGTAGTAGCTACCCTTACTGAACTGGATGAAGCTGCGTTAGTGCAAATTCTAGATGAGCCTAAAAACGCCCTCACCAAACAATATGGCGCGCTTTTCAAAATGGAAGGTGTTGAGCTTGAGTTCCGTGAAGATGCGCTTAAAGCCATTGCTCATAAAGCCATGGAGCGTAAAACAGGAGCTCGGGGCTTGCGCTCTATCGTAGAAGGGATTTTACTCGATACCATGTATGAGCTGCCTTCCATGGTGGATGTGGCCAAGGTAGTGATTGACGAAACCGTGGTTGGCGGTGAGTCAGATCCCATTTTAATCTACGAAAACGCCACCCCAGAAAAAGCGGCTTCTGAATAATTCAGACCGCACTCAAATTAAGGAGCCAAGGTTTTCCTCTGGCTCCTTTTTTGTCACTAAGTTGAACTTTCTAATTGCTATCCCCATATAGAACACTAAATTTAAATCGTATTGATAGACTAAAGAGACACCTATGACGCTTGAAAGAACGGATAGTCTTGAGATCCCAGTATTAGCACTGCGCGACGTCGTAGTTTACCCACACATGGTGATCCCGCTTTTCGTAGGACGTGAGAAATCAATTCGCTGCCTTGAAGCTGCGATGGATAATGACAAGCAAATTTTCTTGGTTGCGCAAAAAGACGCAGGCATCGACGACCCATCAACGGATGACATCTACCGTATGGGTACCATAGCGACTGTATTGCAGCTATTAAAACTGCCAGATGGCACAGTGAAAGTATTGGTTGAAGGTACTCAGCGCGCTGAAATCACAGAATTCACTGAAACCGATGATTACTTTGTTGCTAATGCGCAATTTATTGCCTCCAGTGACATCGACCAAGACGAACAAGATATCTTTTTACGCAGCGCCATCAATCAGTTTGAAGGCTACGTAAAACTGAATAAAAAAATCCCCCCTGAGGTTTTAACGTCTGTCTCTGGCATTGATGAGCCGGGGCGCCTTGCCGACACTATGGCTGCTCACATGCCTTTAAAAGTGCCAGAAAAACAAAAAGTACTTGAAACGCCAGATGTGACTGAGCGCTTAGAGTACTTAATGGCATTGATGGAAGGGGAAATCGACTTATTGCAAGTTGAGAAGAAAATCCGTTCGCGCGTTAAAAAACAAATGGAAAAAAGCCAGCGTGAGTATTATCTCAACGAGCAAATGAAGGCCATCCAAAAAGAGCTCGGAGAGCTGGATGATGTGCCGGATGAATTTGAAAACTTAAGCAAGAAAATCAGCGAAGCCAGCATGCCAAAAGAGGCAGAAGAAAAGGCAAAAGCGGAACTGAATAAGCTTAAGATGATGTCGCAAATGTCGGCAGAAGCCACTGTAGTGCGCTCGTACATTGAAACCATGATCAATGTGCCTTGGAAAAAACGCTCTAAAGTGAAAAAAGACTTAAGCCTTGCTGAGCAAATCCTTGATGCGGATCATCATGGTCTTGAAAAGGTCAAAGAGCGCATCATTGAGTACCTTGCGGTGCAACACAGAACCAATAAGCTCAAAGGCCCAATCCTGTGCTTAGTAGGCCCACCTGGGGTTGGTAAAACCTCTTTAGGGCAGTCCATTGCCAAAGCAACAGGGCGCAAGTACGTGCGTATGGCGCTTGGTGGCGTGCGTGATGAAGCGGAAATCCGTGGTCACCGCCGTACTTACATTGGCTCTATGCCAGGCAAGCTGATTCAAAACATGAGTAAAGTTGGGGTGAAAAACCCGCTGTTTTTATTAGATGAAATCGACAAGATGTCGTCTGATATGCGTGGCGACCCAGCCTCAGCTTTATTAGAAGTGTTAGATCCTGAGCAAAATTCACACTTTAACGACCATTACCTTGAAGTGGATTACGACCTTTCGGATGTGATGTTTGTTGCTACATCAAACAGCTTTAACATCCCAGGGCCACTTTTAGACCGTATGGAAGTGATTCGTTTATCTGGTTACACCGAAGACGAAAAGCTGAATATTTCGCAAAAGCACTTATTGCCTAAGCAAATTAAGCGCAACGGCTTAAAAGAAAGTGAAATTGACGTCGAAGAAAGCGCCATCATTGGCATTATTCGTTACTACACCCGTGAAGCGGGTGTGCGTAACCTAGAGCGTGAAATTTCAAAATTATGCCGAAAAGCGGTGAAAAACATCTTGTTGGATAAGTCACTCGATAAAGTGGTTATTAACCAAGATAACTTGGAAGATTACCTAGGTGTGCAGCGCTTTGACTACGGTAAAGCCGAAGGCGATGACCGTATTGGTCAAGTTACCGGCCTTGCTTGGACAGAAGTGGGCGGCGATTTACTGACCATTGAATGTGCTGCAGTACCAGGTAAAGGCAAGTTGACTCACACAGGCTCTCTAGGCGATGTGATGCAGGAGTCGATTCAAGCGGCCATGACAGTGGTGCGTAATCGCACTGATAAACTGCGCATCAATGACGATTTTTATGAAAAGCGCGACATCCACGTGCACGTACCAGAAGGTGCAACACCGAAAGATGGCCCAAGTGCGGGTATTGCCATGGTAACGGCGTTAGTTTCTAGCCTTACGGGCAACCCAGTGCGCTCAGATGTGGCGATGACAGGTGAAATCACGTTACGTGGTGAAGTGTTACCCATTGGCGGCTTAAAAGAAAAGCTTTTAGCGGCTCACCGAGGTGGCATCAAAACTGTGGTGATCCCAAAAGACAACGAACGTGACTTGAAGGAAATTCCAGATAACGTGCGTGAAGGGCTTGCGATTCACCCTGTACAGTGGATTGACCAAGTGCTGGAGCTGGCTTTGGCTAACCCAGTCGAGTCATTTAGTATTGAAACGGAAAAAAAAGCCTAAAATGCTAAAAAAAGTGCGGCTTAGGGCTTTTCAAATCGAAAAGGTATGTTAAGTTAAGCACTGGATTTGAGCCTAGCCCTTATCTGGTCTAGGCTCACGACGAATTAATAGAATTAAAAGCAATGGTTTCTCAGCGCTTTTTATGACATTTAGCCCTAAGTCCGAAAGGCCATTTAGGGGCACTATAATAACAATGTAAGGGGATGATATTGTGAATAAGTCTCAACTAATCGATCAAATCGCAGCAGGTGCTGACATTTCTAAAGCAGCTGCAGGCCGTGCACTAGATTCATTCATTGACGCTGTAAGCGGCGCACTTAAAGACGGTGACTCAGTAGCACTTGTTGGTTTCGGTACTTTCTCAGTACGTGAGCGTGCAGCTCGCACAGGCCGTAACCCACAAACTGGCGAAACGATTGAAATTGCTGCAGCGAATATTCCTTCTTTCAAAGCAGGTAAAGCGCTTAAAGACGCAGTAAACTAATTGATTGGCAAAGCCCACGCTTTGCCGATGAATTACTCACAGCCCAGTCTGTTTTAAAAAGCGCATCACAGATGCGCTTTTTGCATAATAAAAAAACTGTATCTGAAAATTCAAACTTGATGCATCAACCGTAACTAGCTTGCTGTTTTAAATACAGTTTGTAGTAAAAGAGAAATAATAATGCTTGAGAAAATTAGAGAAGGCGCTCAGGGACCAACCGCCAAAATTATCTTGGTATTGGTAATTTTGTCGTTCGCCTTGGCAGGGATCGGGGGTTACTTAGGACAAACCGCTAACCCACCTGTAGCCACAGTCAATGGTCAAGAGATCGGCCAAATCACCTTTAGCCGCGCTTATGAAAATGAGCGTGCGCGCCTTGAACAACAATTTGGTGATTACTTTGCCCAAATCGCAGCGGACCCAGCTTACATGGCACGTGTTCGTCAATCTGTGATTGAGCGTTTAGTTCAGCAAGAGCTGCAATCTCAGCTTGCTGAAGAGCTTGGTCTACGTGTAAGCGATGAAGCACTAAAAGAAGAAATCCGTAAGCTTCCTGCGTTCCAGTTAGGTGGTCAGTTCAACAATGACCTGTACCTACAGCGTTTACGTCAAATGAACTTCCAGCCAAATGCGTTTCGTGATTACTTACGTCAAGACATGACACGTGCACAGCTTGTTTCAGCGATTGCAGCCAGTGATTTTGCTCTTGAAAACGAAGTAAAACGCACCGTTGCGTTATTACAGCAAAGCCGTGATATCGACATGGCAGTGATTGCGAAAGATGCGTTCAAAGCAGACATCACAGTGACTGACGAAGAAATCGCTGAGTTTTACACCTTGAACCAAAACCAGTTTATGGCGGCGGAACAAGTTGAAGTGGCTTACGTTGAGCTTGATGCTAACAAGATTGAACTTGCTGATGCCGTGACAGACGCTGACATCCAGCAATACTACGATGACCGTAAAGCACAATACACAGAAGTTGAGCGCCGTCGCGTGTCTCACATTCTTATTGAAGGCGACGATGCTGAAGCTCAAGAAAAGGCGCAAGCCTTACTTGCTCGCGTAAAGCAAGGTGAAGATTTTGCTGCCATTGCAGAAGCTGAATCAGATGACGTTGTGAGTGCGGAAATGGGCGGTGACCTTGATTGGATTGAAAAAGACATGATGGATCCTGCTTTTGAAGAAGCCGCTTTTGCGCTAGCTGAAGTAGGTGCTGTGTCTGAGGTGGTAGAAACAGAATTTGGTCTACACATCATCAAACTGACTGAGCTGCAAGCCGGTGAAGTGAAGCCGCTTAGCGAAGTCCGCGACGCCATTGTCTCTGAGCTTAAAAAAGAGCAGCAACTTGATGAGTTTTATGCACTTCAAACTGAGCTTGCACAAACGGCCTTTGAAATTTCAGATAGCCTAGAAGAAGCAGCCATTGCTGCTAAGCAAACAGTTCAAACCACAGGTCTTGTGGCAAAATCTGCGCTACCAGCGCCGTTAAACACGCCGCAAGTACAAACTGTTATCTTCTCACCAGAAGTACTTGAAGACGGTGTAAACTCTGAGCTAGTTGAGCTAGGCGATGAGCATGTGATTGTTGTACGTGTTCTTTCTCACAAGCCTGCGGCAGTGAAACCATTGGATGAAGTGAAAGCTGAAATTCAAGCTAGCCTAGTTGATAGCAAAGCCACAGAGCAAGCAACGCAACTCGCTGATGCATTACTTGCACAGCTTGCAGAGCAGCCACTGTCAGAGGTAGCAGCTGCTAATAACCTGACTGTGGAAGCTAAAAGCATTACTCGCCAAGGCTTTGGCAATGACGCGCAACTTGTAAAAGCGGTGTTTGAAATGCCAGCGACAGCTAACACCCATGATTCTGTAACCCTTGCTAGTGGCGATGTTGCGCTGGTTACTTTAAAAGCGGTAAATACGCCTGAGCTTGACGAAGTAAACGAACAAATCGTTCAGAGCATTGAGTCACAAACTGTGAACTTGCACTATCAAACGTTTGTTGAAGCACTGAGCGACCGTGCAGAAGTAACGCGTGTGCCAGTGACAGTATCTGAATAAGATACGCATAAAGAAAGGCAGCCAATTGGCTGCCTTTTTTGTGTTTAATACCCGCTTAAAGCGATTAGTTAGACTCAATGCGTTCAAGCGTTTGGTAGCCCATATCGCTTAATTCACTGTTCACACAGTTTAAAACGTAGGTTGCTAGCTCTTCTTCTTTAATGCCGTCTTCTTCTGCCCAACCTTCACACAGGCTTTTTAGCTCAGCCACTAGGCTTTGTTCAGGTTTAGGTAAATCACTTTGATTTGCCATCACAGTTGCAGAAATGAAAAGGGCAAGAGTGAGTGCAAATACCTTAGATGTGTTCATTTTAAGTTCCTAATTAACGTGGACAAGTACTTATAAGTCACTGTCTTAAAATGAAAAAGTGAATTTTTTTACTCGAGACGAGCAAAACTATTTATCTTCGCGGAAGGGGCTATATAAAAGGCTTTTTTGCGCGTTGGTATCCCGTTGAAATTGTGCCAACGAGTCTACTGTACTCCACACTAAATTTTGCCAACGCGTGTCATCACCCATACCCATAGTGAGCACACGAAACTGTTTCATTAAAATATGTTCAAAACGCACATGATCAGAACGCAACAAGCCCATTTGCCATTTCGGGAATAAGCGGTTGTTAATGGTTTGGTGAAATTCGCAAATGATTTTGTGACGACTGTCACGTTTAAGGGTATCTATGAGCTTTATGAGAGCATCACTTGAGCCTTCTATGTATTGCACATAGTGACCACGATAGAAAAATAAAAAACCGGTTATGCCAGTCACGCGATTATTATTTATGGCGACTTCACTTAATGACCGAAATTCTTCTTTATTTAACGTCACCAACGCTTTGGACTGATAAATATAGGCTTTGAGCATATGCCCCTTTAATTTTTGCCGATAAGCCGTTTGGTCACCCTGTGGCTCGGAGAGTCAAATAGCAGCTCAGTACGGCCAGACTCCACGATTTCACCTTTATCCATGACTAAGGTGGTGTCACTCATGTGTTTAATTAGGCTTAAATGCTGGGTGATCAACACATAACTTAAATTGATACGCTCTTGTAAAGATAGCAATAGATTCACAGTTTGCGCACGTACCGAAGGGTCAAGGGACGAAAGCGCTTCATCTAGCACCAAAATACGGGGATCTAAGATAAGTGCTCTGGCAAGCGCTACACGCTGTAATTGGCCACCCGAGAACATGTGCGGGTAATAGGCTTTGTGCTCTGCTAATAGGCCAACCATGTGTAAGGTTTTATCGATTTTTTCAGCCCTTTGCGTGGCGTTTAATTCCGTGTTTAAACGCAGCACTTCGTTAAGGCAACTGGCTACTGTGATCCCAGGGTTCAGTGAGCGCGCAGGCTCTTGAAAAATCATTCGGATATCGCGGCAACTTTGTAGTCTCTGACCATCATTTTCAACCAGCTTACCATCTAGCAAAATTTGCCCTTGATCAGCATGCTCGGCACCTGCAAGCACCTTGGCTAAGGTAGATTTACCTGAGCCGGTTTCGCCAATAATGGCAAGGGTTTCACCCAGCCCTAAACAAAAAGACACGTCATTTAATACCGTTAGCGATTTTGCACCAAACATGCCGCGCCGCGTGCGGTACACTTTGTGAATCCCTTGAACTTTTAAAAGTGGCTGCATGGTTAGCTCTTATCAATAAATGGGAAGTGGCAGGCGTAACGGCGGCTATGTACTTTGGCCATTTTCGGTGTCGCCACACACGCTTTTTGAGCCCGCGGGCAGCGTGGTCCAAGGCGGCAACCTATGGGCAAGTGCTGTAATGGCGGTATGGTGCCTTTGAGGGCGTAAAAGGGGGCTTTATGCTCAAGCCCTGCGCCATATTCGGGTAAGCTTTTTAACAGTGCTTGGGTGTAAGGATGATAGGGCACATCAAAAAGTTTTTGAGTGGGGCCAGATTCCACCATTTGGCCGCAATAAAGCACATGCAGTGTGTTGGTCCACTCGGCAAGCTCAGCAATTTCGTGACTGATCATCAAAACCGACATGTTTTTTAGCTGGTTTAAACTTTTAAGTAACCTAAATACTTGGCCGCGTGTCACGTTTTCAAGGGCTGTGGTGGGCTCATCGGCAATTAAAAGCTTAGGGGAGCGCGCAATGGCCATGGCAATCATCACTTTTTGGCACACCCCTTCTGAGAGCTCATGAGGGTAGGCATCAAGTACAGGCTCGTGATCGCGAATGCCAACTTTATGCAAAAGTGCTCTGACGCGTTCTTTTTTATACTTACGTTTTGCCCAAAAGTGGCCTTTTAAGGTTTCTTTGGGAATGCTTTCTTCAAGCTGTTCATGCATTTTGGCAGTGGGGTCAAGGCACGCACTTGGGTCTTGATAGATCATGGCGATGTCTTGACTGACGACTTGGCGGCGCTTTTCTGGGGTTAATTTCATGAGATCAATGCCGCGCCAATGCATGCGATCGGCAGTCACTGTCCAGCGCTCATTGAGCACCCCAATAATGGCTTTAGCAATCAGGCTTTTGCCTGAGCCAGATTCACCCACTAAGGCATGCACTTCACCTTCTTTTAAGGCCAAACTGACTTTATCCACCGCGCGAATGGTTTGCTCGCTCGATTTCAGCTCTATGGTGAGGTTACGAATATCAAGTAGTAGCATTACAGCGCCTTACGGTGTTTTAACACCCCTTGTAGCCCATCACCCACTAAGTTAGTGGCAAGCACAGCGGTAAAGAGCAAAATCCCAGGCAGGGCCACGGTCCAAGGTGCAAGGTAAATTAGGCCTAAGTTTTCTGCCAAAATTGCGCCCCATTCTGTGGTCGGGGGCTGAGCGCCTAATTTCAAAAAGCCTAATGCAGAAATGTCGATGATGGCGGTGGATAAACTCATAGTAAAAAGCACCACCACCTTTTCGTAAATATTTGGGAAAATGCCTTTAAACACCACTTGCCAGGTTTGCGCGCCATCGAGTTTGTAAGCAGTGATGTAATCTTTATTGAGCTCTTCCACCACTAGATTACGAATGCTGTGAATAAACTGGGGTAAAAGCGCCAGTACAATCGCCCACATGGTATTAAGTAAACCAGGCCCGAGTACGGCAATGATGATAATGGCCAATAGCAATGACGGGATGGATAACATTAAATCAAGTACGTGATTGATTGCACTAGATTGAAAACCGCGGCTAACCCCCGCCAAGGTGCCTATGATGGCACCCGATATGATCGCCACTAAGGTGGCCAAAATGGCTAACCCAAAGGTGTAGGTGGTGCCATGCATCAAGCGCGAAAGTACATCGCGGCCTAAGTCGTCAGTGCCTAAAATAAATTCCACAGAGCCTTCATTGTCCCAAGATGGCGGCACTAACAGCGCGCTTGGATGCTGCTCATTGACATCATAGGGGGCGATAAAAGGCGCAAACATTGCCAAAACCAAAAACGCCACAAACACCCATAAACCAACGAGTGCTAGGTGGTCTTTTTTAAATTTTCCCCAAAGCCGCTTCAGTGGTGAGCGGTTGGACTCTTCGCTCACGAGTTTAAATTTTGCCATGGCTTTGGTTCCGGCTAATTGGGTCAACAAAGGTATGAATGAGATCCGCTAAAATGGTGGCGGTAATCACAAAAATTGAAATGGCTAAAACCCCGCCTTGAATGGCCGAGAAATCACGCTGGTAAATACTATCTATTAAGAATCGCCCAAGCCCAGGCCAAGAGAAAATCACTTCAGTGATCATGGCTAAGGTGATTAAAGTACTAAACTGCAAACCGATTTGTTTTATGACCGGAATTAAAGCGTTACGCAGTGCATGGTGAACGATGACTTCACCTTTTGTTAGGCCTTTTGCCCGGGCGGTTTTAATGTAGTTTTGCTCAAGCACATGCATCATGGCGTCGCGTGTAAAGCGAATTAATACTGTGGTCGGGTACATGGCAAGCACGATTGTTGGCAAGCATAAATGGTGCAGGGCATCGAGCATGGCAGCGGTTTTATTCGGTAATTGGCTTAAGTAAATGTCCAACAGCATAAAGCCGGTTTGATGCGGCACATCATACAAGAGGCTAATCCGCCCCGAGAGCGGGAACCAACCTAAATTTAAACAAAACACCATGATGAGAATAAGCGCGAGCCAAAACACTGGGGTCGAAAAGCCAACTAGGCTGGCACCATTAATGAGTTTGGCAGGCCACTTGCGCTGATATACTGCCGCTAAAATTCCTAATGGCACGCCTAAAATGATGGAGAGCATTAAAGCATACACACAGAGCTCAAAGGTGGCAGGGAAAAACGCCACCACGTGTTCAAATACGCTATTGCCAGAGGCAAAACTCACTCCCCAATCACCGGCAAAGGTACGCTCTAAAAACGCCCAATATTGCGACAACATGCCTCTATCCAGCTGGTAGTCTGTCATCAAGCGTTGTGTTTCAAGAGCTGATAATTTTTGCTGACCACTGAAGTTTGTGAGGGCATCACCCGGTAACAAATAACCTAAAGCAAAAATAAAGATGCTCAAGGCAAAACACACAAAACTAAAGAGCGCAAAGCGCCTAACTAAATAATGCAGTAAGGTCATTCTTGCCTCGCGTTTGCAAGGGATACACCGCCAAAAGGCATCAGCTCAATGCCCGCCACATTTTTTTGTGCCGCTTGAAAGCGTAAACCATGCGCTATGGGTAACAGTGGCATTTGTTCAGCGAGCATACGTTGGGCTTGCCCGTAGAGCGCTTTTCGCTCTTGGGTGTCTGTGGTGGCAAGGGCTTTGGCTAAAACCAAGTCAAAGTCAGGATGGCACCAGTTGGCTGGGTTTTTGCCATTAATGGCAGCTGCACAGCTTAGTAAGGGGCTAAAAAAGTTATCGGCGTCTGGGGTGTCTGCTGCCCAGCCGATTAACACGCTATCGTGTAAATGCTCACCGAGCTTTCGTAAAAAGGTGTTCCACTCGTATTCCACTATCCGCACTTTAACGCCAATGGCATCTAAGTCAGCTTGCATCAGCTCAGCCATTTTTCGTGCATTAGGATTATACAAACGGCTTACAGGCATGGCCCAAATGTCCATTTCAAACCCTTCTGGGTAACCTGCTTGTTCTAATAAACGAATGGCTTCATTGGGGTCGTAATTGGGCAGAGTTTGCGCGCTAAACGCATAGGCGCTCGGTGGTAACATAGAGCGTGCTTTTTCACCATGACCGCGATACACCGCCTGCATGATTTTATCTAGGTTAATCGCATGCGACAGGGCGCGGCGCACGAGTGGGTCATTAAAAGGGCGTCTTTCAGTATTAAAGGCCCAATAGCCGGTATTGAGGTTAGGCGCTTTTTCAATGCGAATGTCGTCGCGTTTGGCCAAAATAGAGACTTGGCTGGCACTTGGGTTTGCCATCACATCACACTCTTTGGTAAGCATTTTCGCCACTCGCGTGGTGCCATTTGGGGTAATGTCATACACCAATTGGTTAAGAGCCACATTGCCTTGCCAATAATGAATGTTTGGGTACATACGCACTAACACATCACGGCGATAATCTTTAAATTGGTAAGGGCCAGTGCCAATTGGGTGGGTGTCGATGCGGTATTTGGCATCATTTTTTTCAAGCTTTGCGGCGTATTCTGCGGATAACACCAC
>JBGTXC010000067.1:0-11826 GCA_041937835.1 Alteromonadaceae bacterium | reverse complement strand
TAACAAAACATCATTGGAGGCAAGATGAAAAGGAAAATAACTAAAATATTCATGCTATTAGGCTTTGTAACCGCAACCATTGCACCCCTTAGCCAAGCAGGTGAAGCAATTGGCACTAAACGTCCAATTTGCCCTGAAAATCGCCCAATTTGCATGTAGTTAAGAACCGTTTCCCTCTCCTGTATCCGTGCTGTGCCTCAAACCGAAGTTAGCTGTGGTTTGCTGGTGGCACTATTCAAAGTAATGAGTATGCGTAAGCAATCCCGCTCGCGCTTGGACTCCCGTTAAATCCACCTTTTTTGCCTTGCCAAAAACCGTTATAATCTTGGGCAATATTGTCTTTCCAATGCGTGCGTAAATCACGCACTTACTCGTTAAAGAGACCGCATGTCTGAGTTATTAACACAAATCAACAAGCGTCGTACGTTTGCGATCATCTCGCACCCCGATGCCGGTAAAACCACCATCACTGAAAAAGTCCTGTTATTTGGTAAGGCGTTGCAAAAAGCCGGTACGGTTAAAGGCCGAGGCTCTAATCAGCACGCTAAGTCTGACTGGATGGAAATGGAAAAAGAGCGTGGTATCTCTGTAACCACCTCTGTGATGCAGTTCCCATACAATGATGCCTTGGTAAACCTACTCGATACCCCAGGGCACGAAGACTTCTCTGAAGATACCTACCGTACATTAACCGCGGTGGACTCGTGCTTGATGGTGATTGATGCGGCAAAAGGTGTTGAGGATCGTACCCGTAAGTTGATGGAAGTAACTCGTCTGCGTGATACGCCAATAGTCACCTTTATGAACAAATTGGACCGTGACATTCGCGACCCAATGGAGCTTTTAGACGAAGTTGAAACTGAGCTCAACATCATGTGCGCGCCAGTATCTTGGCCAATTGGCTGTGGTAAAGAGTTCAAAGGGGTGTATCACATTCACCGCGATGAAACCATTTTGTACCAAACAGGCCAAGGCCACACAATCCAAGAAAAGCGCATCATCAAAGGGCTGGATAACCCAGAGCTTGATACCGCCGTTGGCGAAAGCCTCGCTGAGCAACTGCGTGAAGAGTTAGAGCTGGTAATTGGTGCCTCACACGAGTTTGATCAAGAGCTGTTTTTAAAAGGTGAGCTAACACCTGTGTTCTTCGGTACTGCACTTGGTAACTTTGGTGTGGATCACATGCTAGATGGCCTTACCGAATGGGCACCTAAGCCACAGCCGCGTGAAACCAGCGAGCGCACAGTGGATGCCAGCGAAGAAAAGTTCTCAGGCTTTGTGTTTAAAATCCAAGCTAACATGGACCCAAAACACCGCGACCGCATCGCCTTTATGCGTATTGTGTCTGGCAAATACAGCCAAGGCATGAAGATGAATCACGTGCGCCTAGGCAAGCAAGTCAGCATTTCTGATGCCGTGACCTTTATGGCAGGTGACCGAGAACGTGCTCAAGATGCGTACGCAGGCGATATTATCGGCCTACACAACCACGGTACAATTCAAATTGGTGATACCTTTACCCAAGGTGAAAGCCTTAAATTCAGCGGTATTCCAAACTTTGCGCCAGAGCTATTCCGCCGCATTCGCTTAAAAGATCCACTCAAGCAAAAGCAGTTATTAAAAGGCCTTGTGCAGCTTTCTGAAGAAGGTGCCGTGCAAGTATTTAGACCCCTAGCTAACAATGATTTGATTGTAGGCGCGGTCGGTGTACTGCAGTTTGATGTGGTTGTGGCGCGCTTAAAATCAGAATACAACGTGGATGCCATTTACGAGAGCATCAGTGTTGCAACAGCCCGTTGGGTACATTGTGGTGATGAGAAAAAACTCGCAGAATTTCGTCGTAAATGTGAGACCAACCTTGCCCTTGATGGCGGTGATAACCTCACCTACATCGCCCCGAGCATGGTTAACTTAAACCTCTCGATGGAGCGTTATCCAGACGTTGAGTTTATGCAAACCCGTGAGCACTAAAGCAACCACCAAGGAACAATAATGAACATTCGTAGCTTATTAATTGAACGCGCTGTGGCTGCTATGGTAGCGGCAGGGCTAGACAAAGACACCAACCCAGCGGTAACGCAAAGCACACGCCCACAATTTGGTGATTACCAAATTAACGGTGCTATGGGTGCGGCTAAAAAGCTAAAAACTAACCCACGTGAATTGGCGCAAAAAATCATCGATAACCTCGATGTGGCAGACATCGCCAGCAAAGTGGAAATTGCAGGCCCAGGTTTTATCAACATTCACCTAAAGCCTGAATTTTTAGCCAATACGCTAGAGGCGGCAAACCTTGACGCCAAACTCGGTGTAGCAGAGCATGAACAAGCGCAAAACGTGGTGGTGGATTTCTCATCACCTAACCTTGCCAAAGAGATGCACGTAGGCCATCTGCGTTCAACCATCATTGGTGATGCTGTAGTACGCGCCCTTGAGTTCCGTGGTGACAAAGTTACTCGTCAAAACCACATGGGGGATTGGGGCACGCAATTTGGCATGCTGATCGCCCACCTTGAGGACCTACTTGAGCAAGGCATTGATTTAGAATCAGTGGCCCTTGCTGACCTTGAAAGCTTTTACCGCGATGCAAAAAAACGCTTTGACGATGAAGACGGCTTTGCCGACAGAGCCCGTGATTACGTAGTAAAACTGCAAAGTGGTGATGCCCACTGTGAAAAGCTTTGGCAGATGTTTATTAACACTTCTGTGAAGCACTCAGAAGAGGTTTACCAAAAGCTAAACGTTACGCTTAAGCGTGATGACATCATGGCTGAGTCTGCCTATAACGACCGCCTTGCGGGCATCATTACGTTACTAAAAGACAAAGGCATTGCAGTTGAAGACGCCGGTGCTCAAGTGGTGTTTTTAGATGAGCTTGCCAACAAAGACGGCGAGCCTTCAGTCTTTATCGTACAAAAATCAGGTGGCGGTTTCCTTTATGCCACTACCGATTTAGCTGCCTGTGATTATCGTTCAAATGAGCTAGGCGCGGATCGTATTTTGATTTTTGTGGATGCCCGTCAAAGCCTACACTTCAGCCAAGTGGAGTTGACAGCGCGTAAAGCGGGTTTACTTCGCGATGAAACCAGCTACGAGTTCTGCCCGTTTGGCACCATGATGGGTGAAGACGGCAAACCGTTTAAAACCCGTACTGGCGGTACGGTAAAACTGGCTGACTTACTGGATGAAGCCATTACCCGCGCTGCGACAAAACTGGCTGAGCGTGAGTCAGATTTATCTGACGAAGCACGTCAAGAAATTGCCCGTAAAGTGGGTATTGGCGCTGTGAAATACGCGGATCTTTCTAAAAACCGCACCAGTGATTACATCTTTAATTGGGACAGCATGCTGAGCTTTGAAGGGGCTACCGCGCCTTACCTACAGTATGCCTACACTCGTGTACGCAGCATCTTCCGTAAAGCAGGCGTTGACGCAGAAAGCCTAAATGCCCCGATTCACATTGTTGAAGCGCAAGAAAAGGCGCTAGCCATTAAGCTAATGCAGTTTGAAGAAGTGCTAGATCAAATGATCAGTGATGCCACACCGCACGTGTTATGTGGATACTTGTATGAACTTGCAAGCCTCTACATGAGCTTCTACGAAGCGTGCCCAGTACTGAAAGAGGGCGTTGAAGAAAGCACCAAAGCCAGCCGTTTAATGCTGTGTAACTTAGTGGCTAAGACGCTAGCGAAAGGCTTAGACTTACTTGGCATCGAAGTGATGGAACAAATGTAAACTACTTTCAGTAATTTACGTATACTAAGGGGGAGCTTATATCCCCCTTTTTTATGCCTGATTTTCACTTTTATACCGAGGGACGCACTATGATGGCACTGGAAGACATCCGCCGAGAATACCTACAAGGCGGGCTTGATGAAAACGCAATGGCTGACGACCCAATCAGTCAGTTTGAGGTATGGCTTGAACAAGTGGTTGCAACCCGCACGCCTGATCCAACGGCCATGGTCGTGGCAACGGTGGATGAGCACGGCCAGCCTTCTCAGCGTATTGTGCTGTTAAAACATGTGGATGAGCACGGCTTTGTGTTTTTTACCAACACCGAATCCCGTAAGGCCACAGAGCTAAGTAAAAACAACAAAATCTGCCTGCATTTTCCATGGCACTTTATGGAGCGCCAAGTGATTGTATATGGAGAGGCTGAGCCCCTTTCTAAAATGGCGGTCACTAAGTACTTTTTATCGCGCCCGAAAGAAAGCCAACTGGCCGCGTGGGCGTCAAATCAAAGTCGCCCGGTGTCGTCTCGCCAAGCTTTGATGAGCAAATTCAATGAGATGAAGCAAAAATTTAAAGAGGGCGAAGTGCCTTTACCTAGCTTTTGGGGTGGTTATTTAATTAAGCCGACTAAAGTGGAGTTTTGGCAAGGTGGTGCATACCGTTTGCATGACCGCGTCATGTATACGCAAAGTCCTGATGGTTGGCAAAAAAGCCGCTTAAACCCGTAAGCCATGGCGCTTTTTGATAGCCACTGCCATTTAGACTTTAAAGAGTTTGAGCAGGATTTAGATGCCGTGATTGCCCGAGCGCAAGCCGCAGGTGTGACGGATGTACTGATCCCTGCGGTGACCTTAAAAAGCGCCAAGCGCCTAATGGCAAAGCGTGACGAGTGGCAAAATAAAGCCATTAAGGTGCACTTTGCCTTGGGGCTTCATCCTTATTTTATGGCATCGCACAGTGAAACGGACTTTGCTGGCATTGAAGCGCTGTGTGAACAGCACCATACTCATATTAGCGCTATCGGTGAGTGTGGCATTGATGCCACTAAGGCGCAGCTAAATGCCCAAGAATCGCTATTTAAAGCGCATATCGCCCTTGCCAATCAGCTTAAAAAACCGCTGGTGGTGCATCACCATAAATCCCATCATTTAATTGCTAAAGCATTTAAAGCCGTGCCGCCAAAGTGGGGCGGGGCTATTCATGCGTTTTCTGGTTCGCAGCAACAAGCGGAATATTATATTGAGCAAGGTTTTAAACTCGGCGTTGGCGGCACCATTACCTACCCACGTGGCGCTAAAACCAGGGCTGTGTTTGCTGCGCTGCCACTGGATCATTTAATGCTTGAGACAGACGGCCCCAGCATGCCGCTTTATGGCTTTCAAGGGCAAGTGAATGAACCTATGCAGGTTAAAAAGGTGCTTGCTGCGCTTGCAAGCGTGCGAACTGAGCCTTTAGGAGAGATAGAGCAAGCGCTTTACTCGTCAACTTGTGCGCTTTTTTCTAAGTAACGTCTAAATTCAATGCGGTGCAAACCGCGCCCAATCAGCCATGTGAGCACACAGCTAATGAGCAGCATTAAAAGGACTTGGCGGCCTAACTCGTGAAAATGCGCATGACTTTCTGCCATCGCGGCTTGGGGTAAATAGGTTAGGCGTACAAAGCCTAAGTTGCGGCCATCTTTACCTTGAATCGGGGTGATCAATGGCTGTTTTTGCTTTGATAAACCTGGGATGGATAAGTCCAATTGATTTGAGGTTTGGTATAAATAAGCGGCTTCACTTTGGCCAATTAATTTGCCGTGTTTATCAAATACGGTGGCGCTTAAAATGTATGGGTCTTTAGCAAAGTGGTCGCAAATGCTGTCAAGGCGCTTTAAATCACCGGCTTTAATGGCATCACCGGCACTATAACTTAGCTGGGCACCTAAACGTGACGCGGTTTCTTTAATGCTGTCAGCTAATACATTGTGGCTTTCAAAATTGGAATTAAACAACATACTCACCAACACAGTGGAGCACACCAGCGCGAGCGTGAGTCGTGATAATCGACGATAGATAGAAACCGTTGTTGCCATATTCCTGCTTTTTCAAAGATTTATACTGACAGCCCCACATTGAATTGCTTTAATGTGGCTGCCTTTAGCCTAACACTCGGAGTAAAAAATGTCCTCATTGCACTGTGCTTTTCTTAACCAAGGAAAATGGCAAACCTCATCGAATACGTATGAGGGCAGCACAGCAAATTTGGTGTTTTTTCATCCCAGCCAATTAAATGAAGACGCGTTAGCGGCATTTATCTCCGATTATGCTGCTGAATTTTCACTGATAAAATGTGTTTACTACGCCATTGAAGGCGCAGGTGTGGCACTTGCCTGTGAGGTCACTTTACACGCGCCAATAAAAGATGTACGCCATGCCTTATACCAAAGTGATGCCATTACCCAAGGTGTGTTTGAAGTCGCGCTGGTGGCTGATTTACCTCACCTAGACGAGGCTGGGCTGCTGATCATGGATATGGACTCCACAGCCATTTGCATTGAGTGCATAGATGAAATTGCCCGCCTTGCCGGGCGGTATGAGGAAGTCGCCAAAGTCACCGCCATGGCGATGCGCGGCGAAATTGCTTTTAGTGATAGCCTCCACCACAGGGTAGCAGCACTTAAAGGCGTGCCATTGACCTTACTGAATGACTTAAAAGCCAGTTTACCTTACATGGACGGCATTAAAGCCTTGTGTGCGGCGCTTAAAAATAACGGCTGGCGCTTAATTTTGGCATCCGGTGGCTTTAATCAGTTTGCGAGCGAAGTGGCAAACACTTTAAAGCTAGATGGCTACTTAGCTAACACCTTAGATGAAAATGACGATGTGTTAGCAGGGAGCGTTTCTGGCAAAGTGATTGATGCCGAAGCCAAAGCCGATTACCTACAAAGCCAAGCCTTGGCGTTTGGTATACCGCTGGAGCGCACTGTGGCAATCGGGGATGGCGCGAATGATTTAGTCATGATGAAAAAAGCGGCATTAGGTGTGGCTGTGCATGGCAAAGAAAAGGTCGTTGCAGAGGCTGATTGCGCGATACGCAAAGGCTCATTGTTACAACTATTGCTGTTATTGAGTGTGCCAAAAGCACATTAAACTAGACAAAAGAGAGGGCGTGTTAGCGGACGCGCTCTAACCAAAGCTGTTTGCGGTTTTGCATTTGTTGAAATGCACTGGCATTGCTGTTAACTGAGGTAGCCACCGCATCTGAGACATCCACACAATCACCCACACCCACCACACTCCATAGCTCATCTTCTAAAGTTTTTGCTTTGTGAATGGCGTACTGACTAATGTAAGCAAGCTCTTTGGCAAGGTACTCTGTGTCTGGGCGGCCGGTGCGCGACAAGCTAATGCGATAAGCAAAAAACAAATCACTGTTTAAGGTATCTGAAACAAAGTCTTTTACGCCATCCATGTCGGTTTCTAAAGTGACGATGGCGACCGTTAAGGCCTCACTTAAACTGTTGGCCTTAGGGTTAAAGCGCATCAGTAAATCAAACTGTAACGGTTTGTCTTGGCGGCGCAGGTTTTTAAGCTGTGGGATGAGTAAGTCATTCATCACATGGGAAGTGAACACAGCGGATAAATCCGTGTTCTTTTTCATGTGACCAAAGCTTTGTAATAGTGCATGCAGGCTATTGCCATACGCCCCTTTTGCAAATGCGCCCACGCGGTAATTAGCGCCTTTTTTATGAATATAAAAAGGAAAATTACACACGCTTTTAGTGGCCATGTTTCTTAGGGCATCTGAAAGCCCGGGCACTTTAGGGGATTCATCAAGGGCATGCAGTTTATCTTTGTTGGCTTCGATGATTTGGTTAAAAAACTGCACACCTACATGTTTGTTTTTATCGGTTTTTACATCTGCACGTAAATTAAGGGTGGTGCCTGTTTTACTGATGGCCATTACCTCGTAAGGTAATTTACTCAAGGTGTGCTTTTTGGTGATCTTTTGCATCTCTGGCAGCGCCAGTTCAACAATGTCACCCTTACTGAATGGCGATGCCTCAGCTAGTTCGATTTGTAGCCCCATAGCGGATAAATCACGTGTGTAACCACTTACTTCAGCGCCTTTTAGGCTGGTAATCACATCCGTTTTATACAAGTAACGCTTTTCCGCCCTTAAGTTGATGTACTCAAGGCGGACGACCTCAGGCTGTTTAATGCCATCACGTTTGGCGTGGCCAAACTTTTTCAATAAGTTGACCTTGTCTTTCGGGTAGGTCACTAATTGGCAAGCATCCATCAGGTAGTTGGCGGTGGCGTCTGTCAGTAACATGTATTGGGTTACTCGTTTGAGCATGCCCATCACCCGTGGAGAAGGCGGCGCGTTTAATTTAGCAACATCAGATGCAGCTGAGTCTGGCAAACTCAGTGGAATATGTGCATCGTTGGCTGTGGTGGGCATAAGCTGTAATTTAAACACTCTGAAGCTTGCCTTTTGCGCCCCAAACCCAATAAAGAGGTTGGCCATATCAGGCATGCTAGCAAGCTCACTGGCGGTGGCGCTGTAAAAATACACCTTACCTTTGGCAATGTGGGTAAAGGTGTAAAGCAGCTCTTCTTTGACTGCTTTATTTTGTTTGCCAAGCGCGTGAATTCGCCTCGGGTTTAACACCTGCGCTAGGGTTGATTGGCGGTCTTCGTCATTAAAATAGGCAAGCACACCTATGTTGTTTTCATTAACGAGCACCATGTCAGGGGCAAACTTGCCTTGGTAATCCCCTAAATAAACGTATAAAGATTTAACCCGCGGCAAATAATATTGTTCATACCCTTTGATGATCACCGCATCTAAAGTGTTATCTAGATTCACTTTATAGCGGCGTTTATTGCCGTGAATAAAGCTTCGTAAAAAGTCATCAAAGCCACTGGAGTTCTCGGCAAAGGTGCGTTTCATTCTGACGTAACACACTTGGCGGCTTTCGGGCTCTATGGCCACCACCTGATACTCAATACCGCTTTTAAGACCCAGCTCAAATTCTTGTTCAAGCCCCACTAAACGGATGGAAAGCTTTTGATCTTTTTTGATTTTATAGCGTGGAGAAATTTTGATTTTACAGCCACTGACAGAAATGTCAGAGGTGGACGCCATCACCTGATTGCCAGCTTCTATTTCCACTTTGACTTTGATGGAGTAATTCATGCGCTCTTCTGAGCGGCTTTCATAGGCGGCAAATTGCACAAAGTTTGTGCGTCCTTCCACTTCTTGGTGGGCGTCAGGATTGGCTCTTTGCTGGGCTTCTTTTTTGGCGATGACTTTGTGATTGTTTTCGGTGTTCATCACGGCCTCATACACAGCGAGGGTGTATTTACCGTGTTTTTCGATTTGTTCTTCAAACACTTCAATGGCTAAGTCGTCCATAAAGTGCTGTTTGCCGTTATGCACATAAGGAATAACTTCACCGGTCACATGCCCACGCAAATCAATAAAGCGGTCTATGGGCTGAGATAAGCGGTTCATCTCCATTTTGATAATGAACTGCTCGGGCTTGGTTAAGCTACTGGTGAGCTTTTTAAATATGGCGTCAAAGTTTTTCGCGCCTAGCTGAGTTTTCAGCTCTGACACGATACTTTGATGTTTTTCTAATACATCGTCTGCCATATCTATTAACCATTCCCATCGCTTGATACACTCTTAGTATCAAACTTATCTGCTTGTTTTGCTTATTTTTGTGCCGTGACAAATTCTTGCCACGTAAGCGCTTGAATCATCAAATTAGCAATTATTATGCCCGATTAAGCCATGGTAAAAAAGAAAACTGCGTTTGTCTGTAATGAGTGTGGTGCGGAGTTTGCACGCTGGCAAGGTCAATGTACCGAATGTAAAGCGTGGAACACGGTCACTGAGTTTCGAGTGCCTTCTGTTAAAACTGCGCCGCGCACAGGCGCGACTGGCGGTTATGCTGGTCTCACAGAAGCTAAAATCCAAACACTGGAAGAAGTAAACCTAGATACCTTACCGCGCTTTAGCACCGGCTTTAAAGAATTTGACCGAGTGCTTGGGGGAGGCGTGGTGCCGGGCAGTGCCATTTTGATAGGTGGTTCACCGGGGGCGGGTAAAAGTACCTTGCTATTGCAAACCATGTGTTTATTGGCGCAAACCATGAATACCTTGTACGTCACAGGTGAAGAATCCCTACAGCAAGTGGCAATGCGCGCCAAACGCTTATCCTTACCTACGGACAAGCTTAAAACTCTAGCGGAAACCAATGTCGAAACCATTTGCCAGCTCGCTCTTAGGGACAAGCCACAGATCATGGTGATCGACTCAATTCAGGTGATGCACATGGCGGACGTGCAATCTGCGCCAGGGTCTGTGTCTCAAGTGCGAGAAAGCGCGGCTTACCTCACACGTTTTGCCAAGCAGCATCAAGTCGCAATAATTATGGTTGGACATGTCACCAAAGATGGTACACTAGCCGGGCCTAAAGTGCTTGAGCACTGTATTGATTGTTCCATTTTGTTAGAAGGCAGCAGCGATAGCCGTTTTCGTACCCTAAGAGGTAATAAAAACCGTTTTGGTGCTGTGAATGAACTCGGTGTGTTTGCCATGACAGGCGGCGGCCTTAAAGAGGTGAATAACCCTTCGGCCATCTTCTTAAACCGTTCTGAAGAGCAAACACCTGGATCATTAGTGATGGTGATTTGGGAAGGCACTCGCCCACTTTTGGTGGAAGTGCAAGCTTTGGTGGATTATTCGCAATTGGCAAACCCACGGCGAGTCACCGTTGGTTTAGAGCAAAATCGTTTGGCCATGTTATTGGCTGTATTGCACCGTCATGGTGGCTTACAAGTGTCGGATCAAGATGTCTTTGTGAATGTGGTCGGTGGCGTGAAAGTCACTGAAACCAGTGCCGATTTAGCGTTGATTGCAGCTTTGGTGTCTAGTTTTAAAAACCAGACATTAGCCCATGACTTGGTGGTGTTTGGTGAAGTAGGGCTTGGCGGTGAAATTCGCCCAGTGCCGAGCGGCATTGAACGCTTAAAAGAAGCGGCAAAGCATGGTTTTAAACGTGCCATAGTGCCAAAAGCAAACCAGCCGAAAGAGCCCATTGCGGGCATGGAAGTGATTGCAGTCAATAGTCTTGCTCAAGCATTGGATGCATTATTTTAAAGTCGAAAGACCTCGTAAAAGGAGTTAGGAGTACAATGAAAAAGTCCATTATCGCTGCGGTTGTTGCCGCAGGTGTTGCCGGTGCCGGCGCGTATGCTCATTACCAAGTGCAGGCGCACGCTAAGCAGCAAGTCGATGAACAATTAACCATGATGGCCGCGCAAACCGGTATCAATGTGCATTATCAAAAGCTTAAAGCGAATGTATTTGATGGCTCAGTGGTTTTGCGTGACATCAATGTGAAAGGGCTAGAAGACGAAGATCTTGTCCACATTGCCAGCGTTCGCATTGAAGGCCTAGAAACAGAAACGATTTCAGAGCGCATGCAAGTGAATGTAACTGGCCTTAACTTATTGGCTGGTGCCAAAAGTAAGATGCCACCTGGTGTACTGCCAACAGCAGTCAATGCTACTTACCATTTAGACTCAGTTACCTCATTTGATGACGCCGCTGATCTACTCACTTTAACCAGCACAGTCACTATGGATGGTGTGATGTCTCTAGACAGCGAAGTGACGTTCCGCCATGCACGCGGGATCATGGAACTCGCACTTGAAGGGCAAAAGCTTGAGCGCGAAGCACAAAAAACAGGCCAGCCAGTGCCCTTACAAGTGCAGCTACAGCAACAAACTAAAGCCATGCAGGCGATTCAAAGCATCACAGAGCCGGGTGTGACAGTGACTCTGGCTAACCAAGGTAAGCTACAAGACATCGCTAACGAAGTGGCGTTATTACAGCAGCTGGAATACGCAGAGCTGAAAACGAACTTACAAGCTATGGTGAATGCATCACCTACGGTACCGGCTGATTTAAAAGCAGGCCTAGTGCAGTTTTTAGAAAGCTTAAACCGCATTCAAGTAAGCGCTAAGTTACCAGAAGACTTAGCCATGAAAGATTTGCAAACCCCAGAAGTCATGGGCAACTTAGCAAACCCTG
>JBGTXC010000066.1:0-11845 GCA_041937835.1 Alteromonadaceae bacterium | reverse complement strand
TCCTAAGGCCGTCCTTGGCCTAGCAATTAATTTCCTTGATAGCTTCCGCTTGCGACCAGATCGGCATACACAGCGGTGCTGGTGGCATCTTGTGTAAAGGCGCGACCATTAACGCTGAGCGGCATGGCAGAGCCACTTTGCTGATAAGCGCTAATGCTGTAGTCCGTAAACGACTCTTGTTTCACCTCAATGGTGATGTTCACGGTTGCTGAGGCCGTAAATTGACTGCCGTCAGACACAGTAAACATAAACGCATCGCTACCGGTTTGCTCAAAGGGTGGGGTGTAGGTAAAGGTACCATCACCATTAACCACCACACTGCCTTTAGGCATGTCGCCTGTCAGTGAAAACGTGAGCGCATCACCGTCTTCATCTGATGCCATAAAGCTTTCGGTAAAGGCCACATCCGTTTGCGTGGTGTAGCTTGCATCCATCGCCACTGGGCGGTTATTTGGCGGCGGTGAAATCACTTGGTCGTCATCACTGTCGCCACACCCTGCAAGGAGCGCAGTACTGGCGAGTGCTAAAAATAAATAACGCATCATGACCTCCTTACTCAGAGCCTGGTAAAGGTGTTGCTAGATACGGGAAGCTGGTGTTCAAGTAGCTGGCATCTAACGGCGCACCATCAGTGAACGGCACAGTACCTGTGTTTGCATCTGCTGGCTCACATAAACCTAAGTCTGTGTCTGTGCCATTGACTGGGATTGGGTGGCATAAACGTCCCATTACAACACGTAGAGCAATATCGACCACGTCATCACCCGGGCGACGACCATTTGGGAAACCGGCCAGATCATCCCCAGCCACACCAAAGGCAGATTGGTTTTGGGCACTGACTGCGGCAATCCCCGTATTTAAACGCAGCATTTCAGAGGCTGTCACACTGGCTTGCTGGTTAACACCTGGGAACCCAGTTAAAAACGCAGTCACTAAATCCATACGCGGGAAGTTAGTAGGCGCTAGGGTTTCAAAGTTAGTGTTTAGCGTTGCGTTAACCGCATCTTTAAAGAGGATGTTTAGCAGCTCAGGCAGCGCAGGATGCGTGACAAAATCCGCAAACTGACCGTCGTCTTTCGGGTGAGCACCAGCAAAGGTGTCTTTTTTATCAATCCCGATCACCAGTTCATTCACCAGTGGGTTACCAAGACGTGATACCTGCACCCAAGCACCACCGTTTACTTCTGGCTTTTCATAGGTCGGATTTGGGTTAAGAATGCGCGTTTGCGGCAAACTTGCTGTGGTCCATGCGCCGATCACGCCATTACCATCACCCGTAATACAGGCTTTAGGCACTTCAACGGCCAGTGCTGTGACGTTTTTATCACGTAAATCATCATTCATATCCGATTGGGTGATACCACCTGGGAAGCCATTGCCATCGCCAGCACCTGGGCTGCTGTCGCCTTCAACTGGTACGTAGTTCACTAAATCAAAGGTTTTACCTAGGTTTACTGTGAATGGGTCTTTACGTTGGCCTACAAATACACGGCCGTTGGCGGCGCAATCTGGAATGGCAAATTCATGCACATGCGCGTTGGCATAGGTGGCGTAATCTGCGGTGCTGGTAAAGGTTTTAGTACCAATAAAATCCAGTGGCTTTTTAAAGCTGGTGCCGCCTGCTGCTACATTGGTAAGTGCAACACCATCACTTGCGTTACTCGCGCCTGCCACCCAATTCAGTGAAAAGCTTTCAAAGAAGTTAGCATTAGCAGAGCTTGCAGCAGAAATACCGCCAACGTTTTTAAGGGGTACGGTAATGGCTTTGGTTTCACCACTGGCACCGACGTTTAAAGCAATACCCGCGTTGTCTGCACCGAGTTGGTTGTTAAAGCGAAACACAAAGGTGATGTCTTCCATCGCATCGCCGTCATTATCAATGTGGATGCTGTATTTAGCAGCTGGGTCGAGCGAGAAGTAATTAGGGCCACCGTAGGCGTCTTGCAGTGGGATATAGTTAGCAATGAGGGTGACGTAATCTTCACGGCCTGCCTCATAGCTGTTAAATACGTAGAAATCGGTTGAGTCGACTTTTGGCATGCGCGTCATGTTGGGCGCTTCGCGGTGACTAGATGCAATCGCTACTGCACTGGTAAGCGATAAAGCTAATACAAGTGCTTTCTTTGCGGTTTCCATGGTAACTCCTTGGTTTTTTTGGACTGAGTGTCATGAGGTACAACGTTTGAATCTAGTAAGGCGATTACAAAAAGATCATTAAAACTTTACGATTTTTTAAACTTTCGCAGAAAAAACACGATATAGTCATTTAAAACAAGGGGTTAGGTTAAATTTTGCGCATAGAGTATATTTAGCAGTCTTATAGCTAAATAATCTGGCAGAAAACCAAAAGTATGCTACTCACAAGCTTTTGAAATAAAAGTGAAAATTAATTTTTGATTTGGCTATCAGGGTTAACCCCTAGAAGAGGCAAAAAGATCACTTTTTAAAAAAAATGCATTTTTAATCAAACTTTTTATTTCCCCCCTTCGACAAATTAACTGCACACACAGCAACAACTAAAAGTGACGAGCCGTGTTTCAAACATCGGATGACAAATTAATCAAAAAAGCCTTAAAGGGGCAGCAAGGTGCCTGGCTGAGCTTAGTGGCGCGTTATGAACGCGATGTTTACCACTATTGCTTACGCATGATAGGCCACCCAGAGGACGCCAAAGACTTAATGCAAGAGGTGTTTATTGGGGTGTGCCGTAACCTCGCTACTTTTAGAGGTGACAGCAGCTTTAAAACTTGGGTGATCCGCATTGCGCACTTTCGCATTGTTGAGTATTTCCGTAAAAAGCGCGACCACCTGGATGTGGATAGCGTCCCAGAAGAAGCGGATGACACTGCCTGCCATGAGGCATGGCTCAGTCAAAGCCAAACTAATCAGCAATTGGTGAACACGCTGTCCCATTTAGGGTTTGAACAAAAAATCGTGGTGGAGCTTAAGTACTTTCAAGGGCTGACCTTTGATCAAATAGGTACTCAACTAGGCATTTCCACCAATACGGTTAAGTCCCGCTTATATGCGGCACTGGCCAAATTAAAAGTATTACTACAGGAGCAGCAGCATGAATCAGAATCCGCATGATTATGATGCCCTAGTGGCCAAAGTGCTGGCAGGCGAAACAATCGCAGACGATGCTTACGCCGCACTGCTGGCACACCCTGAATATGGCCCATTACTTGAAAGCCACGACACCATAATGGCAAAAAGTGCCAGCTACGATGACAGCGCCATGCCAGCCTGGGATAAACAGGTTTTATGTGACGAGTTTGCCAAACACCATGCCAAACCCCAAAGTGGCTGGCTCAGTCATTGGAAAGAGGGCTTAAGCGTACTGAGCTTAGCGTGCTCTTTTGTGGCTGTGGCGTTAGTCACACTTAATGTATCGATTCATCAAAACGAGCATGGCACTGTGGTGCGTTTTAATGACACAGGTCTTGCGCCCGACACCGTGAGCGCCATGATGGATGAAAAAATTGCTCAGTACCAAGCCAAAGATGCCCAAATGCTGAGCACGTACCTAGCAAGCTATCACCAAAGCCAGCAAGAAAGCACGTTAGACATGGTGAACTACTTAGTCGAAAGCGCACGCAAAGAGCGCAAAGAAGACATCGGCGAATTAATTCAATACATCAATGAGCAGCGCATGGATGACCGCCAAGCAGTGGCACATCAACTGCGCGTACTAGAAAACGATATACTTGGGCAAACAGGCACACCTGTGCGCCAGTATCCAATCACAGAGATTGAATAGGGGATCATTATGAACACTTTTACAAAGACCTTAGTTGCTTCAAGTTTGGCGTTGGGTACTAGCCTAACCGCGTTTGCCACACTTGCGGATGACAACATGCGCGCCATGAAAAAAGACGTTGCCATCATGGCCAAGATTTTTGATGCCGCCGCCAGCACCGAGCTTGGTAAACGCCAGCGAATTAGCACCAAAGACAGCTATTACTTAGATGGCCAAGGCGTTGTGTTTGAGCTTCGCCACAGCTTTTTAAACCGCAGCCACAGATACCACTACGACATGAACAGCCGTTATGACTTAGTGGAAATGCCGGACATGCCAGATGTGCCAGTGCCGCCACTGCCAGACATGGATGACATTGAAGTGCACGTTGAAAACTTCAGTGAAGACATGCAAAACGCCATCAGTAGCGCCATGGAAACCGCGCAAGTGGTGATAGAACGCCTCAATGAAGACAGGCAGCAAGCCCGTGAACTCAGAGAGCGCCGCCGCGACATCGAGCATGACATTCGCCAGCTTGAGCGCGAAAAACGCGACATCGAGTTTGAACGTCGCCATTCAGATGCTGAGAGTGAAAGCCTTAAAAAGCGTGAAAAAGAAGTGGAGCAGGAGCTTGCAAGAGTAAAAGAGCGCCTTAAAGAAATTGAACAAACCCGCGATGTGGTAGTGAAAAAAATTAAAGTAAACCGCGAAGAACAGGAAAAGAAACTGCAAGCGGCGCGCACTAAGCTGACTGACATCACAGAAAAGCTCATCAGCGAAACCTTGTGTGACTACGGCAGCGGCCTTCGCCACCTCAAAGACACACAAAAAGTTACATATTTGTTAAAAAATATCAGTGATGGTCAAGATAAAATCTGGGTCTTCAACTATGCTGATGTGAAGCGTTGCGTAAAAGGCGACTTGAACGCAGCCAGTTTGCTAAGTAAAGCGAATACCTATCTGTATTAGAATACATCCCAACCCCAAAAAGCGCGAAAGCGCTTTTTTTATGCTTGAGATAATTACAAATACAACACAATTTGCTTTGTTAAAAATTGCAATAATTAATAACTCAGTACTTAGAAACTAAACATTAAACTATTGTCTAACCGAAATCGCGCTGTGGGCATGAACAATTTGAAAAGTAGTCGCTGTAGTAGCATACCAAGTTACCGGCTCACAACTATGAATATACCCACTTATCTTCTGACCAGTATTCATGGCAGTAACGACGCTTGAAAAAATTTCTTTATATTGAGGGTGATTAATTTTCACATAAATCTGGTCGGATTTTGAACAGCCCTCTTTATTACCAAACTTTCCATAAATCATTAAACCGTTTCCTCGCTCAATATCGTAGCCTGTAGGCTGAGCAAAAAATGTATAAGAACCAGCTAAAGCAGTAGGTGAGAACATAAGTAGTATGCTCAATGTTAAAGATTGTAAATAAAGTGGTGTGTATTTAATCATGTGTTAATCGTTGATTTATAAGTTTCGATTTGAGAAACTTTATAACAAAATAAATATAAGTTAAATCCCGCATTTAATTCTGGCTTAAAACAATGATCAAATATTCACCAGCGCGCACTTTGGTTGGCCTCATTGCGCTTTCATCTTTTTTTATTTCAAATAATGTGCACGCATCAAAGTGGGTGCCAATTGCAAATGGTGATATAACCACGATCATCCCAGTCCCAGAACTGAGTGTTGATTATACGACGCCTTACACAAGTAATGGCCAAATCCAAATTGATATCTCGAATATTGGCGCCACAACAGCGTATTACTATCGTTTGGTGGGGAGTAATGGTTCGCAAGGTGCTTGGCAATGTAGTACAGCAACAGATGTAATCAGTAATGGCAATAAAATTATTGCTGAGACTTTCAATGACTATGGCAGCAATTACACTGTGGAAGTATCAGCCTGTATGACGGGTGTAGGCTGTGATACGAATAAGTTCTCACAAGGCCAGTTGGCTTGTTCGCAATTCGCATCATCATCACCAGTAGATATTGATCTGTTCTACAAAGGTGGAAGTGCTACTAAACCTAGTAAGTCTGGATTAAATGTCAAGCGTGACTTAATCGTTAACACTCCTTCGCAATTTAAAGTGACAGAAAGTGGTGCAGCCACAATTTCGATGCCCATTTCTTTGCCTAAAGGCACTGCAGGCGTAAAACCCCAAATTGGAATGAGTTATAACTCACAAGGGCGAGACGGAATAGCAGGTAAAGGGTGGAATATTTCAGGGCTCTCCTCAATCACCCGCTGTGGCAAATCTATCGAATTTGATGGTGTTCAACGCGGCATCACGCACACTAGTTCAGACCGCCTGTGTATGGATGGCCAAAGGCTGATCCTAAACAAATCTAACTTGTCACTTCAAAGTGCCCAAAATTACGATCGCAACACGTCAGATAGTGCTTATTGGCATGAAAGTGCGACTTATCACACAGCGAAAGATTCCTTCGCGGTCATTAAGCCACAGTACCAATCAAGTTTACTCAAAGCATTTATTGTTGAAACTAAATCGGGCGAAGCCCACTTGTATGGTGATTTGAGTGCAATTACAGCTTCTAAGACCCCAAATAATTTAGTTATAGCCTCTGGTTTTAAAGCATTAACTGCTTCAGGGAGTCTAACCAGCAGCTTTTCGGATGCGTTAATTGTACCCGAAGGCAAAACTGTTGCCACAACTTGGCGTTTAAGTGTCATACAAGACGTTGCAACTAACTATATAGCGTATCATTATTCATCAAGAGACACACAAAATAGCTCAGGCAGCAAAACTGAGAGTCATATTGAATCAATCTCTTACACAGGTAATGTTGATAAGAGCGTCAGCCCATATGCCAGAGTTGTATTTAATTACAAAGACAATAAAAAACCATTTATAGGCTACAGCTCTGGTGATGTGATCACTATGACAAAGCTTTTAGACAACATTAAAGTTTACTCGGATAATCACACGCAACGTGAGTACAACCTGAGTTACTTTGAATCAGACTACCTAGACGAGCGCAACTTCTTGGAGCAAATTCAAGAATGCGTTTACACGTCCAGCACAGCAAAAGTATGTGCTAAGCAACCTCTAGAGTTTAATTGGCTCCGCCGCCCAGACGTTGCAACCACAACTGAAACAAAATGTGTTCCACCAGAACCTGAAATGGGGTCAACCAGATATAAACCTGAATTAGATTGTTACCAAGTAACCAGCACCACTCCATACAAGCCATTTAATACCAGTAAGGGAAGGACTATCAGCACGTCTCATGGTGCAAAGTCCATGTTTTTTGATATTAATGGTGATGGCTTTAGTGATCAGGTAATTCCTAATGGTGGCTGGAAAGTTAAATACGGGCCAAGCTTTACAACAGAAAAGACTTTAAGTTCAGACTCTGGCTTGGATGATAAGTGGGAACATGCCGTAGTAATGGACTACAACGTCGATGGTGTAATGGATCTTGTCGTCGCAAAGGATACGTCGTCATATTTAACTGTTATATCAGATAAAGCAATTTTTACAGGTCAAAGTTGCCATTACCGTAATCCTCAGGGTTGTTCAACGTATACAACCAATGTAAAAACCACACAAATAAAAGCCACTAAACTGTTATCTGGTTACAAAGTGCTGGATGTTGATGGTGACGGTGATACCGAACTGGCATATACAGTAAATAACTCAATTCATTATTATGAGAACACAGGCAATGGCCTGGCTTCTACATCAACCTTATATGTCACCTTGCCAAAAGGAGTGAGCGCGAGCGAAGGGACTCCGTGGGAAGATGGAACATCAGTAACATCAATTATTGATAATGGTGGTGACCTCCATAAAAAACGCCCGGGGCTTAAAAACGCTGCCACTTTTGATGCAAATGGTGATGGCTTAACAGATTTGCTGGTAAGACGTAAGTCAACCGTTACTAAATGTAATAACTCAGGGGTTTATCTTCCTTCTCTTCAAAATGACTGTTCTTCAACAAATTATATTCAATGGTACCTTGTCTATGGTAAGGCCAATGCGGCACCTACAGTTCAAGCAGTATCGGGAATTAGTAACTCTGAGCAGCCACAGCAAGTTGATTTAAATGGTGATGGCCTATCCGACATCATATGGCGTCAAGGTACGGAGCTACGCTATAAAATTGCTAATGGTCAAAGTTTTGGCGCAACTTATACTGCACAAGCACTCAATGGCTCTGGTACATTAAGCAATCTAAATATCAAAAGTGATTTAAAAGACTTAGTTAGATACATGGATATCTCTGCCGATGGCCGCACTGATATCCTTATGCCGTTCACTAATAAAGACGGCTTCACTATGTATTTAGCTAAACCCATAGTCGCCAATGCAGAAAAAGTCGTTTTTATTAACAGAGGGACTTATTCCTATACAAAAGACCGTAATATTCAATTTGCGGATATTAATGGTGATGCCCAGCTAGACTTTTTAGAAAGTGATGGTGATAAATGGAATGTTTACTTCTCGGCGTTTAAAAATAAACTTTTAGATGTGATCGCCAGTTATAAGACCAGCACTGGTGTTGTCACTCAAATTCATCATACAAATATCACAAATGTCACTAACCGCTTTGTTGCAGACCAAGTAGCAACATACATTAACGGCTATTTCGATGATGTCACAGACAATGAAGGCAAATTAAAGCCAAATTACATTAAACCCCAAGCCGGGCTTTACGTAGTATCCGCTGTCGATACAGAAATCAAACAAGGCACGTTTAATTCAGTTTTTTATCAGTATGGCGGAGCAGTTGCTCATACAAAAGGGCGGGGCTTTCTAGGTTTTCGCATGCTGCGCACCTTTGATGTGCAAACATGTGATACGGCCATTGAATACACCCCCCCAACGTATAAAGACATAGGAATGGGTGAGTACGACTTAGTAGGTGGTGATAGTTACCAGTACATCGACTACGACACGTGCATCACAACAACAACGTACTACCATCAAGACAACCCTAACCTGCAAGGTATGCCACAGAAAACTGAGCAAACAATTGGTTTGGCAAGCACGCCAATTTACCTAAGTTATTCTGAAAACACCTATAAGTCGGTTGCAACCGCGATGGGAGGTATTCATACCTACGTGAGTAAAAGCACTGAAAAAAGCTATGCAAGTAATGCTAGCTTCTCAGGCTCTACGCACATTGCCACAACCATCACAGATGCCATTCATGATGCTTATGGCAATGTCACGTGGACAAAGAGTACCAATCAAAATGCCACGGCAACCGATAAACAAATAACAACTACAACTAATAGTTACGCAGGCGGCACATATTACGCGCGATTTGGCCGTTTAACTAACACAGATGTCGTTAAAACTAAAACCAATTCGGCCACAAATACTAAGTCAGCAAGTTTTACATACAATGCAGACTTACAACTTGAAACTGAGTCAACAAGCTTGGCGACGACAACCCATGCATATGATGATTTTGGGCAAAAAATAAGTAAAACACTATCTGGTTTTGATAGCCGTGGTCGAAGTGTTAATAGTATCGTAACATCAAGCTCTTATGACGCGCGCGGCCGTTATATTAAAGACCAAACGGATCCTCAGGGTGCAGTAACTACTTTTGACTATGAAACATCTTTAGGGCGTATTACAGAGATCACTAAAACAAGCCCTTCAGGAAAAGAACTCAAAACGCGACTTGATGTTCAAGGTAAAACAAAGGAAGTCATCACCAGTTTTACAGCTAATCAGGCAAGTTTATTCAAAGAAACCTACACGAGCTATTGTACTAGCAGTACATGTGCCGTGCCGCAAGCTTACTTAAAAACTGTTGAGCTTGCCTCTAATAAGCCAACCAAAGTTTCTTATATAGATAAGTTTGGCCGCACCTTACAAAGCGCAGTCACAAGACCAGATGCCGTAAGTCACGATAAGTGGCTGGTGTCTAAGCAAACGTATAACAACCAAGGTCAACCACAATACGCATATGAAGCTGTGTCAGCAGTAAGCCCTGATGCCATAGTTGCGGATACAACGCCAAAAAGCCACACTAAGTATGACCGACTAAAACGCCCAGTTGAGGTGATTAAGCCTTATAATTTAGGAACCGTGCTTAAAACCTACAATGGCCTTGAAACCACCATCACTAATGAGCTTGGTCAAAAGAAAGCAGAGCTTAAAAACTATGCAGGCCAGCTTGCTAAAGTTTCCAACTATGACTTAGAAGGTAAGTTATTAACCTACATAGATTACAATTATGACACTGAGGGGAATCTACTTTCGGCAAGTGTTAATAACAGTAAAAAACAAGTTGAAAACACGTTTGACAATCATGGCAGAAAAACCCAATCCATTGATTTAGACAAAGGCACATACAACTATGACTACAATGGCTTAGGTGAGCTAATCACCCAGTCGCACCTTAGCTCAAGTCAAACAACCCGTTTTACCTACGATGTAGTCGGCAAAAAACTAACGCGCCTAGATAACGACGGGCTAACCTGTTGGCGTTATGGCACCGCAGAGCAAGACTACGCCCTGTTGTCCGTGTCGTATCAAAAAGGCATTACCACAGCAAATTGTGACTTAATCACTAACCCAACCACGCAAGAAAGCTATGAATATGGCGATAATGGTCAAGTGGCACGTTTATTAACCACACTTGAAGGGAAGCAATATGAAACACGCTACCTTTATGACCAGTATCACAGGGTTAAGTACACCATTTACCCGCATAATAACTTTACCATTGAGCATGAATACAATGCCCAAGGGGTTCAAACAAAGTTAATAAACCGTACGCCAGGGCACAGGGAAGAAGGTAAAGTCTATTCTGAGCTAACTAAATTTGACGCGAAGGGTAATTTAGAAAAAGTCACCTATGGTAACGGAGTAGTCGAGCTTAATGACTATGATGCTTTAGGGCGCATTGAAAACAAAACGCATGCAAAAGGAAATACAATTTTGCATGACCAGTACTACAAGTTTGATGCCCTCAACAACCTCAAAGAGCGAAAGCACAATTACGCAGGCAATGCGGAAGACTACTGCGAATCGGTTATCTATGATGATTTAAACCGCTTAGAAGAAGTCACTTATTATGTGGATGACTACACCTGTAGTGGCAACACACAGTATAAAAGCAGCCAAACATACGATGCCTTCGGTAACATTAAGTACAAGTCTAATGTAGGCACATATCAATATACGGATACATCGAAGCCAAACCGCCTCATCAACGCAGCGGGTAAACTATTAACTTACGATGAAAAAGGCAACGTACGTACGCATGACGGCCGTGTATTTAACTACACCGCCTTTGATAAGCCATACCTCATCACTAAAGGCAGCGTGCAAACTGCAATGGCGTATGACCACAACCGCAGTATGTATAAGCGCCAAGACACTCGCCCAGAGGGGGCAAGCACAACGTGGTTTGTAAAAGGCCTTTATGAGCGTTTTGAACCTGTAACAGGCAGTGTTGAACACAAATACTATGTGGGCGATACCGTCGTAATTGATAAAGAGTCAGGCACCAGCCAAACATTATACATGCATAAGGACCACCTTGGCTCCACCACAAGTATCACCAATGCGTCAGGCAATGTCGTTCAATACCTTGCTTACGATGCTTGGGGTAAAGCCCGTCGCTTTGGTAGCAACGCTGGGGTTATTGGGCTTTTAAAACAAGCCAGTCCTGCAGAAAGTAAGGGCTACACTGGGCACAAAATGCTGAGTGACTTAAACATCATTCATATGAAGGGGCGGATCTACGATCCAACCTTAGGTCGCTTCCTTCAAGCTGACCCGCATATTCAAGCGCCAAAAAATAGCCAAAACTACAACCGTTATAGTTATGTGCTGAATAACCCGTTGAGTTATACAGATCCTACTGGGTATTTCTTTAAGGCTTTAGGAAAGTTTGTTAAGAAGTATTGGCGACAAATTGCATCTATCGCTGTTATGTTTATACCGGGTGTGAATGTTATGGTGCTTGGTGCATTATCTGGGTACATTTCCACAGGTAGTTTAAAAGGAGCGTTAGTTGGTGCGTTTTCAGCAGGTTTGGTGGGGCCTGCTAACTCCTTAGGAGGGTTTATAACCAATGGGGTCGTTGGTGGCC
>JBGTXC010000065.1:0-11980 GCA_041937835.1 Alteromonadaceae bacterium | reverse complement strand
TTGGTACATCAAATTTGTGTGCCCTCTGGCAATCGGGGCTGTGTTTATTAACTCAGTACTCTAAATCTATAAAAAAAGACGCTTTAACAAGCGTTTTTTTTATAATGCATATCTACGTGTTCAATGCCGTCTTCAAGGTAAGGCGATGAGGCCACTTTAAACCCTAAACTTTCGTAGAAGTCAGTTAAGTAAGTTTGGGCGCTGATCAAAATCGTGTCTTTTTTTAATGAGTGCTCACAATACTGCATTGCCTTTTCCATTACTTTACGTGCAAGCCCTTGCTGCCGATAGCCTTTATCAACGGCAAGACGGCCAATTCTCGGGTGCTCACCATGGGTTAATACCCGAGCACACGCTGCAATGTCATCTGAATCTGTTAAAAAATACAGGTGTTGGGTGCGTGTATCCCAATCAAAACTATCAATATCGCTATAAATACAGGCTTGCTCAACCACAAACACATCACTTCTAAGCTTTAGCAGCTTAGCCAAGTGCATTGGCTCAATGTGGTTAAGCGGGGTCATAAGTAACTTCATAATTTACCCGTGGATCAGATGTTTAATCGCTTCTTTAAGGTCTTCAAGGTTGAGATTATTATGATTGATAACGAGCTCTTTGTAGCTGTCCGAACCAAAACGACGGTCTACTTCTAACACCATTAAGGTTTCATCTTCCGCCATCACAAAGGAAAGCTCCACTTCTTCAGTGCTAAACAAACCAAAACCAGATGGTTTAAATTCAAGCTCTTGATAGCAACCAGATTGCGTTTGGTACACAGAGGTAGATAGATACCCTTTTTCAACATCCGCTTTAACAAATTTGAACCCTAATTCGTCCATCGCAATCAGCGCTGTGTTTACGGCATCATTAGGCACTACGTGAAGATAGTCTTTGTCTTTTGCATCTAGGGCGCTACTAATATCAAGCCCAGTTTCTAACCACACTTTAGAGAGGTTGTGCTTTGCGGGCAACACTGTCATTGGCGTTTCTTGCGGCAGTACACCTTCAAATGGAATCGTCAATGTTTGCTCGCTCTCGAGGGTTAATTCGTGGGCCACACGCCACGTTGCAAGCACCATTGAGCGCATCACTTCACGCTCTTCATCATCCACTTCGATTGTCTCTTTCACTTGGGTCTTGAGTGCTAAATCAAGCCCTGTGATGGTTTGCTCAACTTGACCACCTTTAATATGCACAGTGGCACTGAATGGTTGGCCTGGGAGTAAGTGCTCAGTGTGAAGTACAGTATCGACTTTGGCACCACCAATGCCGACAGCGGCTAGCATTTTTTTAAACATGACGTTTTCCTTATCGTTTTTTTCATCTTAATCAGCATAACGCCACATTGAAAGCTTTAGTGATCTCCCCATCGACGCCGCTTCGCGTCGAGCAATGGATTTTCTCGGAAAGCTTTAATAAATCCATTGAAATCACTAAGCGGGATCACAAAATTACGTTAAGCTATTGATATCTGCTTGTTTTACCTTGTTTGCAATGGAAATTCTGTTTTTTGCTGTGGCCTTTGTCTGCGGCTTTGTGTTGTTACAGTTTCGCTTACCCCCCTTAATTGGTTTTTTGTTAGCTGGTTTTGTCTTAAATCTTGCTGGTTATCAAATGACACCAACGCTAGAGACATTAGCAAACCTTGGGGTGACACTTTTACTCTTCAGTATTGGCTTAAAGTTAAAGCTCAATAGCTTAGTGCAGCCTTATGTCTGGTTCCCTGCCAGTAGCCACATGCTGTTAAGTAGCTTAATGATCGCCGCCTTTTGTGTGCTCTTAGCTAGTTTTGGTATGGCGCTTTTTGCTGATATCACCATGACCACAGCCCTATTGCTTGGTTTTGCTTTGTCGTTTTCGTCCACGGTATTTGCCGTAAAAGTATTTGAAGAACGCGGTGAAATGGCTACTTTGCATGGTCGCACTGCGATTGGCATATTGGTCATGCAGGATATTTTTGCAGTGATTTTTCTTGCCGTTTCAACCGGTAAAGTGCCCAATGGTTATGCCCCTTTATTGCTAGTCGGATTATTACTACTCAGACCTGTAATGTTCTGGGTGTTAGGTCGCTCAAAGCACGGTGAGCTAATGCCATTGTTTGGCTTTTTCTTCGCCCTGATTGTCGGCTACCAGTGTTTTGAACTTGTGGGGCTAAAAGGTGATTTAGGTGCTTTGATCATTGGTATGTTACTGGCACCACATAAAAAAGCCGGTGAGCTATCAAAAGCCTTATTAAATTTGAAAGACTTTTTATTGGTTGGTTTTTTCTTATCCATCGGCCTTTCAGCAAGCTTAAGTACAGATGCCTTGATTGCAGCCTGTGTGTTATTGCTGGTATTGCCACTCAAAACCGCGCTTTATTACTTCTTAATTAACTGCACTAAAGTACGTGCGCGCACCAACTTATTGGCCAGCTTTTCCCTTTCAAACTACAGCGAGTTTGGCTTGATTGTCTGTGCGGTAGCCACAGCGCAAGGCTGGTTGAGCAGCGAGTGGCTAGCCGTAGTCGCCATTGTCGTTGCTATGACGTTTGTACTGGCCTCCCCTTTGAACAGCCGTGCTAATGAGCTTTACTCACGGTTTGAGCCTTGGTTAATAAAGTGGCAGACCAAAAAACGCTTAGCTGAAGAAGCCCCTGTGGACTTACGCCAAGCTAAAATTTTGGTGTTTGGCATGGGACGCATCGGCACAGGTGCCTATGAAACCATTGCCATCGACATGCCGGGGTTAGTTGCAGGCGTCGACATCAAATCTGAAGTGGTTAATCGCCATACTAAGCGCGGTCGTTTTGTCCTGCATGCTGATGCCACTGATCCTGACTTTTGGCAGCGGATTAATCACTCTAATGTCGAGTTAGTCATGCTAGCTATGCCAAAGCACAACCAAAATATGTATGCACTTGAGCAATTAAATGCGTCAGGTTTTGATGGTCAAGTTACGGCCATTGCCAATTACCCAGACCAAGAAAAGGAACTGCGTGAGTTAGGGGTAGAAACAACTTATAACTTTTATCAAGAGGCCGGAAGTGGTTTTGCTGAGCACGTAAAGCAGGCACTTTTTCAAAAGTAAGTATTGTTAACGAGTTTACCCAAAAAGCCGCCAACGTCCCGAATAACGGGGCTTTGACGGCTTTTTTCATTTACATACCTTTACAACATAGTGCCCATGAGTGACTAAAATGTGAGTACACTAGCTCTAAATTAAGTGTGGCTTGCTGTTGCAACTTCACACACTGATTGAGTAGGACAGTGATGAAAAAAGTGCACATGGACTCTGCCGATAGCTTGTTACAAAGCTTAGATGCGAACACCATTCAACAGCTTGAAAGCGCGCTCTTGTTATTACAACAAAATCGCTCCGGTGCTGAATTACGTGCGCAACTCTTCAATGCCCTACTGGATCAATATCATGTGCCTAAAGACCACACTTTACGTCAAGAGTCAGCGCCTGTGAGGCTAGATTGCCCAACCCTAGTTCATCGCATTGAATCGTTTGGTTTTAGTAAAGGATTAGCACAACACTGAATTTAAGGGGTCCTACTACCTCTTAATCTTAATAGGCTGGCTCTGCCCAGCCAGCCTATTTCCCCTCTCTCATATGATGCACAACGACGAATTACTTAAAGCAATCAATACTCCCATGCCATTTGGTAAATACCAAGGTTTGCCGCTTTTACGCTTACCTGAGCCCTATTTAGTCTGGTTTAAACAAAAAGGCTTCCCAAAAGGGCAATTAGGTGCCCAATTAGCTCTCATATACGAAGTAAAACGCAATGGCTTAGAGCCACTCCTAATGCCGCTGATAAAGAATGAACCCTCACGTAAGTGAGTCATTATTAACAGCCTAAAACAGATGGTAACTGGTGTTGAATTTTTATCCGCAAAATAGCAATAAATTCACAAAAATCTGGCTTTTGTTGTGGTACAGTATTTGCTCGCAGTAAGGAAACAATAAAAACACATTCGACTATGTCAAAACTGAGTATTACCCAAAAAATCGCCTTCAGTGCGTCTTTGATTGCCGTTATCGTGGCTTTCATTGTGGGCTTCAACGCCATTAGCTCGTCTAAAAATGTGATAGAAACACGGATGCTTTCATCATCATTACCCAGCCAGGTCAATGAAATTCGAAATGCCATCAGTACCGAAATCAACACCCTTTTGATGGCTGCCGAGCAACTCGCTGAAAATGAATTCATTCTAGCGTGGACCGAGGCACAACAAGGCCAACCGCAAAACGAAGCGGTACTCACTAGAGAGTTACAACGCATTGTGCGCCAGTATGATCTTAAGGCAGCGTCATGGGCTAACCGTGAGACCAATAACTACTGGAACCAAGATGGCTTTTTGCGCACTTTAAATACTCAACAAGATGCTTGGTATTTTGCTTTTACACAAAGTGGCAGAAGCAATTTAATTTCCATATACCAAGAAGCGCCCAATGACGTGCGCATGTACGTGAATCATCAACAAGTCGGCGGCGTCGCCTTGGCGGGTCTTGGTAAAGAAGTGAATGACATGGTGAACTTGTTAAACCGTTTTACCATTGAACAAACCGGTTTTGTTTACATTGTCGATGCCAGTGGTCTAGTACAACTTCATAAGAACTCGAGTTTTGTGGCCAAAAAGAACATAGACACCATCTATGAAACCCGCGTGAGTAGCAGCATTTTAAACCCTAATGGCTTTAGTTACATTGAAACGCAAATTAATGATTCCGATGTAATTGTGGCAGCTAGCCCAGTAGCAAACACAGAGCTTTACGTGGTGGCACAGGTGCCAAAATCAGAGGTTTTCTCAAGTATTGATGCAATCAGCACCAAAGTGTTTTGGATTTCACTGTTTGCCGCTGTGGTAGCGACCTTGCTGGCATTTATTCTTGCACGCTCTATTAGCCGCCCACTTGAGCAAATCGCCACCTTATTTACGTCTCTAGGTCACGGTGAAGCACGACTTGATTACCGTTTACCAGACTCGCAACAACCTGAGATCAACACACTCAGTGAAGGCTTTAACGCCTTTATGACTAAAATTGAGCAAGCCATGGACAGAGTCAGCGAAGAAAGTCGTGACATTGCCGTGATAGCTAACCAAGTGCTTGGCGATGTACGCCAAAATGCCGCTCATTTAGATCAGCAAAAAGATAAAACTGTGTCTGTTGCGGCGGCAATTAACCAAATGGGTGCCACTGTGCAAGAGATTGCATCAAGTGCAGCTAATGCGGCGCATTACACGCAAGACTCAAAAGCCAACACAGACCACACTCAAGCGCAAGTTAGCCAAAGCCAACAAGAGATTCAAACACTGGCCGATGACATAGAACATGTCAGTGGTCAGATTGATACGCTCTCAGTGAAAACCGCTGAAATTGGCTCAATTTTGGATGTGATCCGCTCGATTTCAGAGCAAACAAACCTACTTGCATTGAATGCCGCAATTGAATCGGCACGTGCAGGTGAACATGGACGTGGTTTTGCTGTTGTGGCTGATGAAGTACGAGGCCTTGCACAGCGTACATCACAATCGACGGATGAAATCCAACGCATGATTGAGGCACTGACCAGTACCTCAAGTGACGTGGTTGCCAACATTAGTCGCTCAAAAGCCCGTGCTAATGAGGCAGTGGACTCTATGAGCCAAACGTCCGAGAAGCTGAGCGACATCGTCGGTAAAGTGAATCAAATTAATGACATGGCAACCGTGATTGCGACCGCCACTGAAGAGCAAAGTGCCGTAGTAGCAGATGTCGGGGGCGCAATTGAAGACATCAGTGCCATCAGTGACACGTCTGCACAATCTGGCAATGAAGTACGCCAAGCAATTGAAAAGCTTACAGATTCAGTCAATGCATTGGATGATTTAGTGGCAAGCTTTAAGCCCTAAGTGAGTACTGAGCCCTTTATAAAACGCCGCATTTGCGGCGTTTTTCATATTTGGTAACACTTAACTGCTGTGACTAAAAAACACCCAAGCTATACTCAAGGAGTGTGAGCAAAATCAGTGAGGCTGTATGCGTACGCTCATTTTAATATTAACTATCAGTGTGTTAGCGGCATGTAAAAGTACTGAGCAGGTACAGGTTAACGCGCCCGTCGTGCCTAAAACACTTTGGCAAGACGCCGCTTTTAACGTCTCAAAAGTCGAATCTCCTGAAGTGGTGTTTGCTTTACCCGAGGTTGCCAAGCAGCAACTTGATGATGCCTTTCGTACTAAAGGAAACAGTGGCAAGGTCCGCCTTGATGTCATACGCCCTCGCTTAAAAGCCTTATTTAAACACGCCAGCAGTTATGCCAATAACCAAGCTGATCGTACCATGACGGCAAGTGAAGCCTTCTCAAACAGCAATGCAAATTGCTTATCTTTGTCTATTTTGGCTTACAGCATTGCTGAGCATTTAGGTTTAGAAGCGCAATTCCAACAAGTGGCGATCCCTGATTATTGGGCCATGGACCGTGGTTTTAACTTGCTGATGGGTCACATTAACCTTACTTTAAATGAAAAACGCGCCACTAAAATAAACACTGTATTCGATAGAACCGAGCAGTTAATTGTGGATTTTGATATCGAGTCACAACGCCGTGAGTTCCCGACGCGACCTTTAGATAAAAAAACGGTGCTTGCCATGTTTTATAACAACAAGGCCGCCTATGCGCTCACGCGAGGAGAGTTTGATTTAGCCTACAGCTATTTAAAACAAGCAGGCGACATAGCACCTGGCTTTTCCAGTACCTTTGTGAATCTAGGTGTGTTGTATCGACAAAATAATTTACTCACCCAGGCAGAGCAAGCGTATCACCATGCTCAATTGATAAACCCAAACAACGACACAGCGCTTGATAACTTAGTGGTGCTGTATCGCTTAACCGAGCGCCATCAACAAGCGGAAAAACTGGCTAAAACGCTTCATATCAAACGACTCAGCAACCCTTACTATCACATTGCGCTTGGCAACGAAGCCTTGTCACTGGATGCGTTAGATCAAGCAAAAGTGCATTTCCGTAAGGCCATCAGCATGCAAAAAGACATTCACGATGCTCACTTTGGGCTTGCCAAGCTGTACTACCAATTAGGCGATCGTGAACGCACACAAGCGGCTTTAAAAAAAGCCAAGCATTACGCCAAGTTTGACTATGATCAGGGTCTTTACTCACGCAAACTCAATCAATTGGCAAGCGAGTGGTAACTCCTCATATCAAAAACCGCTTTTTTTACAGTGTGATTTACTTGTGTGCGTTTACGCATGGGTTGGTATTCGCTGATGAGAAACGTCACTGTGAAGGGGCGATTGAAGACATAGAAACCCTTTCATCACCTAAATTTGCAGGGCGAAAAACCGGCCATGCCAGCTTGAGAATTAGCCAAGCCTATTTGGTAAAGCGGATGCAAGCGCTTGGTTTTAGCCCTTTTCTAGACGACTTTAGGCACCCACACCAGTATCAAACCAAACCATTGGTGAATTTAGTCGGTTTTAGTTCTGCTCCGAGTACGACACCTGACCTGCTATTAGTTGCCCATTATGATCATTTAGGTAAACGAGGGCGAAGCCTGTATGCCGGCGCGAATGATAATGCGTCTGGCGTCAGTGCGAGTCTGCATTTAGCCGCAATACTTAAGCAAAGCCACCCAGAGTCATCCATCATGGTTTTACTCACAGATGCAGAAGAAAGTGGTTTATATGGTGCCTATGCGTTTTTAGCCGAACACCCTGATATTCACCCAAAGCACGTTATCAATTTGGACATGCTTGGCACACTTACTCGCAATCGCTTAAGCGTACTGTTAAATCGGGAATTAAAAGCACAGGCAGACGACTTAAAGCAATTAGCAAGCAGACCATTTATTGCCACCCATACGCGAGCGTTAAACCGCTTTCATCGCCTAACCGGCACCAAGCAAATTAATTGGTTGAGCGCCTCAGATCACTATGCGTTTCATCGCGCCGGTTTTGCTACTGCGTTTTTTGGTGGTGCGCCCGATGGCAACTATCACAGTAAACGTGACACCTTTGAAAATCTCGACAAGCCAGCATTTTGCCACGCCCTAGTTAGTAGTTATGAGGTCATATCAAAATTACTTGATGGCATCCGTATCGAGTAAACTCAAGATTGTTTGGGTTGTGACTAACTGGCGCTTTTTAGCTTTGGTGAGGCGTTTAAAATGGTATTCAAGTCGTGCAGCTTCTGAGTGAGTCCCCACACTTTGGTGATGTACTAACGTAAGCGGTCCTTTGCCTTTTAAGTTTTTGGCCCCCTTACCTGCTTGATGAGCCAAAAAACGCTGTTCAACATCTTTCGTGATGCCTGTGTACCAATGTCCTAAACGGGTTTCTATGATGTAGAGGAACCAAACTGAGCTATTTCTTGCCATGTGGAACTTAAATTACCCTTTGCCCTCTAAAGAGCACTTTTACTAATTTGCGCAACACGTTATTATGCAAAACAATTCGCCGTTTCGCATCACAATTAGGATGACAATAAAAACATGCAGTGGTTGAAAGTCAGTTTTATTATTTTAGTGCTAGCCCTTACAAGCGCCTGCTCTAGCTGGGTTTATCGCATCAATGTGCCGCAAGGCAACTTTTTAGAGCAATCAGACGTTGATAAGTTACGTGTTGGTATGACCCAAGAGCAGGTGATCTTCGTGTTAGGTCGTCCTGTAGCAGACAACGCATTTGACGACACTAAATGGCATTATGTGTATCGCTTTAATCTCGATAGAGCAAATGAACAAAAGCGCAGCTTAGTGGTGCACTTTGACAAGCAGCAACGTTTAAAGTCAATCTCAGGTGACTACGAGACACCCGCGGACTTTAATACGCCGCTTGAAGGAAATTAAAAAAAGCACCCAATGGGTGCTTTTTTTATCCTAATTGCTTTTTACGTCCGCCCGTTACTTTATCCGCTCGCCCTTCTTGTTTCGCTTTTTCAGCTCTTTGGCGGCGCGCCGCTTTTGGATCGGCGATGAGTGGGCGATAAATTTCAATGCGGTCACCGTCTTTTAACGTTTTATTAAGCTTGCAAGTGCGATTCCATACTCCGACGGCTAAATTATCAGCGTCAATGTCTGGGCATTTAACTAAAATGCCTGATTGGTGAATGGCCTGCTCTACTGTGCTGTCGTCAGGAACTTCAAGGGTCAAACAAGTTGCCGTATCTGGCAACGCATAGACAACTTCTATGGTTATCATATTCTCACTCCGTAGACTGCCTTGGCACGCTCGGTAAAGGCTTTTACCATGCTCTGAGCTACTTCGTTAAACACTTTGCCAAACGCCATTTCCACCATCTTGTTGGTGAACTCAAATTCCAGCTCTAAAGTCACTTTACAGGCTTTGTCGTCCAAAGCTTTAAACTGCCAAGCACCAAATAAGCTTTTAAAAGGGCCATCTTCTAAGGTCAGTGTTACTTTTTCATGCGGCGTCAGGGTATTGCGGGTAGTAAACCATTTTTTCAAACCCACTTTAGCGATTTCCAAACCAGCCACCATTTCACCGTCACTTTGCTTAACGATTTTGGCATCTCGGCAATGAGGAATAAACTCAGGGTACTTAGCCACATCATTGACTAAATCATACATTTCACTGGCACTGTAATGAACTAAGGCCGACTTACTTACTTTTGGCATACAACCCTCGACTATTGACCGCTAAATTCTATCAAGCTGGGGAGGACATACAAGCTTTACGGCGCAATGGCGAAAAAAGTTTGTTCTAAAAACTTGATGTAAAACCAGTGTCTTGCCGTATAATGGCGAGACTATGGCAAAGAAAAAATCAGCAAAAGCAAATTCAAATACCATCGCGCTTAATAAAAAGGCGCGTCATGAGTATTTTTTAACCGACAAGATGGAAGCTGGCCTTGAACTACAAGGCTGGGAAGTTAAGAGTATCCGCCAAGGTAAGGTGAATATTTCAGAAACTTACATTCACTTAAAAGACGGTGAAGCATACCTTCTTGGCTCTCAAATTACGCCGCTCAACAGCGCCTCTACGCACACAATTTGCGATCCGATGCGCTATCGTAAACTGTTATTGAAAAAGCGTGAAATTGACAGGCTCATTGGTGCGACTGAACGTGAAGGCTTTACCATAGTTGCCACTGCTATGTATTGGAAAAAGTGCTGGGTAAAGCTGGAAATTCAATTAGCTAAAGGTAAAAAGCTGCACGATAAACGCGCCGACACCAAAGATCGCGAATGGGCGCGCGAAAAAGAACGCGCAATGAAGCATAAAGCCAGATAAAACGTGATTATAAATACTAAAAAAAGCCGCTTAATTGCGGTTTTTTTGTTTTTCAAAAATGAGTTAAATAAAGAAAAGAACGATTAAATATAAATTAATATAATGTTAAAAAGGTCGGTTTTTCATAACAATAAAGCAACATAACAAGCTTTTTATTTAACTCCCCCCGAAAATAAAAGCCGCTCAATTGAGCGGCTTAATAACTTACTTAGAAACGGTAGTTAATACCCATAGTATAACTACGACCATCTAGGTCAAAGAATTCACCATCATCGTAGTACGTTGGGTGACGAGGTGGGTTACGATCAAAGACGTTCAACACACCCGCACGTAATTCAAGGTCATCCATTACACGGTAACGTGCTGTTAGATCCCATTCGATGTACGACGGAATGTCATTGTAGTTGTTGTCCTCAGGCGTCCAGTCACGGTCAACTACAGTTGCGTGGCGGTATAGGGCACCTGCCGCAACGGATAGGTTCTCGTAGCTGTAATTCACATTGAAACGCCCTTTCCAACGCGGACGGTGAATCTCACCTTGATAGTAACGTAAATCTTCAGCTTTACCTGTGGTGTTTTGCTCACGCTCTTCTAAGTAAGTAGAGATTAAGTTGAACTTAAAGCTACCAACATCCGTGTCTAGCGCATAGTTAAGCTCGATATCCGTACCTGTAACTGAACTTGTCGCTGCATTTACTGGTTTTTGGTAAAAAGCCGTGATTTCAAGCGACTCAGGATCACGCTCAATCAAAGCACAGTATGGGTTATCCAAAGACTCAAGCTCGTAACAGCCACCCACAATTGTTGCCGCACCTGGGCGAGTGATCATGGCTTCAAGATCAAATTTCCAGTAATCCACAGTAATACTAAAGTCTTCTAGGAAGCTTGGCGTGTAAATAAAGCCAATCGTTGTATCTTTTGCAGTTTCGTTGCTTAGCTCTTCGTTACCTACTACAAAGCCAGGGTGTGTCGTTGATTTCCAAAGCTCTGTAGGTGCCCAACCTTCTGGGATACCCGCAGCGCGACAGTTGCGCAGTATGTTGTCTTTGTATTCACCCGCGTTATCAATTTGGCCTTGTTCACAAGGATCATTAAAGCTTGCGAACGTTTGACCTGGCGGTGAGTAAAGCTCATCGATGTTTGGCGCACGTACCGACTTAGAGTGGTTTACACGCATACGGAATTCATCATTCAGCACATAGTTAAAGCTCACTTTCCAAGCGTCATCTGTGCCTGTTGATGAATAATCCATGTAGCGGTAAGCAAGTTCAACAAAGATATCATCTGCAAAGAAAGTATCTACGACCACAGGTACTGAGATTTCAGCAGATACTTCTGCAACATCAAACTCACCTTGTAATGCATCAGATTGGTTGTTGAAGATAAGGCCTTTGCGCATCGCAGGATCAGGTAAAGTGGATGCTTTCTCTTCACGGTACTCTGCTGAGAACGCTGAAGATACAGGACCTGCAGGTAATTCAAACAAATCACCATACACAGTTGCACCTACCACTGTTTGCTCAATGCTTGCACGGCGCATGGCGTCTGTGCCAACATAATCAAGCGCTTCTTGTGATGCAAGGCCTTTACCCCAGATGTTTAAAGGAACACAGCCTGCAAGCGCACTTACCGTACCATCATCGGCACGATCCGCACACACGATTTGACCATCTACTTCCACTGCGTCAATGGCATTAAAGAAGTTCTCTTCTAGAAGCTCACCATACCAAGTAGTGTCTGC
>JBGTXC010000064.1:0-12237 GCA_041937835.1 Alteromonadaceae bacterium | reverse complement strand
TCTTAAAACTTATGGTGCTGTAAGTGATGCTGTAGTAAAAGCCATGGCAACTGGAGCACAAAAACGTGCCCAAGCAGATGTGGCAATTGCGGTATCTGGGGTTGCTGGCCCAACGGGCGGCAGTGCTGAAAAACCCGTAGGTTTAGTGTGGTTTGGCTTTGCAATCCAGCAAAGTGTTTATGCTGAATCTCATATATTTCAAGGGGATAGAGCCAGTATTAGAGCGCAAACCATAGCCCACGCATTAACCCGCTGCGCGCAATTAATAAATTCGTAATTTATGCTTGATACTGTAACTTTATACAGTATACTTACAGGCATTCGCACGAATTGGAGACGCAAATGAACGATAACAAACAAAAAGCGCTAGGTGCTGCACTATCACAGATTGAACGCCAGTTTGGTAAAGGCTCAATTATGAAATTGGGTGATAGCCAAGCACTTGATGTTGAAGCTATTTCAACGGGTTCTCTTGGAATCGACATCGCGTTAGGTATCGGTGGTTTGCCAACTGGCCGTGTTGTAGAAATTTATGGTCCTGAATCATCAGGTAAAACAACCTTAACATTACAAGTAATTGCGCAAGCGCAAAAGCAAGGTAAAACCTGTGCTTTCGTTGATGCTGAACACGCACTTGACCCAGTATACGCTGAGCGCTTAGGCGTTAATGTTAACGACTTACTTGTTTCACAGCCTGATACAGGTGAACAAGCCCTTGAAATCTGTGACATGTTAGTACGCTCTGGTGCAGTTGACGTAGTCATTGTCGACTCAGTAGCAGCCCTAACACCAAAAGCAGAAATCGAAGGTGACATGGGTGATAGCCACGTTGGTCTTCAGGCGCGTTTAATGTCACAAGCATTACGTAAGCTGACTGGTAACATCAAACGTTCAAATACCTTATGTATTTTCATCAACCAAATCCGTATGAAGATTGGTGTGATGTTTGGTAACCCTGAAACAACCACAGGTGGTAACGCGCTGAAGTTTTACTCATCGGTACGTTTAGACATTCGTCGTATTGGCTCTGTGAAAGATGGCGACGAAATTGTTGGTAACGAAACTCGCGTTAAAGTGGTTAAAAACAAAGTAGCACCACCGTTTAAGCAAGCTGAGTTTATTATCATGTATGGTCAAGGCATCTCGAAAGAGGGTGAGCTAATCGACCTAGGCGTACAGCACAAATTGGTTGAAAAATCAGGTGCGTGGTACAGCTACAATGGCAGCAAGGTTGGCCAAGGTAAATCAAACTCAATTAAGTTCTTAAAAGAGAACCCTGAAATTGCTAACGAAATTGAAGGCAAGCTCAGAGAGATGCTCCTGCTAAAAGCCACTATCAAACCTGAAGAAGGGGAAGATAAAGGTTTAATGGCGGATGAGAACGCTGAATTCTAAACTTAAAAACGCAGCTAAGGCTGCGTTTTTTTATGTCTAAAATTCTATCACTGGAGATGCCATGCAACTGCGCTTAGCGACACTTGCCGACTTACCTCAATGTATTGCACTGCTTGCCGATGATGAGTTAGGTGCGACCCGCGAAAACCCCACCTTGCCGCTAGATGAGCGCTACCTTGCCGCATTTAATGCTATTCACAATGCGGATAACAACGAGTTAGTTGTAATGGCACAAGATGACGAGATCATAGGTATGTTGCAGCTCACCTTTATTCCGCAACTATCCCATTTAGGGAGTTGGCGTGCCCACATTGAGGGCGTGCGTATAGCTTCAACACATCGTGGGCAGGGGTTAGGGCGGCAATTGTTTGAATGGGCCATTAATCGTGCGAAGCAAAAGCGTTGTCGCTTGGTGCAACTTACCTCCAATAAAAAACGCACCGATGCGGTGCGCTTTTATGAGTCTTTAGGTTTTGTTGCCAGCCATGACGGCTTTAAGCTTGCTATCTAAGGTTAGAATGTGAGTTTTAATCGATAATTCTAACCATTAGCATGGCATGAAATGCTTAATTGGCCTCACTCAGTTGCTCGGCCGCGGCATCATTATTTTTACGTTTGCTTCGGTTTGGCCTGCGGCGCTTAAGCCAGATGTAAGTCCCTGTGATGGCAAAAAGTAGTGGTGTTAAACCAATCACACACCAAATAATGCGACTAGGAAGCCCAGCAAAGTAGCCAAAATGCAGCTTACGGAAACTGTCCACAACCACAAAAAATACCGGTGCTTCTCTGATATCGTAATTAGGTAACAGGGCACCTGTGTCACGATGAAAACTGACTGTGGATGAATATTCACTTTGCAGTGGGTTTAAATCGTTAAGCTCACCAAAAAACGTAATCTGACTTTCTGGCTCATACGGGAAAAGTAAATACGTTGGCTTAAAGCCCCCCATTTGTTGCTTGGACTCTTTAATTAACGCGTCTAACGAAATCTGATGATCGTAAAGGCGGCCAGTCACAACAGGCTCATCATCATGGTGCTCAAAAGTGTGGTGTACTATCTCAGCGATGTTCCAATAGGCACCGGTAAACCCAAGAATCAAAAGTACAGGGGCTGACCAAATCCCAACAAGTTTGTGTAAGTCACTGAAAAATGCCACACGTTTTACGTGCCAGCGAAGGGTAAAAAACTTTTTCCAAAAACTGCGATAGATAATTAGCCCAGAAATACCCATAAAGAGCAGGATAAAAGACGCAACCCCTGTGATCCAAAGCCCAGTATCACCAATTAAAAATTTGTAATGTAAATCGAGTAACCAGTCGGTGAGGTAATGGTTTACGGCGACAGGCTCTGTACGCACTATGCCTTGGTACTGATCCAAATACAGTTTGTACCAATCTAACGTGCCGTGCTTTAGTAAGTAAACGCGATCTGCGGTTTTACCATCATCAAACACTTCCCAGCTGCCCACTTCATAGCCATCTATCTCGCGATGAATGATGTCTCGCAAGGCATCATAAGGTAAGCGCGCTCCGGGAGTGCCAGCAACAGTGGCAATCTCAGGCATCAAAGCATGATCGATTTCTTCTTTAAACACTAAGATGCTGCCGGTTAACGAGATAATAATCAGAGGAATGGCAACCACTAAGCCAAGGTATCTATGCCAAAGGTGTAATTTCTTTTTCATATGGGTGGAGTCCAAAACGCAAAAAAGCTGCACCACATAATGTGGGCAGCTATTTTCAGGGAGTTAAATTAAAGTGACCAGTTGAGAGTCAATGCGTAGTTACGAGGCGCGCCATAAAAACCTTGCGCCCAGTAAAGCGAGTTAATGTATTTCTTATCAAAGGCGTTATTGACGTTAAACGTCACATTCAGGTTTTCTTGAATGTCGTATTTGGCCATCAAATTAACCAAGGCATAGGCTTTTTGCTCAGTCACTGCTAATGGCATAGGGTTTTGAATGCGGCTGATGTCATCCTGCCAGCGCATGTTCATGCCAAAGCTTAAGCCTGCAACTGCTGCCACATCATATTTCACCGCTAATTTGAAAACGTTTTTAGGGGTGTAGTCTTTAACCAGTTGAGCTTCAACATTGCCAGAATTAAAGGTGTCGGCCACATCTATGTCAGTGTAGGTGTAACCAAGGTTAGCACTGACACCCATACCTAAATCGCCGCTGAGTTCAATCTCAACACCTTGAGACTGAATGCCGGGTGCTGCGCGATAAACCGAGTTGTCAGGGGTTGAGTTAGCCACATCCGCCACGGCAATGTTTTCTTGTTCAGCATTAAATAGCGCCACATTTAACATCAAGGCATCTTCAAACAGCTCTGTTTTTACCCCAATCTCTTGGCTTTCGCCTGTGATGGGCGCCAAAGTTTGCCCGGTAATGTCTTGCTCAGTTTGTGGAGCAAAGGTTTCTGTGTAAGAGGCGTACACATTTAAGTCGTCATTTAAGGTATAAACGGCGCCAAAGTATGGGGTGGTTTCATCGGCTTCACGGGCTTTTTCTGCACCATAAGATGTGCCAACTGAATGCCAATCAGTGCGGCGTGCTCCCGTTAAAATGTTTAACTCATCTGTGATAGAAAAACGTGCGGCCACGTACTGTGACGTTTGGCGACTATCCACGTTTGAGCCGTTAAGTCCGTCTTTTAAAGTTGCAACTGGGGCTACGCCATCCCACTCATTAAGGTTTGGCATTGCAGGAAAGCCATTGCCTGTGGTGTAGTCGTAAAGGGAGCGGTCGCGGTAATTCATGTCAGCAAGACTTGCACCAAGAGCGATGTCATGAGTGCGGCCAAATAGCTCAAAAGTGCCGTTGGCATACACATCAAACAGGTTACTGCGGTCATTTAATTGGTAGTCTGAAGCATAGCCCGTTAAGCCTAAACCCGTTTGCGCATCGGGTGTGCCATACACATAAAAGAGGTTTGAGTCTTGCTCAGTTTGAGTGTGCGTGTAGCGCGCGGTTAGCGCCCAATCATTAGGTAGTAATTGCTCAAGCTCAACAAATGCTTGCTCTGAGGTGTTATCCCAATACGCCCAATCTGCCGCCGTTGAAGTAGACACATCAAACTCGGTTGCTTGCCCAAGGTTATTAAATAACGGCAAAGCACCCCAAAGTGGGCTGTCGGCATCATTTTGTTGGTAGGTAATGCTGCTTGTTAAGCGAGTGGTGTCAGTCAGCTCAACTTCACCAATGGCATAAAACACATCGCGATCCACACTGTAGCGCTCAAGGTAAGAATCACGCTTTTGTTTTACGACCACAGCCCGCCCAGCTACTGACTCTGAAATCTTGCCAGACACATCGGCATCTAAACGGGTATTCGCCCAAGAGCCATAAGTTAAAGACACATTCGCGCGGGTATCTTGAGTTGGACGTTTGCGAATAAAGTTAACGGTTGCTGATGGATTACCTGCACCTGTCATCATGCCATTGGCCCCCATCACCACTTCAACACGTTGGTAAATAGCCGTATCTAAGGTGCCTGCGAGTGAGCCGCGCTCTTGCGGCAAACCTAAACCATCCACTTGAAAGTTTAAAATATCAAAACCACGTGCTTTGTAATAAGTACGGTCGGTTTCAATCTTTTCAACAGATACCCCTGGGGTTGTTTCAAGTACTTGGTTCACATCATCCAGGGAAAAATCGTCCATTAAGGCGCGGGTTACCACATGCACTGACTGTGGCGTTTCCTTGATTGAGATGCCTAACTTTGAAGCCGTTTCAGACTCCGCAGCTAGGTAGTTGCTGTGCTTATCACCTAACACGGCAATGCGTTCGATGTCAGAGGTGGCGTCATCAGCCAATGCGGGTAATGCGAATAAAGAGCTAGTTGCTACAAAAAGGGTGCTTAGTTTAAATGCGCGTGCGTTCATGTTAGTCCGTTTATTCATTATTGGGAGTGTCAAAATCGCGAATACAATAATGCAAATGAGAATGGTTTGCAATACCATTAATATCTAAATCCTTGGGCTTGCATTTAATCTGTAAACAGGCATCTTTAAAGTCACAATAAAAAAATCATCAACAAACAGGATGTGGTTATGGCCCTTATTTACCCAGCAAAGGCATTGCCCTTTGCCCACCAAACCTATACCCAAGCTGGATGGCAAAGCGATTACGAGGCATCAATTACTGATAACGATGCCTTTTGGCAGAGCAAAATTGACTTACTCGACTGGGTTAAAAAGCCCACGCAAATTAAAAACTGCAGCTACGAGTTAGGTAACGTCAACATCAATTGGTTTGCCGATGGCGTATTGAATGTGTCTTACAACTGTATTGATCGCCACCTAGCCGATTCAGCCGCTAAAACCGCGCTGATCTTTGAAGGGGATGAGCCAAGCGAAAGCTTTTGCGTTAGTTACCAAACCTTACACGACGAAGTGTGCCGCTTAGCAAATGGCTTAAAATCCTTAGGGGTTAAAAAAGGCGACCGCGTGGCCATTTACATGCCGATGACAGTGGAAGCTGTGTACGCTATGCAAGCCTGTGCCCGCATTGGCGCAGTACACTCAGTGATTTTTGGTGGCTTTTCACCTAACGCCATTGCCGATCGCATTGCTGATTGCGGCGCAAAATGCGTGATCACAGCACAAGAGGGCAAGCGCGGTGGGCAAACCATTCCTCTATTGGCCAATGTTGAAACCGCGCTGAGCCAAGCTCATGTGACTTGCGTCGAGCATGTTTTAGTAAAGCAAGCTCATAAAGGAGCTGAGCTGAATCATCCGCGCTCAGTTTGTTGGGATAGCCTATTAAGCACACAAGCTGCAACCTGTCCACCAGAGCCTATGCAAGCGGAAGATCCGCTTTTTATCTTGTATACCTCAGGCTCAACGGGCAAACCAAAGGGGTTATTACACACCACAGCAGGTTATTTGCTTTACACCATGCTGACCCACAAAACCGTGTTTGACCTCAAACATGACGACATCTACTGGTGCGGTGCGGATGTGGGTTGGATCACAGGGCACAGTTACATCACCTATGGGCCACTTGCTAACGGCTGTACTCAGGTTATTTTTGCTGGCGTGCCGAATTACCCCACAGCAGGGCGCTTAGGTGAAGTGGTGGATAAACACCAAGTCAGTATTTTATACACGGCACCAACCGCCATTCGTGCCTTAATGGCAAAAGGGGACGAACCAACACAAAGCTCAAAACGCAGCAGTTTACGGGTGCTTGGTACTGTGGGCGAGCCAATCAACCCGGCGGCGTGGCAGTGGTATTACAATGAATTTGGCTTAGGCCAATGCGCTATAGTGGATACGTGGTGGCAAACCGAAACAGGCGGGGTGATGATGACCCCAATCGCCGGCCTGACAGACATGAAACCGGGCTCTGCCATGCAAGCCTTTTTAGGCATACAGCCAGCACTTGTAGATGCCAATGGCCAAGTATTAGAAGGCGAGGGCACAGGTAACTTAGTGATTTGTCAAAGCTGGCCATCTCAAGCGCGCACGATTTGGGGCGACCACGAACGCTTTGAGCAAACCTACTTTAGCGCGTACCCGGGGTATTATTTTTCTGGTGATGGCTGTCGCCGCGATAGCGATGGTCATTACTGGATCACAGGCCGCGTGGATGATGTGCTGAATGTCTCAGGCCATCGCTTAGGCACCGCCGAAATAGAAAGCGCTTTAGTAGCGCACGATGCCATCGCAGAGGCCGCGATAGTCGGCTACCCGCATGATATTAAAGGCCAAGGGATTTATGCATACGTGATCCCAACCGCGGGTATTGAATTTGACGAGGCGCTGACACGCAATGTGCGCGACTTTGTAAAGCAAACGCTGTCGCCGATTGCCGCACCGGATCATCTGCAGTGGACACTGGGCTTACCAAAAACGCGTTCAGGCAAAATTATGCGCCGCATTTTGCGTAAAATAGCCGCAAATGATTTTGCTGAGCTAGGTGATACCTCCACATTGGCAGACCCAAGTGTGGTAGATACCTTGATAGCCAATAGACTAAACACCTAAACTAAGGCGCAAAACGCGCCTTTTTTAATGCCATGATGAAACCAACCATTACCATAGATTACTGCAGCCAATGCCAGTGGCTACTGCGTGCAGCTTGGCTCGCACAAGAGCTACTAAGCACCTTTAGTGACGATTTACACACTGTGGCGTTATGCCCAAAAACCGGCGGTCACTTTAAGATTTTTTATAACGACACTGAGATTTGGTGCCGAGTGGCAGATGGCGGCTTTCCTGAAGCCAAAGAGCTCAAACGCCGAGTGCGAGACTTATTAGATCCAAATCGTGACTTAGGCCACATTGATAAATAGACGTCTATACATCTAGGTGTTTTTATAATAAGCTCAGCTTAAGCAACTCAATAAGGTGGCAGTCTGTGCAGCGTGATTTAGCAGCCCAATTGGCGCAACATATTCTTATTCTTGATGGTGCCATGGGCACTATGATCCAGCAGCATTCGCTTAGCGAGGCCGATTTTCGCGGAGCGCGTTTTAAAGAATGGCCAGTGCCAGTTAAAGGCAATAATGATTTATTAACCCTCACGCAGCCCGCCCTTATTCAAGGCATACACGCAAAATACCTTGCAGCCGGCGCCGATATTATTGAGACCAATACCTTTAATTCCACCTCAGTGAGCCTGCACGATTACCAAATGGCCGAGCTTGCCTATGAGCTAAATAAAAAAGGGGCGGAGTTGGCCGTTGCAGCGATTAAAGAGACCAATTGTAAAACTCCTAAATGGGTGGCCGGTGTGCTTGGGCCAACCGCAAAAACCTGCTCCATTTCACCAGATGTGAATGACCCCGGATTTCGCAATATCAGTTTTGATGAGTTAGTCAGAGCTTACACGGAGGCGACCCAAGGCTTGCTAGATGGTGGCGCAGACATCATTTTGATTGAAACCGTGTTTGATACTCTTAACTGTAAAGCGGCAATTTTCGCCGTGTTAGAAGAGTTTGACCGACGCCAAATCCGCCTACCAATTATGATCTCCGGCACCATTACCGATGCCTCAGGGCGAACGTTATCAGGGCAAACCGTGGAGGCATTTTACAATGCCATACGCCATGCTAAACCTGTGGCTGTGGGGCTTAACTGTGCCTTAGGGCCAGATTTATTGCGCCCTTATGTGGCGGAGCTTGCACGTATTTGTGAGGTGGCGGTGTCTGTGCACCCCAATGCAGGTCTTCCTAATGAGTTTGGCGGGTATGATTTAGGCCCAGAGGAGATGGCTGAGCACATGGCCAGTTGGGCAGAGGCGGGGCTTGTTAATATTGTGGGCGGCTGCTGCGGCACCACCCCTGAGCACATTACCGCGATGAAAAACGCGGTTGTGTACAGTAAGCCACGAGCTGCTGTAGCGCCTTCACCCACACTCAGGGTGTGCGGGCTCGAGCCCATGGTGCAAGGTGGTGGGTTATGAGTACGGCGCAGTTTATCAATATTGGTGAACGCACTAATGTAACCGGCTCGGCAAAATTTAAGCGCTTGATTTTAGCTGGGGATTACAGCGAAGCCCTAGATGTAGCGCGCCAGCAAGTGGAAAACGGCGCGCAAATTATTGATATCAATATGGATGAAGCCATGCTCGATTCAGAGCAGGCAATGACCACCTTTTTAAACTTAATTGCCGCAGAGCCTGACATCGCTAAAGTGCCGATAATGATCGACTCCTCAAAGTGGAGTGTGATCGAAGCCGGCTTAAAATGCGTGCAAGGCAAAGCCATAGTGAATTCAATTTCACTGAAAGAAGGTGAAACGCAGTTTTGCGAGCAAGCCCGTAAAATCATGCGTTATGGCGCGGCTGTGGTTGTTATGGCATTTGATGAGCAAGGCCAAGCCGATACGTGTGAGCGTAAAGTGGCCATTTGCCAACGCAGTTACCGTATTTTGGTCGATGACGTGGGCTTTGCGCCTGAAGACATTATTTTTGACCCGAACATTTTTGCCATTGCCACCGGCATGTCAGAGCATGACAATTATGCGGTAGAATTTATAAACGCCACTCGTGAAATCAAAGCGACTTTGCCTCATGCATCTGTGTCGGGTGGGGTGTCCAATGTGTCTTTCAGCTTTCGGGGTAATAACCCAGTGCGGGAGGCAATTCATAGCGTCTTTTTATACCATGCCATTCAAGCTGGGTTAGACATGGGAATAGTTAATGCAGGGCAGCTCACTGTATACGACACCATAGATCCTCCTTTAAAAGAAGCCGTTGAAGACGTGGTACTTAACCGCTGCCCTGATGCATCCGAGCGTTTGTTAGAAATAGCCCCGCGTTATGCCGGCATCAGCACAGAAAAAGACGAAAAAGATCTCACATGGCGTGAGCAAAGCGTAGAAAAACGCCTTGAATATGCCCTTATTAAAGGCATCACAGAATACATTGAAGAAGACACAGAGCTTTGCCGCCAAAGTGCGAATAAACCCATAGAGGTCATCGAAGGCCCTTTAATGGCTGGCATGAGTGTGGTGGGTGATTTATTTGGTGAAGGCAAAATGTTTTTGCCGCAAGTGGTTAAATCTGCACGGGTAATGAAGCGCGCAGTAGCCTATCTTGAGCCCTATATTAATGCCCAAAAAGAGCAAGGCAAAAGCCAAGGTAAAGTGCTGCTGGCCACCGTAAAAGGGGATGTGCACGACATTGGCAAAAACATTGTGGGTGTGGTGCTTCAGTGCAATAACTATGAAGTGATTGACCTTGGGGTGATGGTGCCGTGCCAAACCATTATTGATACCGCAATTAAAGAAAATGTCGACATCATTGGTTTATCTGGGCTTATTACCCCATCCCTTGATGAAATGGTGTATGTGGCCAAGGAGATGACGCGCCAAGGGCTCAACTTACCGCTTTTAATTGGTGGTGCCACCACCTCTAAAGTGCACACTGCCGTTAAAATTGCCCCAGAGTATGAAAACGGGGTGGTGTACGTTACCAACGCCAGCCGCGCAGTGAATGTGGTTTCAAGCCTGCTCAGTGATACGCAAAAGCCCGCGTTTTTAGCGCGCACCTTTGAAGAATATGATACGGCGCGCATCCAACAGGCGAAAAAGCGCCCAAGTGCACCGCGCATTAGCTTAGCTCAGGCAAGAGGCAACCGCGCAAAGCTCTCATTTGCGGATATTAAAATACCTAATCAGCTTGGTGTACACACCCTAAACCCAAGCATTGCTACCCTTAGGGATTACATAGACTGGACGCCGTTTTTCCTAACCTGGTCACTGGCGGGTAAATACCCTCGGATTTTGAGTGATGAGGTCGTTGGCGAGCAGGCCACCCATTTGTTTAATGACGCCAATGCCATGCTGGATTGGCTGATTGAAGATGGGCGAATACAACCCAGTGGGGTAGTGGGGCTATTTGCAGCAAACCAAGTGGGTGATGATGTGCTGTTATATGCAGACGACAGCCGCCAAAACGTGCTAGCCCGCACCTGCCATTTGCGCCAGCAAGGGCAAAAAGCCAAAGGACCCAACCTAAGCTTGGCGGATTACATCGCGCCCCAAGGGCAAGCAGATTACATGGGCGCGTTTGCCGTTACCGCCGGTTTAAAAGAAGATGAAGTCGCCGAAGAGTTTGAGGCTAAAGGCGATGATTACAATAAAATCATGGTCAAAGCCTTGTGTGACCGCCTTGCTGAAGCCTTTGCTGAATACGCGCATGAACGGGTGCGTAAATCCCTCTGGGGCTATTCTCCCAATGAAACGCTTAATAACGAGGCGCTCATTCGCGAAGCTTACCAAGGCATACGGCCTGCCCCAGGATATGCCGCATGCCCTGAGCACAGTGAAAAACAAAAAATTTGGGATGTGCTGGATGTTGAAAAGCACACCCAGATGGTGCTCACAGAAAACTTTGCAATGTGGCCAGGTGCCAGTGTGTCCGGCTGGTACATCGCCCACCCAGAGGCAAAGTACTTTACCGTTGGCCAAATTAAAGACGATCAACTCGCTGATTACGCAGAGCGCAAAGGCATGGCGATTGATGAGGTTAGGCGTTTTTTACAAAGTAATATGTAACTTCAAAAAACGTTTAAGCAAACGGCTTTGCCAAGTTACACTAACGCGCCCTCGTTAGGCGGGTTTTCAAGGAAGTAAGGTGTATAAATCAAGGCTTTACAGTGGTAACACACTGTTTTTAGTAGGCGCATTGCCAGTGTTTTTGCTGCTTAATTCATTATCCCCTACAGATGGTGCAGCCCAAGCTGGCGCTGTTGGGGTAGCACTGTTGTTTGTGCTTGGCCCTTTAATGTTAATAGGCGGCATACTCGCTCTGAGCGCACTGATTAAACTAGCTAATTTAGAACGTATTCAGAACTCACAGCTCAACACCCCTTTTGGCATTTTAGCTATGACTTTTGGCTGGGTGATAGGGCTATTATCTTGTGCTGTCATTGCTGGGGTTATTTGGATGTATTTAACGAAGTAATAAGCCTTATGCTTGGGGAATGTGGCATCTCATTTAACGAGTAAACAATGCACATTTAGCATACCTTTCATAATCGCAGTGCATATTTAGATTTGTCGCGGTGGCGACTTCAACCAGAAGGGGTTTGCTGCCTCGCCCCTTCTGGACTTCCCCCGGCACCATGTAAAATGCGATAAGTCGTAAATCTATCGCTGCACTTACGCGCCGACAAATTCGGTTTCCCTACCTCATCTTGTCTAAAAATGTCATCCCGACATTTTTACGCTATCACAGCGTCAGATTTTCGCGCATTTCGAAGGGAATATATGTGCTTCAACCCTTTGCTTCTAGCAGGCAGGCCAATTGCTTTGGGGTTTCTAAAACTTACAGATGACACCTCTCCCCCAATGCAGCAATCCCTTTCAAACGAGGTGGGTGATGCGGG
>JBGTXC010000063.1:0-12349 GCA_041937835.1 Alteromonadaceae bacterium | reverse complement strand
ATAGCGAATTTGCACATCAAAAAAAGCATTCACCATGGCGATTTTTTCGCGATCCGATAAGCCGCGCACTTGCCCTAATAACTTTTGCCATTTCAGTGCCACTTGCTTGCGACTCGGGCCAAAGCGCGCCTCCATTTGAGCAACAAAAGTAGAAAAGTGGATCACCAGCTGTTTTGAACTCACGCTGCTGATGGTCAGCAAAAATAACAAGCACACAATCAACAGATGACTGTGTACAGTTTGGCGGCGAATGTGAAACGCGTTTTGACGACGCGGAGTAAATAAAGGTGAGTTGTTTAGCAAGAACTAACACCTTTGCTTGAAAAGACTGTGCCCAAGTTTCATTTGTATCATGATGACCACACTGCAATAACTCGTTAAAGCATAGCAGCGAATCTCAATACTGTGAGGCAAGGTGTTGAATTTGAGGCACAAAAAAAGAAGCTTTCGCTTCTTTTTTTATTCCCAATAAGGCTCGGCTTTGAGCGCCACTTGGCGCGATTGTTCCATGGCATCCACTAAGCAGGCCTTTCGCTTTAACAGCCACTTTTTAAGCTGCTCATCACCGGCGTGCTCAAAGCCACATAAGGACTCTAAATAATTAAGCGCGAGCAACTCATCGATGCCATAGGTGATATCAAGCCAAGGGAGTCTGAAGTCTTCACGGGCTTTTTCATCAAATAAGCCACCTAAACAACACCCACTGAGTAAATTGCGTGACAGCTTTTGCCTTTGCGCGGCAAAATCGATGTTTTGCGCGCCAACGGGTAACAGATGCTGCATCTCATCCCAATCTTCAGCAAAAAGCACTTTAGCAACCCGTTTTACCGACTCGCCATAAAGCGCGTGCTGGGCATCTTGCCAGTCACTGCGCCATGCTTTTTCTTGCAGCCAGCGCGTGAGTGTTAGCAGCATGTGGTTATAACGTTTACCCCAAAATACCGCTTGAATAGCACTTTGGTCTGGTTGCTCCGCAAGCTGCCCTTCAAGGCACTGCATCAGCTCAGTTTCCGTGTGTAAACGTTTATGATAAGCATGCTTTTTAGAGGTAAAAGTTTTTACCTGAAGTGCGGTTTCAATCCAGGCAAATTCACGCAAAAACCATTTTAATTCTTTGCGCAGTTGCTCTGTACTTTGTTTTGACACAATCGGCGCAAACAGCCACAAAGCGTGACGAATCAAGTTAATGCCATCTGTCATGCGTTTGAGAGTTTTCAGCGAAGGCTTATTGAAATAGCACTGCTCATGGTGCTGCACAAAGCGAATGCCAAAGCTCACACAGGCAATCAAGGCTTGCTCTTGAGTGGCGTCTTTTTGCTGCTTTACATAACCAATACGCTTTTTAGCTTTCAGCGGCATGTCTTCTGCAAGGCGGTAACCTCGCTCGGCTTTACTCATAAAGCCCAAACGCACAGGTAAGTTTTGACTTAAGTGCTCAGCAAAGGCAAACACATCCATTAAGTCGCCTTTCATCAACTCCACTTCAAGTTCAAAAATGGGGCATGTTTTGTCCCCAGCAAGCACCTCGCCTTGATCCCACACCACTTCTAATACTGTGCCTGCATCTGTGGTGACTAACCAAGTTTGGCGCTCAAAGCGAGTGGTAAATACCGCTTCAATGTCAGAGTTGAGCGCTGCGACATCCACATCTTTTGGCCAAATACTTGGCTCAAACGCGGTTAAATCAGGGCGCGTGCGCGTGATGGGTAAATTGTATTCAGGACGCTGATGTAACCCGCCCACCACATTACCTTTTAGCTTAATGGTTTGCTCCATACGCTCACCATTTGAGCGGGTACGCAAGCCAATATCATGCTGGCGTAAAGTTCGCGTCGGGGTGTCGTAATAAGTGTTATCCAAAACGCGCGTTGGTTGCTGTGTCACTGTCTGCGCAAAGGATTCAAGGAGCGGTAAGATGGCAATTGGGGTGTCGGGCTGAAGTAAAAACTTCAACTCTATTTCATTGTCCATGGAGATGATGAAAACCTAATGTTTCAAAGTTAAAAGCCAAAAATAACGAGGTCCACCCGCAAATGCAAATTTTTAGCCGTGGCGTGCCTTGCTTTACAGGGTGCGAAACTCTAGTATGCGTAGGCATAACAATAAGATACCAAATACCACTCATGATGTTGCTAACAGCCCTTTTTGCTTTGCAGTTAACCGCCACAGAAGTGGCAAACACGGCCGAGGCGGCACTTCAAAGTGCCCAAGCTCCCCAGCAAACGACCAGCCAAGCACCTGACAATCGTGCTTACGTTGTCGATAACCTCTTTATCTATATGCATGCAGGTGCCGGCGAAAACTACCGCATTCTTGGCTCCATCAATGCGGGCGACAGTATTTTACTGACCGGCGAGCAGGAAAATGGCTTTAGTAAAATCCGTGATGAAAAAGGCCGCAGCGGCTGGGTAAAAAAACGTTTTGTAACTCGCACACCGGGGTTAAATGTGCGCTACCGTGCCTTATCAGATGAAGTAACCGAGCTGCAAAACGCCCTTAAAACCGCAAATAGTCAAATCCCAGCACTGGAAGATAAAAACACTGAATTGGCTCAAAATATGGCGGCACTACAAAGCGAGTTACTGCGTGCTAATGCCCGCACAGATACCTTGCTTGAGGAAAAAAAACGGACCGCGCAAAAAGAAAAACGTGATTTACTCATGTATGGCGGCGCCATTGGCTTGATTGGCGTACTTCTTGGTGCCATTTTAGCAAGCGTGCTCTCACGCAAAAGCCGCTACGGTTATTTAGACTAACCACAGCAGAGACTGCGGCACTTAAAGCAATTTAATGCCGCGGTTTTGTTTAATGTTTTCAATCACCATGTAAGTGTGGTTAGTACCCACCCCGGGAATATCCACCAAGCGGCCAAGCACTTGACGATAATGGTCCATATCAGCAACGCGCACTTTAATTAAGTAATCAAAGCCTCCTGCCACCATATCGCACTCTTCAACTTCATCAATTTCATTAATTGCTTGGTTAAAGGTTTTAAACACCTCTGTGGTGGATGATTTAAGCGTAACTTGAATGTGCGCCACTAAATTTTGATTTAACTTTTGTGGCGAAAGCTTTGCCACATAGCCTTCGATGTAGCCTTCTTTTTCAAGCCTGCGCACCCTATCTAAGCAAGGGCTGGCACTTAAATTCACCAACTTAGCTAGATTTACATTGGAAATACGTCCATTTTGCTGTAGCGCATCCAGAATAGCGAGGTCGATGCGATCTAATTGTCGGAGCTTAGTTGAGTGAGACATACCAAATAATATTCTGCATTAGTGCCTATTTACGGGGGAATTTACGGTAAAAATGCCAAATTAACCAGCATGTTCTGCTGCTTTTTGATTAGAATGCACGCGAAAATTGCGATAATTTTGTACTTATTCATGTAACTCGCTTAGCGCCGGGATAAATTGGCCTGCTAGGGAGAGTTATTCGTATCTAGCTATTATACTGCTCGGTAAGTGAACCTCGTTTGGCACCTAAAATGATAAAAATGCTGTGTGCCTGTTCTTATCACCGACCACTATGAGGGTAATTTATGCTCTTTAACGGTAACCTAACCACAGAGTGTCCAATTCGTCAGAAAATCCGCGACTTTTATCGCATCGATGAGAACGAAGTCATTGATTATATTTTGCCACTGGCCGAAGTGGGCGTCAGTGCCCGCAGTCGTGCTTGGGAGCGCGCCCGTCAAATGGTGGTGAACATTCGCCAAGACCAAGATGGTCAAGGCGGCGTGGATGCCCTGCTTAACGAATTTTCTTTGTCTTCGGAAGAAGGTGTGGTGTTGATGTGTCTTGCCGAAGCCCTGCTTCGTGTGCCAGATAAAGACACCCAAGACATGCTCATCCGTGACAAACTCTCAAAAGGTGATTGGAGCTCACACTTAGGCTCGAGCGAGTCTTTATTTGTGAATGCGTCATCGTGGGGCTTATTAGTTACAGGCAAAATGGTGAATTACTCAGATCGCTCTAAAGAAGAGCAATTTGGCATGCTTAAAAAGACCTTAGGGCGTTTAGGTGAGCCAGTGATCCGCCGTGCCGTGCAATACGCAATGAAGATCATGGGTAAGCAGTTTGTAATGGGCCGCACCATAGACGAAGCCATAGAACGCGCCGCTGACACAGAGCGTAAAGGCTATGTCTACTCCTATGACATGCTAGGCGAAGGCGCGCGCACCATGAAGGATGCGGACCGCTATTTCCAAAGTTATATGAATGCCATTGAAGCAATCGGTAAAGCAGCAAGTGGCCGCGGACCAGTTAAAAGCCCGGGCATTTCAGTTAAGCTTTCTGCGATTCACCCTCGTTACGAATTCACTCACAGCGAGCGCGTATTTAACGAGCTTGTGCCAAAGCTTAAAACCTTGGCATTAGCTGCGAAAAAATACGACATCAACTTCACTGTTGATGCCGAAGAAGCAGACCGTTTAGACATTTCATTAGACATCATTGAAGCCGTATTCTCAGACCCAGATCTTGGCGATTGGGAAGGCTTTGGTCTGGCGGTACAGGCGTATCAAAAACGTGCCATTTTTGTGGTAGAGTGGTTAGTAAATCTAGCTCACCGCGTTAAGCGCCGCATGATGGTCCGCCTTGTAAAAGGCGCATACTGGGATACAGAAGTAAAAACCACTCAGCAAGATGGCCTTGAACACTTCCCGGTATTTACCCGAAAAGCCACCACAGATGTAGCCTATAAAGCCTGTGCCATCAAACTTCTTGAAGCACGCGATGTGATTTTCCCGCAGTTTGCAACGCACAATGCTTACAGTGCTGCCACCATTTTGGAAGTTGCCAAAGGTGATAACACAGGCTTTGAGTTCCAACGCTTACACGGCATGGGCGAGTCTTTGTATGACCAAATCGTTACCTCGGAAAAAGTACAGTGCCGTGTGTATGCACCTGTTGGCCAACACGAAGACCTACTAGCTTATTTGGTCCGCCGTTTACTGGAAAATGGCGCAAACTCATCCTTTGTTAATGCCATTGTGGATACCTCAAAGCCCGTTGAGTCTTTACTGCCAGACCCAGTAGAAACACTGCAAGGTTTGCGCAATCGCTTTAATAAGCAAATTGCCCTACCAAAAGACCTATACGGCATCGAGCGCCCTAACTCTAAAGGCATGGATTTAACGGACATCAATCAAATCACGCCGTTAAAGGCAAACCTAGATGCCTGGGTTGAAAGCCATATTTTAACTCATGACGATGTACCGGCAGGCCGTGAAGCCATTATTAACCCAGCGGATCACAGTGAAGTGGTGGGTCATGTGGCACTCAATGATGATGCCGAAATGTCGCGCATGCTCGAAAACGCCGAAGCGGCGTATCAAAGCTGGTCAGAAACAGACGTTAAGGCACGCGCGGATTTACTGCGCCGCACTGCAGACATTCTTGAGCGTCATAGCGATGAGTTGATTGCCATCTGTATTAAAGAAGCAGGTAAAATCACCCAAGACAGCATTGACGAAGTACGCGAAGCCGTTGATTTTTGCCGTTATTATGCCGCTCGAGCTGAAGAGCTTGCCGAAGACGAGCGCTTTGAATCCCGCGGTGTAATTTTATGTATTAGCCCATGGAACTTCCCATTGGCGATTTTCTTAGGTCAAGTGGTTGCCGCTGTTGTCACAGGTAACACTGTGATTGCAAAACCGGCTGAGCAAACCTGCTTAGTGGCTTTACGTGCCATTGAACTGATGCGCACCGTTGGCTTGCCTGAGCATGTGGTTCAGCCAGTGATTGCGCGCGGCAGCGACGTTGGTCGTGTGATTGTGCCAGATCCTCGTATCCAAGCTGTGATGTTTACTGGCTCAACCGAAACCGGCACCATTATTTCACGCACCCTCGCTAGCCGTGATGACATTCAAGTGCCTCTGATTGCCGAAACCGGTGGTCAAAACTGCATGATTGTTGATTCCACTGCCCTGCCAGAGCAAGTGGTCGACGATGTGATTTCGTCTGGTTTCCAAAGTGCGGGGCAACGCTGCTCAGCCCTTCGTGTGCTTTTCTTACAAGAAGACATTGCTGATAAAGTGATTGAAATGATCCAAGGTGCAATGGCAGAGCTACACGTGGGTGATCCTGCGTTTTTAAGCACTGACATTGGCCCTGTGATTGATGAAAAGGCATTAACGACCCTGAATAATCACGTGGCTTACTTAAAAGACAAAGCCACCCTGCATTATGAATGCACACTGCCAAGTGACTTACCAAAAGCGCATACTTTCTTTGCGCCACGCCTTTATGAAATCAGTGATTTATCTGTGTTAAAGCGTGAAGTCTTTGGTCCAATCGTTCATGTTGTGCGCTTTAAAGGCAGCGATTTAGACGCTGTGGTTGAGCAAATCAACGGTACTGGCTACGGCTTAACCATGGGCATTCATACCCGTATCGAAGAACGTGCTGAGCGCCTAGCCCAGTTATCCGGTGCAGGTAATGTGTATGTAAACCGTAACATGATTGGCGCCATTGTAGGTGTGCAACCGTTCGGTGGGCGTGGTTTATCAGGTACTGGCCCTAAAGCCGGTGGACCAAATTACTTGTATCGCCTTGTAAAAGAAAAAGCCTCGCCTGAAAACGTCCAGATGACGGATTTAAGTGCGGATGAGCAAGAGCTGCATGAATCAGACACGGCAGTCACTGACGTGGCTAACATGATGGAAAAAGTACTGCGTGATGAAAAGATTTGGCGAGCAACCCCGCTCAATGACCGAATCTCTACCGTGCGCCAGCTGCTTGCCAAAGTCGCCACAGTCGAAATGATTGATGACTTTGCCGATGACTTAGCGCTGACACTGGCTGATGCTCGCGCCCAGCTTAACCGCCTTGAAAAGCGCATGCGTAAGGCAACCGTGCTGCCAGGACCTACCGGTGAGTCTAACCAGTTACTCCTTGAGCCGCGTGGCTGCCTCACTGTGTATGCAGATAAGAGCACCTCGTTTAACTTCTGGGCAATTTCAATCATTACCGCTTTAGCAGCAGGTAATACAGTGATCACGGTTGCTTCTGAGCTGTTTTATGAAGAAGCACTGGCCTTTAGAGAGAAGTTCATCGCCACAGGCGTTGCTGAAGGCGTCCTGCAAGTTGCTAAATCTGAGCACCTGAATGCTATTTTGGCTCACCCTCACCTTAAAGGTGCTGTGGTGGCTGCGCGTTCATCACGCTTAGGGTACTTTGCTAAACAACTTGCTGAGCGTGAAGGCGCTATCCTGCCGGTGATTAGCTCTGAATACTACGACACTTTAATCAGTCGCGTGGTCACAGAAAAAACCATCAGCATTGATACCACGGCCTCGGGCGGCAACACGTCCTTGATGACCTTGGTCGAAGACGAAGAGTAAGAAACCAAAAAGCGCACCTAGGTGCGCTTTTTTCATCTATTTTTATTATAAAAGGGCAACACTCACGACCAATGCAAGAACATATTTCAATCGATTTACTCAAACCCGGCATGTTTGTGGAAGGCGTTACTAAGCAAAAAGGCACGTTAAAAGTGCGCTCACAAGGGTGGGTAAAATCGGCTGCGGTTGTTAAGCAGCTAAAAAAAGCAGGGATCCTTGAAGTATGCATTGACCCAAGTAAAACCCTTTCCGATAAAGAAAAGAAGCCAGCCACTCAGCCTTCCATGCCGACATCGGATACTACGCCATTTCGCCGCAAGGCAAAGCCCATGAGCGCGGAAATGGACACCGCTAATCAGCTTTATGAACAGGCTAAAAACTTACAAAAGCGTGCCTTTAAAGACATTCAACTTGGAAACAAACTAGATAAAGCCGAATTTGAGCAAGTAGCAGGCGGGTTAATTGATTCGGTATTTCGTAATCAAGATGCGCTTTGCTGCATTAGCCAAATTCGTGATAAAGACAGCTATTTGTTAGAGCACTCCGTCAATGTTGCTGTACTGATGACCATTTTTGCCAAGCACATGAAACTCGAAGATGACATCATTCAACAGCTGACCACAGGCGCACTGTTGCATGACTTAGGTAAAATCAAAATTGATGATGCTATTTTGCATAAACCTGGGCGCCTTACTGGCGCTGAGTTTGAAGAGATAAAATCACACGCCAGTCATTCAAAAGCTATTTTGCTGGAAGCTGGATTAGATGGCATTGCCGTTGATATCGCCGCTTATCACCATGAACGCTTAGATGGCACAGGCTACCCTGAAGGGCTTTCTGGCGAGCAATTATCCACCTATGTACGAATGATTTCGATTGTGGATGTGTACGATGCGCTTACGGCAAAACGAGTATATAAAGATGGTATGAACGCCATTCAAGCCTTTAAAATTCTAAAAGAAGGCTGCCCACACCACTTTGATGAAGACTTAGTTAACGCCTTTATTAAATGCATTGGCTTACACCCCGTGGGCTCATTGGTGAAGCTAAAAAGCCAAAAACTTGGGGTAGTGTCTAAAAGCAATTTAGATAACCCACTTAAACCCTGCGTGAAGGTGTTTTATAACGCCGCCCATGCTCATTACATTGAAGTTAAAGACATAGACTTAGCAAAATACGACAATGACGCGCTAGAAACAGGCGTTAAGCCAGAAGACTTTAACCTCGACCTGATGCGCTTTTTCAAGCAAAGCCTGTTGCCTTAGCGGTGATTTGTTTAGTGTATTTGCACCAAAAAAACTGCATAAAAAAAGCGCCCAAGGCGCTTTTTTTACATCCAATCTTCAAGCGCTTTAACGCTAAATTGCATGTCAGCCAGTTTCATTAAGGTCATGTCTGGCAGGATTTCAACCACTTGCATTTGTCCGAGGCGTTCGCCTTCATACAGTTCTTGACCGTTTAGTTTGATCCAGCGTTTATTAGGCTCTGAGGCATAAATATGGGCTTGATATTCAAACGCTGGGATTTGGCGCTGAAAACGCACTGGTAATAAAGTGAGAGGCTCAGCATACGCCCCTTGTGATGAGCTGCGATATACATCCGCTGTGGGTTTTGCGTTTTCGGTCATAGCAACTGCATTAGAAAACGCTTCTTTGAGCTCATCGGGAATACCCGCAAGGTCTTCGTTTTTGGGGGCTTCTTGAGATTTAAGCGGCGCGCCTAAAACTCGGTATTGAGATAAGTCCACCTCATTGTTTTGCGCTTTAGGCTTAGGCACATTTGCCACCTGAGCAGGCGCTGTGGTTACGGGCTGCTGATTTTGAGACAAGAGCTTTTGATGCGCGTCGAGCACCTTTTGCGCTTCAATTAAGGCTTCGGTCATCTTAGCTTGTTGCGCTTGTGACGCAGCCAGTGCCTCGTCTTTTTGTTTCACCACTTCAGCATGCACACGCTCTGCCTCAATGTTTTGGATCCATTTCCCCACAAGGTAGCCAGCTCCCAGCAAAACCGCTGAGCCAAGGACAAGTAAAATCACCAACACCACACGTTTGTAAAATAATAACTCTGATTGTTGCTGGTAAGCTTCTGGGCCAATTGCCCCTGGGGCTGTGTTGGCTTGTTTAATGGCATCAAGTAAATAAGACATGGTTTACATCATATAAGAAAGGCTCACACCCACGCTTAGCATGACAAGCGCTGCGAGCACATAAGTTACAGGTTTAACAATCTGCTTTTGAGCAGGCTGCCCAAACAGCTCTGGCGCGACTTCTTTTGCAGCTTGGCGGATGGTTTTAGCATTGATCACGCGCTGGCCACCTGCAAAAGCGCCCATCATGGCGCGGTCGCACACTAGGTTAATCAAACGTGGGATCCCAGCGGTTAATTTATATAATTGCTGCAGTGCTGGAAACGCAAAAATGCCGGGCGCACCACCGGCTTTGTTTAATCGAAATTGAACGTATTCAAACACTTGCTGCTCACTTAAAGGGACTAAGTGGTAACGCGCTGTGATCCTTTGCGCCAATTGCCTGAGCTCATTTCGTTTAAGGAGTGTTTGTAATTCCGGCTGCCCAATTAAAATGATTTGCAGCAGCTTTTTATCGTTGGTTTCTAAATTGGTCAGAAGCCTAAGTTGCTCCAGCACATCTGGCGCAAGGTGCTGCGCCTCATCAATCACGAGCATGGTATGGCAACCATTGGCGTGGTTTTCCAACAATCTTGCTTTAATGTGATCTGTGAGGGATTTTAACGTGGCATTGTGCTCGTCATAAGCGATATTGAGTTCATCGCAAATGCTGGCAAGCAACTCCAATTTTGACAACATGGGGTTTAAAATTAGGGCAACATGCGTGGTTTCTGGCAGCTCTGCCAACATCGCACGCGTGACTGTGGTTTTACCCGTACCCACTTCGCCTGTGAGTAACACAAAACCGCCTGATTCACCGAGCCCGAAAGTCAGGTGTGCCAAAGCTTCTTTGTGCCTTTCACTTAAAAAAAGGTAATCTGGGTTTGGAGCTATCGAGAACGGCTTTTCAGATAAGCCAAAAAATTCTTGATACACGGTCGCGCCTCTTGTTGTTGTTGCAGTTATAATGGCAAAAAATAAGCATGGGCAAAAGGGAAAAGATGGACATTTATTTAGTAGGCGGCGCGGTACGCGATGAATTACTGGGTTTGCCTATCAAAGAGCATGACTATGTGGTTGTAGGTGCCACGCCCAGCGCCTTATTAGCGCTTGGCTACCAACAAGTCGGTAAGGACTTCCCAGTATTTTTGCACCCAGAGACCAAAGACGAATACGCCCTTGCACGCACTGAGCGAAAATCAGGCCAAGGTTATACAGGGTTTATTTGTGACTTTACCCCTGATGTGACTTTAGAGGCTGATCTTGCCCGTCGAGATTTAACCATCAATGCCATTGCTAAATGCCCTAAAGGCACTTTGCACGACCCATTTAATGGTGCAAAGGATCTAGAAAACAAAGTATTACGCCATGTGTCCCCTGCATTTTCAGAAGACCCTCTAAGAATTATTCGCCTAGCACGCTTTTATGCGCGATTCGCTCACTTAGGTTTTACCATAGCTCCTGAAACCTTGGCACTTGTTCATGACATGGTGGCAAAAGGCGAGCTCAAAACACTCACTAAAGAACGTGTTTGGCGAGAGTTTGAAAAAGTGATGCAAGATGGCACTTTACTGAGCTTTTTAAAGTGTTTAAATGACATGCATGCTTTGAGTTATTACCACAATGCTTTAGTTGCACTGGTGACACAAAAAAGCATATTGCTTGAAGGGTCGCTCTCTCGCATTAAAAATGCGCAACTAGCCAGTCGCATACAACTACTTGGCGTCAGCCAACACTTAACAGCCACCCAAGAAATGGCGCTGTTAGAAACCTTGGCTGCACCAAAATCTCTCACCCACATGGCAGAGCATGCTCGAGCAATTGCCGCCTGTGACACCACACATGCCGATGCCATTTTACAGTTGTTTAATCAATTAGATGCATGGCGTAAACCTGAGCGTTTTTTTGAAGCGCTCATGTTAAACCAATGCATTCACAACACGCTGCCTACATGTGACTTTAAAGCCATGTTAAAAGCATTAAATGACATCACAGCACAGCGCTTCATCGCAGCAGGCCTCCAAGGCCCAGAAATTCGTGACGCCATTGCTAAAGCGCGTTTAGCCCTACTGGATGAAATGATTAAAAGCTAATAATTACAATGATTTACAATTTACACACGGATTAAGTTGGCGTTTTGGGTACTTGAGCTATTCCTTATTAGGTCTTTTAAAACACAATAAGGATAAGACAATGAAACTACTCATCTCTAGCATCATTCTCGCAGCGGCATCATTCACAAGCTTTGGCTCATCAGCAGCACAAATGGAATGTTATGTGGATACCAAAGCGTATGACCAATTTACGCCAAACCGTTGTTTTTCTATGGTTTGGGGTCAGCGTACATCAACCGCTGTATTCCGTGTAGCCAATACCACCAAGGCAATTAGCAATATCATCTGGCAAGATGACGCTAGCTCATGTGGCTCAGGCTCAAACACGCATTGCTCATTCACGGTCTACAGCTTCCAAACGTACACTGGTACTGCAACTGTACTTTATGCTGATGGTACGTGGGAGAAGGTCAGTGCTAAAGCCAGCTTTGAAGATGGTCGTTAATCTTCAAATATAGAAAAGGCCGCAGATGCGGCCTTTTTTTGATTCTGAAACTAGTTACAGTGATAAAAAGACCACCAGTCCAAGTCCAAGTAATAAGCGATAAATCACAAATGGCAACATGCCCATGCGCTCAATGACTTTCAAAAATAAGAAAATACACAAATAAGCTGACACAAATGATAGCAGCGTACCTAGCCCAAGTGCATACCAATCTACTTGGGTATCCGCCATAAATAGCTGTGCAGTAAGCACCAGCCCTAGCCCGCCAATAATAGGAATCGAGATTAGAAATGAAAAACGTGCAGCATTAGATTTACTTA
>JBGTXC010000062.1:0-12600 GCA_041937835.1 Alteromonadaceae bacterium | reverse complement strand
CCATGATTAACGTAACTTTTTAATTCGCTCGATTTGGCTTATCACGTCAGTAAGGCGGATACCAAACTTATCGTTAACCACCACCACTTCACCGTGGGCTATCAAGGTGCCGTTGACTAGTACATCGAGTGGCTCACCGGCTACGCGGTCAAGCTCCACCACTGAGCCTTGGTTTAACTGCAGTAAGTTACGAATGTTAATTTTAGAGCGCCCTACTTCCATCGAAATGGTGACAGGAATATCTAAAATGGTGTCTAGCTTGCGCTTTTCTTCTTGCGACAGTTCGGCTTTATCTTCGCTGAGCTCTTCAAGTTCAGCAACAGAGGCATCACCGCCTGCGTCACCGCCATCGCCTTCTGCTTCTGCGAGGGCTGCTGCCCATTCGTCCATCGTATCTTGATCATCGCTCATCGCATTATCCTCTTGATGACTGTTACCAGTCTAAATCTACCCCTTCGCTAAGATGAAGATCTTCTTCAAGCTCAGCTAATTCTGCATCTGAGTCCATTTTCTTGCCGCCTTTGGTAAAGACGTGCAACTCGGATTTAACTGACTCAGGACGTTTAATTTTTTCGCTAATTTGCAGCGCCACATTGTCTCGTGAACGGCCCATTTTGGCGCGGAATGTTGGTAACTCTTCCACAAACACAGTCACGTGCTCTGGAATTTCCACTGGGATCACATCACCGGCTTTTAACTCCATGATTTGCGATAGCGGCAAATCAAATTCCACCAACTGCGAGCTCAGCTCCACTTCCACATCCATGATTTCATCACGCAATGCCTTCGACCAACGTAGGTCTGTGTCTTCGGTATCTGATTGCACACCGGCATCGAGCAGCTCACGAATTGGCTCTAACATGGAGTACGGTAAAGCAATGTGGAAATCACCGCCGCCACCATCGAGTTCAATGTGGAACGAGCTGATCACCACCACTTCTGTGGGGCTCACAATGTTTGCCATCGCTGGGTTTACTTCTGAGTCTAAATACTCAAAAGACACGTCCATCACAGGTGCCCATGCTTCTTTATAATCTTCAAAAATGATTTTCAGCAGCATTTGCACGATACGGCGTTCGGTCGGTGTAAATTCACGCCCTTCAATCTTGGCGTGATAGCGGCCATCGCCACCAAAAAAGTTATCCACCAGAATGAACACCAAACGGGCTTCCATGGTAATCAGCCCAGTGCCTTTTAACGGGCGAAAACGCACCATGTTCAAGGAGGTCGGTACAAACAAGGTATGTATGTACTCACCAAACTTGATCATCTGCACGCCATTAATGGACACTTCAGCGGTGCGACGCATCATGTTAAATAAGCTGATGCGCATGTGGCGAGCAAAGCGTTCATTCACGATTTCCAAGGTCGGCATGCGACCACGCACGATCCGATCTTGCGACGAAAAGTCATACTGCGAGGCACCCGCACCACCGTCTTCGCCAGCGTCGCTAGGGTCGTCTTCCTCAACTTCATCAACGCCGTGTAAGAGGGCGTCGATTTCGTCTTGTGATAATAAATCGCTCACTCAGCTTCCTTAAACCTAACCGGTTTATTGCATTACAAAACCAGTGAATAACACTCGCTCAATCACTTTTGAGCCTTCCACGTCATTCAACGCTTTTTGAACATTATCAAGTGCATTGGTGCGCAGTGTTTCTTTACCTGCTGTGGTGCTTAAATCATCCGCATTGGTCATTGAAAAGGTGCTAAGCAGCGTGCCTTCAATTAACGGGATGTGTTTTTTTGCCAGTTCTTCATTGGCATCACCACGTACTAATAACTGCACTTTAATTTGTACTAAGCGGTCACGACTGGCGCCTGGTACGTTAAATACGAAAGGTCGTGGCATGGCAACGTACAAGGCCGACCCTGTAGAGGCACCGCCTCCTGCCGCTGCTGCTGCGCCCTCAGCACCTTCTGCGCCTTCAGCCGCTGCACCTTCTTCCACTAAGGTTTCAGCAGGGGGCTCTTCCCCACCTGACATCAAGAAAAAGCCAGCACCACCACCGAGCACTAAGACCACAACCGCAATGATTATGATGAGTTTTTTCTTCGAGCCACCTTCTTCTAGTTGTAACTCGGATTCTTGTTCTTCTGCCATCTTACTGACCTAGTAGGGTTTAACTTAATGACTATTATGGCGTTTATTTTCGTATCATGGCAATGCATGTTAAGCGTAATAGTCAATTTGTGAATCAGTTGCGCGTTTGTTAACCACAGTGGCTGCTGGCTCATCTAGCTCATTTTGGCTTTGCTCAGCATCACGGCCACTTGCTTGTTGTTCACTTTGTGCATCCGTCTCACCTTGTTCGCCACCTTCAACGCTGGTGTCACCTAAACTTAAGCCTTGCTCTTCCAGTAAGTCTTTTAACTTACTCATAGATTGCTCAAGCAGCTCTTTAGCTTGCTGGTTTTGTACCACAAAGTTGATTTGTGCTTGCTCAGCTTCTGTGCGTACACGAATTTGCATGGCACCTAGCTCTGGCGGGTCTAGGCGAATTTCCATTTCCCGCTGATTAAAGTTCATCATGGCTTGGACTTTATCCACTAATAAACGCACACCTTCAGCGCGGGCAATGTTCACCGCTTGTGATAACACAGTTTCACCCAGCCCAGTTCCTACCACAGCCCCCGCTTCACTGCGTGACGTCGACGGTAAAATGTGAGTAAGCTGCTGGTTTAGGAGCTCTAATTCGTCATTAAAATTGTTAGGCGTTGCCACAGCGAAACCTTGTGGCTGTAATATGGGCGAAATACGTGGGCCTGTACTTGGGAACGTCGGTTTTTCATCAAAACGAAACGCTTCTTCTGGCACTTGTATGTCTAATTCATCGAGTGGTGCCTCAGTGATAGGCAAGGTTTTTTGCTCGCTGCCACCGTATCTTAAGTCCACTGAATTTTTGACAGCGCGCATATCGCTGATGGTTTTAGGAGACGCCGCACCTTGTGCAAGAGGCAAAGTTAATAGCCCCTCTAATTTTGCTTTAGCATCTTTTAAACTTTGCGCCAACGGGCTTTGTTCAGGCAGCGCCTCTAAGGCATGCTCAATGCGGGTGATGGCACTTTCAATGCGCCCTTTCATATCAGCCGTGAGCTGTTTAGGTGCTGCATCCCCTTGGGCATGGGTTAAAGTCAATTTGGCATTTAACACCTCTTTTGGAAGGATAATGCCTTCAGCAGCTGCTTTTGTTGCTCCCTCACTTTTCGCCATAGTGAGCGCATCAGTTTCAGTAGTAGCAGCCTTTTCACTTAATGCGTTAAGGGTTTTTGCATCCACTGTGCTTACTGCCTCTAGCGTGGGCGCTGGTTGACTAAAAAAAGGCCCTACTTTTTTCGCCGCTAGGGTGTTTGCCGCAAGGATTGCGCCCTCGGTATCTATGGCTGGCCTTTTAGCTTGAGCCGACGTTGCCATGGCGTTTAAAGCACTTTGCCCTTTCACTTCGGTCACATAGCTTTGCTGCGCATTCACTTGGCTAAAAAAGTCGTTACCGGCATCGTCAGGGGTAATAAAAGCCGCTGTTTCAAGGGAATTATTCATTACAGCTTTTGCGCTTTCAGGCACTGTGGTTTTTGCAGCGGCTGCTTGGTTGCCACTCGCTTTTGCTGCAACTGCTAACTTCCCTGCATCCACAGTGCTAGAGGTAATCGCTTTTGCCCCATCGACAATAGCGGCATGATTGGTACTGGCTACACCTGATGCATTCGTTGATTTAGCCGCTTGGTTAACCACGCTCTCATCTTGCTCACCTGCTGCAACCATATTTTGAGCAGCAACTTCTGCTTTATTGTTTGCCAAAGCCTTGGTTGTCTCACCCGCTTTAGCCGTTTGCGTATTTAAGGCAATACCATGATTGCTCACCACAGTGGCTTTTACTGCTCCCTCAGCTTGGGCATGTGTTGGATTTACCGCTGTGTTTAACACGCCTGCTTTATTCGCCCCTACTGTCAATGCATCACTGCCTTGGGTGCTTGATGCTTTTGAGGCGCTTGATGAGTCAGTGGTTTTAACGTCCGTGCTTGGCGTGTCATCTGAGGCGCTAACCGCGGCCTCTGCGTTTGTTCGTTTTTCAGCGTTTTCATTAGCTAAGGTTGCGGCTGAGCCTTTATTGTTTACTAAAGTAGCGTCATCACTTGGGGCTTTAGCTGATGCATGTGCCTCTGTCGGCTCAACAGCTGTGTCATTGCCGCCTTGGTTTGGCGTGCGGGAGTGTGTGGGCTTATCGCTAAATTGTGCCAAAGCACGTTCAAAGCCACCGTCATCAAGCGGTTGGCCTTGTTCATCCTTATCAAAAAAAGCACCTTTTTTATCAAGGTCTTGGGATGTACGTGTGGTATGAGCAAGGTCTAAATGTAACATACTTGGCAGCCTCAAACTGTTGCAAATAGCAAGGGGGCAAGCCCCTGCCGCTTTATACACGTTTACGTGTTGCTATCGGATATTCAGCAACATTCATACCAATTAGGCATTCATACTGGCTTTACGACGAACAAATTGCGTGGCGGCAAATTCATCCAGCACACTTTGCTCTTGTCTGCGGCGTTTGTGCTCTAGTGCCAGCGCTTGTTTTTCAATGAGTTTGGCAATGGCTTTGGTTTTAGCTTGCTGGCTAGTCCAAAGGCCAAAGCGTTGCTCTCGCACTTGCTTTGCACGGTTAACCGCGGTGGTTTGCCCAGAAATCGCATCTTCAATTTTGCTAATAAAGGCTTGGTATTGGGTGTAGCCACCACCAGTAACACCTGAGGCACCTTTGTCATGGAGTTGCTTAGCATAATCAAAACGAAACTGGTTTAAGCCATCAAGCTTTTGCTTTTGTTGGGTGTAATATTGCTCGGCTTGGATAAAGTCCACCCGCAGTTTGTCTTCTTTTTTCTGTTCTAAATTTAATAAGGTATCGAGTTTTGCCATCATGCTTGCCCTATTAACTGCGCAAGGCCCTGTAAGCCTTCGTCATACCCAATGACGTCTTTCATGCCTTGTTGTAAAAAGTGATTTATGGCGGGCATCATTTGAATTGCCCCATCCAAAGCGGGATCTGTGCCTTGTTGGTATGCCCCCAAAGTGATCATGTCCTTATTCTGCTGGTACATGGAATACACTTGTTTTAATAAACGGGCTTGTTTCATGTGCCCGTCAGACACCACTTGTGGCATCACCCGCGAAATAGAACGTTCAATATCAATCGCCGGGTAATGGCCACTGTCAGCCAGTTCACGGGATAACACTATGTGACCATCCAAAATGGCTCGGGCGGCATCGGCGATAGGGTCTTGCATGTCATCCCCTTCACTGAGCACAGTAAAAAATGCCGTGATGGCACCTTGGCCTTCACCACCATTACCTGCTCGCTCCACCAGCGCCGGTAATTTAGCAAATACAGAAGGCGGATAACCTTTTGTCGCAGGTGGCTCACCCACAGCTAGGGCGATTTCACGTTGGGCCATGGCATAACGAGTCACTGAATCTAACAGCAGCAACACATTAAGCCCTTGATCGCGGAAATACTCAGCAATGGTGACAGCCGTTTCACAGCCTTTTAATCGCATTAATGGCGATGCATCCGCAGGAGCCGCTACCACCACAGCGCGGCGTCTTCCTTCTTCACCTAAAATTTCTTCAATAAATTCTTTTACTTCGCGGCCACGCTCACCCACTAGGCCAACCACAATCACATCTGCGGTGCTGCCGCGGGTCATCATGCCCAGTAACACAGATTTACCTACACCGGAGCCTGCAAAAAGTCCCATACGCTGGCCTTGCCCCACAGTGATCACAGAATTAATCGCGCGCACGCCGACATCCATCGGCTGCGAGATAGGTCGCCGTGCCAATGGGTTAATGGTGTTTTGTGCGTAGCGTACTTTTTGTTCGGCTTTGATGGGGCCTAAGCCATCCAACGGGCGGCCTAAACCATCCACCACACGGCCAAGTAAGCTCATACCAACGGGTAGGCCTTGGGCTTTTACCTGTGGGATCACTCGCGCGCCAGGTACCACGCCACTGATGGCGTCATTAGGCATTAAATACAGGGTGTCGCCATTAAAACCCACCACTTCAGCATCTAAATAACCGGTTTGGGTTTCAATTTGGCAAATGCTACCAACAGAGGCGCGCACCCCTTTGGCTTCTAACGTCAGACCGACAACACGCGTTAAACTGCCTGCTACCGCAGGGGGTAAAGGCGCAATGTATTTTTCGTATCGCTGAAAACGCGATGCCAAAGAGGCCTGTTTATCCGACATGGTTATTCGCTTTTTTGACGCTGTATACCGGCATCTTGCAAAAAGGAGTCCAAGGTGTCTTTGATGCGTTTTTCAATGGAGAAATCTATGCTGGCCGTTTCGGTTGACACAATACAACCACCACGCGCCATATTCGCATCAGGTTGCAGACGCCATTTTTTATCTTCCACGCCGTCATCGCCGTAAAAGCCTAAAATGGTGTCAATGTCATCTGGGTGGAGCTGAATATCACACTCTGGATGGCGCTCAGGAAGCGCATTCACGCATTGGCTTAAGGCCGCTAAAATCGCTTTGGGATTAGTTTTCACTTCGGTGAGGATCACCGCTTCTGCAAGGTGTACGGCTAAATCCACTAAGGCTTGCTCGGCGGCATCGCCTAATTCCCCTAATGGCTGGCTCATGCCCTCTAAAATGTCATTTAAGGCTGTGAGCTTTTCATCCACTAAAGGCTTTGCTTCCGCTAAGCCTTGCTCTATGCCTTCGGTTTTACCTTCTTCTACACCGGCGTCATGGCCTTCTTTTTTACCCAGTTCAAAGCCTTCTTGATAGCCTTGTTCATGACCTTGTTTTAAACCCTCATCAAAGGCATCTTGGCGCAGTTGCTCCAATTGCTCTATGGTCATTGGCTCAGGCGGTGCTTCTTCTTCCGGCTCTGGGGCTTGGGTTTTTTGGTAAAATTCACTCAGCGGCGTACCAAATACGGTTGACCGCCCTTGGTACTTACGCTCATCTGGCGACACATCAGGAATGGGCCAGTTTTTTAACAGCTCATCGGCGGCGTCTTCTGCGGATAGCGGTTTACGCGCCGATTGGTTTTTCACTTTCATGGCTTATAGGAACTCCTCGCCACCGCCACCACCCAGCATGATTTCACCGGCATCCGCTAAGCGGCGGGCAACAGAAAGGATTTCTTTCTGGGCTGCTTCCACTTCACTGACACGCACAGGCGCCATGGCTTCAAGGTCGTCTGCCAACATTTCAGCAGCACGTTTCGACATGTTCTTGAGGATTTTGTCTTTAAGGCCTTCATCTGCGCCTTTAATCGCTTTCATCAGTACATCTTGCTGTACATCACGCAAGATAGCCTGAATACCACGGTCTTCTACATCCATTAAGTTTTCAAACACAAACATTAAGTCTTGGATTTGCTGCGACATTTCTTCGTCATGCTCGCGGATAGAATCCATCAACTGACCTTCAATGTTGGTGTCTAAGTAGTTCATGATGTCGGCAGCTGCTTTCAAGCCACCCATCTTGGCCGCTTGGGCACCAGCTTGGCCAGCAAACTGTTTCTCCATGATTTCGTTTAGCTCTTGCAATGCAGCCGGCTGTACTTCTTCTAGGTTGGCGATACGCATGGTTAAGTCTAAACGCACTTTTTCAGGGAACTGCGCCAAAATTTCGGCGGACTGCTCTGGCTCAAGGTACGCAAGTACAATGGTTTGGATTTGCGGGTGTTCGTTGCGGATGATGTTGGCAACTTGTTTTGAGTCCATCCACTTCAAGGAATCAAGGCCCTTCGCCCCTGAGCCCATGATAATTTGGTCAATTAAGCTCGCGGCTTTGTCTTCACCCAGTGCTGCGGTCAGGGCTTTCTTAATGAAGTCCTCTGACTGGAAGCCAATGGTTGAGAAGCTTTGAATTTGCTCAATGAACAAGTTATGCACCGCGGCGATTTTATCTTGCGATAAGTCCGCCATGCTCGCCATCGCCATACCTACTTTTTGCACTTGTTTTGGCTCTAAGTGCTTGAGGATTTGCGCTGCGTCTTCTTCGGACAAACTCAGTAGTAGAATGGATGCTTTTTCCACCCCATCAAGTTTGTCGACGTCAAAGCCCCCTGGGAGCTGTTTTTGTTCATCAGTCATCTTCGGTCAACCATGCTTTAACAACTTGAGATGAAAGCTCAGGCTCGTTCGCCACTAGGGCACGAACGGCTTTCAGTAAATCTTCATCACCGTGAAGGTCAGGTAACTGCAGTGTACCATCTGCGGCGAATCCTACCGCACTTTCATCAAAGTCTTGGTTTAGCATCTCTAGCGTGCTGTCACCAATGTCTACCCCAGAGGTTAACGCATCTTCATCAAACTGCTCTAAGGTCTCTTCTGGGCTAATTAATTTCTTCAGCATGGGGCGAACCACAGCCACAATCAAGACGATGATTACCAGCGCACCCATTACTAAGCGCACAATTTGTGCAAACCAAGCTTGCTCCCACATAGGTGGCTCTTCAAAGCCTGTGACGTCTTCACGGACAAAAGGCACTGTCACAACTTCTAAAGCGTCACCGCGCTGCATATCAAAGCCAATACCGCCTTGTAATAAACGGCGAATATTTGCAAGCTCTTCAGGCGCACGCGGTACACGGGCTTCACCTTCGGCACCGGCAACATAATCCACTGCCACAGACACGCTGATACGGCGGATGGTGCCAGTTTGCTGGCGCTTGTGTGAAATCGTCGTATCTAGCTCATAGTTACGAGTGGCTTCTTTGTGATTACGGCTTGGCGCTTGATTACGGGCATTTGGGCCTGTGGCGTTTTCAGGAATCGCTGAATTAACCGGTGGCTGATTGGTTAATGCGCCAGGAATGCCTGCGATAATGCCGCCAATATTTTGCTCTTCTAAGGTGCTTTCGCTACGAATAGCCGGTAAATCTGGGTTAAAGCGCTTTTGCGTTTCTTCCACTGCGCTAAAGTCCATGGTGAGATCCACTTGCGCTGTGTAGTTACCTAGCCCTAGGGTTGGCATTAAAATCGAGTCGATTTTTTCTAGGTATTCTTGCTCGCGTTTACGCTCAATTTCATACTCTTTACGAGAGCGCGCGGCGATGGAGTCTTGCGAGCCAGAGTTAAGTAAACGGCCGTTTTGGTCTGTGACCGTTACGCGGCTTGGCTCAAGCCCTTGAACCGCTGAGGCAACAATGTCCACAATGGAATCCACTTCTTCGCCTTTTAGGCTGCGTCCACGCTTTTGGGTGATAACGACTGTGGCAGATGGCTTTTTCTCTACACGGGCAAACACGTTTTCTTTAGGGATTGCCAACAGCACCTTAGCGCGCTGAACATTGCGAAGCTCTTCTATGGTGCGGGCAAGTTGCTGCTCGCGGCTATGCTTTAAGCGCTCACGCTCTAAACGCTGCGACACACCAAAGCCCATGTCTTGCATTAGGATGTCAGTCCCTGAGCTTGGAGCTTGCTCTAAGCCTTCACGGGCCATTTGCAATTTAATGTTCTGGTATTCGCTTGCGGCGACCATCACCACATTACCATCCAGCTCATAGTCAATTTTTTGAGCGTCTAAAAAGTCTAACGTTTGAATAAGCTCTTCAGTTGGCATTTTGCCTAACGGACGTAAATCCGGTTGGCGCGCCCAAAATAGAATTGCGATGGCAATGGCCACACATATCACTAAAGCAATCACCAAAGTGATTTGACGCAAGGCATCACCACTGGTGAGCATGCCCATCACACCGCCTTTATCGGCTGAGGTGTCTTGGGTGTCGTTATCGACAGGGCTGTCGCTTAGCGCCAGCTCAGTAGAAGGATTAGATTCAGCCACAATACGTCCTCACTTATACCGGCATATTCATAATGTCTTTGTACGCTTCAACGAGTTTGTTGCGTACTTGCACGGTTGCTTCAAATGCGACCGACGATTTTTGTGATGCAATCATGACTTCAGCCAAAGACACACTGCGGTCGCCGTTTTCAAGCGCAGTGACTTTTTGCTTCGAAATTTGCTGGAGTTCATTGACATTATTAATGGCGTTAGTCAGCAAGTCGCCAAATTGGCTTTGTGAATTGCCTTCAATGCGGCCCGTTGGATTCATCCCTAAGCCATTAGGAGCACCTGATGCGCCTTGCACTTCTTTTGCCATTGCTTGCATCTCTTGAAACAGTGCGCTGCCTTGAACTTTCATGACGGTATCCCAAAAATCAAACTTAACGGGATTAAAGCGAGAATCGTGCCAGAAATTAATCCATATAAATCAATTGTTTATGTGCGAAATTATGAAGTGGGTACTGTGCCAAATGTTTGACATGAAAAAGAGCGGCTACCAAAGTAGGTGAGCCGCCCCCTTTAGGAGAGATGCTTAGGCAGGCAGTTGAATGCCCTCGTCACGCATTTTAGCGAGTTTGTAACGTAAGGTCCGTGGGCTAATGCCAAGCACTTCTGCCACCTCTTTGCGTTTACCTTGGTGTTTTCGCAAGGTGTCTAAAATCATGCGGTGCTCTTGCTCTTTCAGCTCATCTTTAAAGTTGATGGCGCTGTGATCTTTATCACCCATTGCTGCTTGGCGAGACGGTGACGTAAGCTCTGCCTCAGTCGACCCGCGTTCTGCCGAGCCGAACTCAGCCTTCTCATGCACACTGCGCTCTAGCGACCCGCGCTCTGGCATCACTCTTTCTGGTGCGCTGGCTGAAAACGCGGTGTGCTCATTTGAGCCTTGCTGCTGCGAGCCAAAGTTTGGCGCGTCATTAATGTGCGTGTTTGCTTCTGCCACAGGTTTTACACTCGGTGCCTCACTCAAGCTTGGCTGTGGTTTTGCCGCATCTGGGCTCAGCGCCAAAATTGCGTCAGCACTTGGCTCAACAAAAATATCTTGCGCTTCAACACAGCCGTCTGTGTGCAAAATTAAGGCGCGCTGCATCACGTTATCAAGCTCGCGCACATTACCCGGCCAGTCATGGGCAAGTAATTGGGTTTTAGCTGACTCGCTTAAACTTGGTGTGGCGGCTTTACCTTTACCTGCATGGCGCGCTAATAAGTGCTCTGCTAGCGGCACTATGTCTTTTGGGCGCGCTTTCAGTGGTAACCACGTCAGTGGAAACACGTTTAAACGGTAAAATAAATCTTCGCGGAAAATGCCATCCGCCACTGCGTCTTTTAAATCACGGTTACTGGTGGCCAGCACCCGAACATCTAAGGCGATGGTTTTACGCCCACCAAGGCGCTCTACTTCGCGCTCTTGTAATACCCGCAGCAGCTTAGCTTGCAGGTTTAAGTCCATTTCCGTGATTTCGTCTAATAAGATGGTGCCATTTTGCGCTTGTTCAAACTTACCTGGACATGCATTGACCGCACCAGTAAAGGCGCCTTTTTCATAACCAAATAAGGTGGCTTCCAGCATGTTTTCTGGAATGGCGGCACAGTTAATAGCCACAAATGGAGCATCTTTTCGTGGTGAATGATCGTGTATGTAGCGTGCTAATACTTCCTTACCTGACCCACTTGGCCCAAGCACCATCACACTGGCATCACTGCTGGCGACTTTTTTCGCTAAATTTAAGAGCGCTAAAGAGGATTCATCCGCCACCACTGGGCCTGATTTTTCTGCCACTTGCTGTGGTAAATAACGGCTGACTAGGTTAATCAATACCTCAGGCGCAAAAGGCTTTGCCATGTAATCAATGGCTCCTAGGCGCATGGCTTCTACGGCGTCGTCTATGGTGGCGTAGGCCGTCATCATTAACACGGGTAAATCAGGGTAGTTCAGCTTAATGCTTTTTAGTAGCCCGATGCCATCCATCCCGCCCATTTGCACATCACTGACCACCAAGCCAATGTTGTGTGATTTGAGCATCACGATGGCGGTTTCCGCACTGTCTGCTTCTAGGGCATCAAAACCCGCGAGGGATAAAGTATCAATGAGGGCTTCACGAAGCCCAGCGTCGTCTTCAACAACTAAAATGCGTGCATCACTCATAACTGCCTCCTTAGTCTGTGTGTTTGCCTTGAATCGGCAAAATCATGGAGAACTTAGCGCCGCACACTTGTTGCTCGGCGTTAGTGTGGTTCTCCGCGAGAACACGTCCTTTGTGGCTATTTGCAACCGAATTCACGACCGCAAGCCCAAGACCTGTGCCTTGCGTGCGTGTGGTGTAAAAGGGTTGGAAAAGATGGGCAAGGTCTTCAGGCTTAATGCCCGGACCATTATCCGTAACACTGATACTCACTTCAGTGTCGTTTAGGCGCTCGGCTTGCAAAGTGATCTCTGCGCCTTTGCCTTTAATCTGTATGGCATTTTGAATTAAGTTACCAATTGCCCCAGCAAGCGCCGTTTGGTTACCTGTGATGGTGATGTCTGGCTCTGGAAGAACGGTATTCAAAATACTTTCATTGAGCGAGAGCATGGCTTCACTGCCTTTAGTCACCTCGCTCAATAAGCTTTGTAATGACAAGGTTTCCACCACTTGGTGATCACCAGATTTGGCAAACATCAGCATGTCATTTACTTGGCTTTCAAGCTCTTTGAGCCGGTCTGATAGCTTGCACGCGAACTCGCTTTGTGCCTGATGAGGAAGGCCTTTTCTTGTCAAATTAGAAGCGTAAAGCATAGCTGCTGATAGAGGT
>JBGTXC010000061.1:0-12619 GCA_041937835.1 Alteromonadaceae bacterium | reverse complement strand
CATACAAGGTCACGCTTTGCTCTAGGCGTGAGGTGATCATGCATACATCACCGCTGTGCTCCACAGCCTGATGCAGGTTATCCACTTGGCTGATTTTAATGCCCGAAGGTTTCAAAAACGTCAGTAATGATTCGCGGCGACCTTGAGATTCCGTGCTTAAAATAATCTTGCTTTGTTCGTTTTTACATTCAGCCACAAAATTCATGAAGTCGCCGTATGGAGGCTGTTTAGCATGATTAATGCGAATGCCTTCAATCATGGCGGTGGCTAAATTATGGTTGCCGGCTTTTAGCGGCAAGTTCGCTTGGCTAAGCCCAATGCGGGCAAAGCGCCCAAGCTCGCTAAATAATTGCTCTTTTGGTAGGTATAAACGTTCTGGTGAAAGAAGCGGTCTCAGTGGGTCGACTTTGCGGTTTTCATAGCGGCTTTGTACATCGCTAAAAAAGCGCTCACTGTGGTGCTCGGTATCCCCTAAAGGCATGATCACTGCATCTTCTGGCAGGTAATCAAAAAAGGTCCCTAATTCGTCAAAAAAGAGGGGCAAGTAATACTCAATACCGCCTGGCCAATTGCCTTTAGACACCTGCATGTAGATGGAGTCTTGCTCAGCACTGGCACCAAATTCAGAGCGGTAATTGACTCTAAAGCGCTCTATGTCTTCTTGATTTGTTGGAAACTCATGAGCCGGCATTAAGGTGATAGCATCCACGCTTTCTTGAGAGCGCTGAGTTTCAACATCAAAATAAGCTAGGGATTCAATGTCTTCGTCAAATAAATCAATGCGAATGGGCTTAGCTTCCCCCATAGGGAATAAATCAATCAAGCTACCACGCACGGCGTATTCACCGTGCTCCATCACTTGCTGCACTTGACGATAGCCCGCTTTGGCGAGTTGGTTTCTAAGCTCATTAGCATCAATTGCTTGATTTTTTTCAAGCATCAGCATGTTGCCATAAATAAAGCTAGGCGGTGCAGTGCGCTGCATCAACGTCGCCACAGGAATGATCAAAATGCCTTTTTTACTGTGATGCAGTTGGTTTAAGGTGGCTAAGCGCTGGGAAATAATGTCTTGGTGCGCAGAAAAGTGGTCATAGGGGAGGGTTTCCCAATCTGGAAAAACCATCACCTCTTGCTCTGGCAATAAATCCTGTAATTCTGCCTCAAGCTTAAGCGCACTTGGGGTGTTTTCCGTTACCACCACCAAGAGCTGTTGATGTTGGCGTGCTGCTTCACTTAAGGTGATGCTGAGCGCACTGCCAATTAGGCCGCCCCATTTTATTTTGTCTTTTGTATGGTTAACCCAAGGTAGGGTGGCAAAGTGCGCAAGCATGTACAGCTCCTTTTGCTAATCGCGGTAAATTTTTAATAAATCGTGATAATGGTCAATACGGCGATCCCGTAAGTAAGGCCATATACGACGCACATCTTCAGATCGTTTCATATCTAACGTGGCATGCAAAATTTCATCGTCACTTTGCCCAGCATGCGCCAAAATTTCACCTTGTGGGCCGGCAATAAATGAATTGCCCCAAAATTGAATGCCTTCACTTTGAGAGGATGGATCCGTCTCATGACCTACTCGGTTACAGCTGATCACAGGCACGCCGTTGGCAACCGCATGGGCACGTTGCGAAATCACCCACGCGTCGAGTTGTCGCCCTTGCTCTGCTTGGTCATCACGCGGGTCCCACCCAATTGCGGTAGGGTAAATTAATATTTCAGCACCGGCCATGGCCATTAATCGCGCGCCTTCTGGGAACCACTGATCCCAGCACACCAGCACGCCTAATTTACCCACTGAGGTTTGAATTGGGGTAAAGCCCATATCTCCTGGGGTAAAGTAAAACTTTTCGTAAAAGCCTGGGTCGTCTGGAATGTGCATTTTACGGTATTTACCGGCCATGCTACCGTCACTATCAAGTACCACAGCGGTATTGTGGTAAAGCCCTGTGGCGCGTTTTTCAAATAACGAGGCCACAATCACCACATTGAGCGATTTCGCAAGTTCACCTAGGGCATCCGTACTTGGCCCCGGAATGGTTTCCGCTAAATCGAATAAATCTGTGTCTTCGGTTTGGCAAAAATACAGGCTGCGATGAAGCTCTTGTAACACAATCAGTTTGGCGCCGTCTGCAGCGGCTTTTTTAATGCCTTCACAGGTCTTTTCAAAATTATGTGCAACATCTTGGCTATTGGCGTGCTGCACTAACGCCACAGGTAAGTGGGTCATATTAGGCCTCATCTAAAAAACCTTGGGGCAATTGCATGGTGATGCAATGCAAGCTCCCAAATTGGTGAATAATGGCACTGCAATCAATGCCTATGATTTCGCGCTCTGGGTGTGCCTTAGCAATGGCTGCAAGCGCAGCGTTATCATGCGCGTCTTCATAGGTTGGCACGAGCACGGCGCCATTAATAATCAAATAGTTAGCGTAAGTGGCAGGTAGCCGCTCGCCATCAGTATTGTATTTAGCACTTGGCCATGGCAACGCAATCAAGCGATAGCTATCACCACTTGGTGTTTTAAAGGCTTTAAGCTCAGCCTCCATGGCTTGTAAGGCTTCAAAGTGTGGATCACTTGGGTCATCACAGGCCACATACACTAAGGTGTTGTTTGGTGCTAAGCGCACTAAAGTGTCTATGTGTGAGTCTGTGTCATCACCTTCTAAATAGCCGTTTTCAACCCACAATAAGTGCGAAGCACCCAAAGTTTCCGTTAACTTAGCTTCAATGTCTGCTTTACCAAGACTTGGGTTGCGATTTGGGTTTAACAAGCAGGTGCTTGTCGTTAATAAAGTCCCTTCGCCATCACTTTCAATGCCGCCGCCTTCAAGCACTAAGTCAGGCGCATAGTATTGTAGCCCTGTTGCACCTGCTTGATTAAATAAAGCTTGGTTAATGGCGTTATCTAACGCGCTTGGGTACTTGTTACCCCAGCCGTTAAAAGTAAAGTCGAGAAGAGTTAGCCCCTCATTTTCCATTACTGTGATAGGACCATGATCGCGCGCCCAGGTGTCGTTACACGGCGCAACCACAAAGTGTACTTTATCCATGGCAACGTCTGCGGCTGACAGCATATCTATGATGGCTGATTTCAAGGCATCATCGTGCGCCACTATGAGCACAGACTCAAAGCGCGTAATGGTTTTAACTAATTGAACATAAACGGGCTCAACTTTAGGAAGTAAAGGAGCCCAATCAGTGAGACTGTGTGGCCACGTCAGCATGACTGCGTCTTGTGGCGCCCATTCTGCAGGTAACATATGCGAAATAAAACAGGCAAATAGACAATGGCGCTAGTTTAGCAAAAGCCACTGACCTGTCAGCTTTTTTTAATGGTAAATCGGCTATTTATGGGGCTTTTTGTGACTGCGCTTTACGCTTTTTGAGCTGGCGGGTTTGCGCGTGTAAGCTGGCTCTGACTAAGACCTCTCTATCTTGCTCACGAATGCAGCTAAATGCGACTTTAGCTTGGTCACCCTCAAGGGCAGTCACTTGGCCAAAACAAAATACAGCTGCGGCATCATGCTCTAAATAGAGCTTAAGTTGGTAATTTTGACCAAGCTTGGCTTCGGGTAAATCAGCAAGGGCACACACAAAACCACCACCCCCAAAGGATTGGCTATACACACACTGTTCGTTACTTTGCTCATTGGCAAGAATGTAAGTCATTAGAAGGTCGATTTTTTTTGCCTGAGCACGTAAATACTGGCTTAACTCATCCGCCACATCACCCAAGGCTCTAAGCGGCCTTAATGCTTGGCTGTCTAAGTCATGAACCTCATTGGCAAGGCGAAATAGCATAGGAATGGCATCATCTAGTGCCTCTTCAGTGGCAGGCACGTTTTCAGAGCTTACAGGCTCCACACCGATTTTAATGCGCTCACTTATCTGAAAGTAATCAGTAAAAGCGGTTTCTAATTCTGCCATGGGATTTTCTCTTTAATTTCAACCTCTTTAATATTACAAAGGCAATAGGCACTTGTATAGCAGCAATAAAAAACGCAGCACTGTGGCTGCGTTTTTAAAAGACGGTGATGACTAGGCTAAGCCTTCGTCAGTATCCACATGCTCTTTTTTATGGTGCGCGGCGATTTCATCGTTTAATGCCGTCTTTGAACGCTTTTCGGTGAGCTTACGTTCGCTCAACCAATAAAAGAATAAAGGCACAAAAAACACCGCTAAGAAGGTGGCTGCCAACATGCCGCCCATTACCCCTGTGCCCACACTGTGGCGAGCACCGGCACCGGCACCCGAGGAAATAGCCAGTGGCACAACACCAAGAATAAAGGCCAAAGACGTCATAATAATGGGGCGAAAACGCAGTCTTGCTGCCTCAAGGGCGGCTGTCGCCACAGACCAGCCTTGTTGATGCTTCATTAAGGCATATTCCACAATCAAGATGGCATTTTTACTGGCAAGTCCAAGTAAGGTCACAAGGCCAATTTGGAAGTACACATCACTGGTTAATCCCACGACCCAAATCGCGACCAATGCGCCAAAGGTGCCAAAGGGTAGGGCAAGGAGCACAGAAAACGGCAGTGACCAGCGCTCATAAAGGGCTGCTAAAATTAAAAACACCATAACCACGGCAAGACCAAGGGCTAAGCCCGTGGTGCCAGAGCTTTGCTTTTCTTGATACGCCGTGCCTGTCCATTCAAAGGTGAGATCAGGCGGTAGCACGTCTTTTGCGATGCGCTCCATTTCAGCAATCGCTTGCCCTGAGCTGTATCCTGGCGCGGCATTACCAAGCAGTTTTACAGCGGGTAAGTTGTTGTAGCGGTTCAGGTTATCAGGCCCACGCGAATATTTGATGTCCGCAAATGCGGTGATAGGCACCATGTCGCCTTGGTTATTTTTCACATAGATGCGGCCAATATCCGATGGCGTCATACGGTATTCAGCATCCGCTGACATCAATACCTGCCAAGCACGGCCAAACTGATTAAAGTCATTGATGTAATAAGTGCCTAAGGTGCCGGCTAAGGTGTTAAAGGCATCATTAATCGGCACCCCCATGGCACGGGCTTGCTCGCGGTCAACATCCACTTCAAGTTTAGGGGTATTAGGGCGCCACAAGGTTTGTAGCCCAGCAATTACCTCACTTTGCTGCGCTGCTTGCATTAAAATTTGCATCCCTTCAGCAAGTTTTTCTGGGCCACCTGCACCTTTATTTTGTAAATAAAGCTCAAAGCCGCCTGTGTTTCCTAAGCCAAAAATTGGCGGCGGATTAAAGGCAAGTACCAAGGCTTCTTTAATGTGAGCCGTCTTCATGAAGAGCTCGCCAACCAACGCGCTGGCAGGTACATCCCGCTCATCCCAATGGGTTTGGGTCACAAACAAGGTCGCCGCGGATGTTTTATAGCCGCCACCGATAAAATCAAACCCGGTAAAAGCCACAACCGCTTCGTTAGCAGGATTAGATTGCACCGCTTTGACCACTTCATCCACCACAGCTTGAGTACGCTCAAGGGATGCGCCATCAGGCAAGAAGATGGCTGAAATGTAATACCCTTGATCTTCATCAGGCACAAGGGAACTCGGTGTTTTCTGCCATAGGCCCGCGGTCAATGCCACCATGGAAGACACCAACACAAGCGCTAGCAATCCACGGCGTAAGAAAAAGCTCACCGCGCCCACGTATTTGCCCGTCATGCGTTTAAACCAGTCGTTAAACCAGAGGAAAAAACGCGCCGTTTGCTTGTGCTCATGTTTTAAAATCAGCACACACAGGGCAGGGGTCATGGTTAAGGCCACCACCCCTGAGAGCGACACAGAAATGGAAATCGTGATAGCAAATTGCCTAAATAGCTCACCCGTTAGTCCGCCTAAAAAGGCAATCGGTACAAACACAGAGCAAAGCACCAACACAATGGCAACCACAGGGCCGGATACTTCACCCATGGCTTTAATGGCGGCATCTTTCGGACTTAAATGCTCTTCATGCATGATGCGTTCAACGTTTTCAAGCACGACAATCGCATCATCCACCACGATTCCTATTGAGAGCACCATGCCAAACAAGGTCAAGGTATTAATGGAGTAGCCAAGCATGTGGAGGCCGGCAAAAGTACCTAATAAGCTCACAGGCACCGCCAAGGTAGGGATGAGTGTGGCGCGCCAGTTTTGTAAAAACAAATACACCACTAAAAACACCAACACCATGGCTTCCACTAAGGTGATGAGCACTTCACGAATGGAGACTTCTACAAACCGTGTGGTGTCATAAGAGGTGACATGAGCAAGCCCAAGCGGGAAGGCCGCTTTAGCGTTAGCCACTTCTTGGTTTACTGCATCGGCAACTGCAAGGGCGTTGGCACCTGGCTGTAAAAACACCCCAAGTAACACCGCCTCTTTACCATTAAAGGTCCCTTTAAAGTTGTAATCTTTTGCTCCTAGCTCAACGCGGGCAATGTCTTTCACACGCAGGGTGGAGCCATCCGGGTTAGAGCGAATGATGATGTCTTCAAACTCTTTGGGTGTGGCTAAGCGTCCTTTGGCAGTGACCGAATACACCAAAGCTTGTGGCGCGCCTGCAGTAGGTGTTGCACCAATTTTACCTGCGGCATACTGGGAGTTTTGCTCGCGAATGGCACCAGCCACTTCATTCACAGTGACTTTTAATTGGCTCATGACATCTGGCTTTAACCAAATGCGCATGGCGTAGTCTTTGGCACCAAAAATTTGCACATTGGTGGTACCCGGAATGCGCTTGATGCGATCCAAAATGTTTAGGGTCACATAGTTTGATGTCCAAAGGGCATCTCGGCTGTCATCCGGTGAGTAAAACGCATGTACTTGTAAAAAGCTGCTCGAGCCTTTTTCAACCACCACGCCTTGGCGACGGGTTTCCTCTGGTAAGCGGGCTTCCACTTGCTTTACCCGGTTATTCACGTTGACTGCGGCTTGGTCTGGATCTGTGCCAATTTCAAAGGTCACATCTATGGTCGTTGCGCCTGAGCTGGTGGAGTTAGAAGCCATGTACATCATGCCTTCTACACCGTTAATGGCGTTTTCCAGTGGTGCGGCCACGGTTTGCTCTAGCACCTCAGCTGAGGCCCCGGGGTAAATGGCTCTCACTTGCACCACAGGCGGTGAGATTTCAGGATACTGGGCTATTGGCAAGGCGCGCATGGCAGCAAGCCCTGCCAGCACAATCACAATTGAAATCACAAAGGCAAAAATCGGCCTTTCAATAAAATATTTTGCAAACATTGAGTGCGTCCTTTTACTGCGCCGCAATCGGCATGCCAGGGAAGAAAATCCGCGCCATGCCTTCAGTCACCACAGGGTCGCCAGGATTTAGCCCTTTGGTGATCACCCAGTTAGTTTGGCCTTCTTGGCTGACCCATTCGGCCACTTCGATAGGCTGAGGTTTGGCAATTAACATGCCTTGCTCGTTTTTAACAGCAAGATAAACAAACTTACCTAAACCGTTATCAAGCACCGCTTTTTGTGGCAATACAATGGCGTTTTTACGGGTTGCACCTGAGAGCACAACACGCACAAATTGCCCAGGGCGTAAGCTAAATTCTGGGTTTGGGATCACCGCTTGCAGCTCACTGGTGCCTGTGTATGGGTTTACGCGTATATCCTGAAAGTTAACCTCGCCAGTTAATGGGTGGCGACTGCCATCAGGCAAAATAATGGTGGCTTGCCAATGCCCTTGCTCAGGTAAGGTGAGGCGATTTTGTTTAACCTCTTGGCGTAATGCCAGTTGCTCACGCTCGGCAAGGCCAAAACGCAGCTCAATTGGGTCAAGCTGTGTGATTTGCGTAAGGAGCATATCAGGCCCAGTCACATAAGTGCCTTCTGAAACAAACTCACGGCCAACAATACCCGCGACCGGTGAGGTGACTTTCGCATATTGATAATTAAGCTCAGCTTCTGCTAACTGAGCTTGGCTTGCAGCAAGCATGGCTTCTGCGACTTCATAATTGGCCGTCGCTGTGTCTAAATCGCGCTCAGAAACTGACTTTTCTTGGCGTAATTGTTTTAACCGGGTGAGTTCACGCTCGGCATTGGCGTAAGTGGCTTTACTTGATGCTAAAGCAGCTTTTGCTTTTGTTACGGCAAGCTCAAACGGGGTGAGCTCTAAGGTAAATAAGCTTTGCCCTTTAGTGACTCGGTCGCCTTCTTTGAAGTTACGCGATTGAAGAATGCCCGCCACTCGGGCGCGCACTTCCACTTCTTTACTGCCCACTAGGGTCGCCGGCAGCGTTAACGTAAAGGGAGTGTCTTGGGTGGAAACCTGTGTGATGGTCACCGCGGCAGGCTGCATGGCTGATTGTGCTGCGGGTGGCTCTTGGCAGGCGGCCAGTGATAACGCAAAAAGAGCAGTTAAATACTTGATTGGCTTAACAAACGCCATGTGAAACTCCCTGTTGAAGTGCTTTTTAGAGGTGGCTAACTTTCGCTTTAAAGTAAACGTTAGTGTATACTCAATTGCGTTGAGCTTAAAGTTTATTTTATGACAAATACGTAAATTAAATGTTTATAAAATGGATAAAATCGGGATATTTATGCAAAAACTTGATATTATCGGGTTTAGTTATAATTTTTTTGCCTAATAAAGGCGCATTTAGCCAAAAAAGAGACAAAACATGGTTCGTAGCCAACAAAAGCATGATGATGTGTTACGTGCTGGGATTGAGGAGTTTGCCAAAAAAGGATGTTTAGGCACTACCATGGAAGCCATTGCCAAACGGGCAGGGGTTTCTAAACGCACCCTTTATAAACATTACCCAAATAAAGAAGCCCTTTTTGATAAAGTGGTGGCCATTTTACTTGAGCGTATGAACACCTTAAGCGAAGTCCACTACCAGCCAGGCGAGCCTGTGATTGAACAATTACGCTCTTTGGCTGACCGTTTACTGCGTATGTATGCAGATAAAGACTACCTCACGCTCTCTCGTATCGTGATCATTGAATCCATGCGTTCAAAACGTGAAGCCACCCGTCTTGCCGAGCAATTTAAACACTGCGAACAAAATTTTCATTTGTGGTTTGAAGGGGCGCATCAAGCTGGTGCATTAAAACCTTTAACCCCAAAATATGCGGCGGCGATTTTCTTTGGCGCGCTTAAAAAATACGGGTTTTGGGATCAAGCCATTAAGTGGGACCCAATCTTATTGGTAAAAGAGCGCAATGAGCTCATCAATGTGGTGTGTGACCACTTTATCCAAGGCCTTGAAAAAGCTTAAAAAAGAAGCCGCATAAGCGGCTTTTTTATTGACTGTGCTTATCATTCACTCGCGCAATAGAGTTCATTAATCACTTACTGAAATACTCTTTTGAGCCATGGGCACTAAGTGCATCATTAATGCGGGCTAGGGCATTTAAATACACTGCATCCCTTAAGCTGATATCGTGCTCTTGGTAGGTTTCCCACGCTGCGTTAAAGGCTTCTTTCATGTAGCGGGTAAGCTCATCTCGCACTTTCTCTTCACTCCAGCTAAAGCCACTGCGATTTTGCACCCATTCAAAATAGCTCACAGTCACGCCACCGGCATTGGCTAAAATGTCAGGCACAGTCACTACCTTGTTTTGTTCTAAAATGGCATCTGCATCAGCATTTACTGGGCCATTAGCGATTTCCACTAAGTAGTTGGCTTTTATTGTGTCCGCGTTATCTTTGGTGATGACGCCCCCTAAGGCGGCAGGGATCAAAATATCGACATCTAAGGCTAGTAAGTCGTCATTACTGATTTGCTCACAATCGGCTTCTTCACACACGCTGCCTTCACAGTAAATGGCTTTGAGGGATTGGGTTTCGTCTTTGTGTTTTTTTATTGCGACCGGATCTAGCCCGTCACGTGCGTAAATCCCGCCTTTTGAGTCACTGACGGCGACAATGCGATAACCATCTTGATGCAGTAATCGTGCTGCATGATACCCGCCATTGCCAAAGCCCTGTATGGCAACCCGAATATCAGACACTTGCCAATTTTGTTTTTCTTCGAGTTCTTTAATACATAAATAAGCACCACGCCCCGTGGCATCATCGCGGCCCACACTGCCGCCTAAGGCAATGGGTTTGCCTGTGATAACTCCTGGGGTCTTGGCTCTGGTAATGGTTTCGTATTCGTCCATCATCCACCCCATGATTCTGGCGTTGGTGTACACATCCGGTGCGGGAATGTCGCGCTCTGGGCCTATGACATCTGCCATCGCTTCAATGTAAGCGCGGGACAAACGCTCAAGCTCCATAGGGCTGAGTGATTTAGGGTCAACCTGTACGCCGCCCTTACCACCGCCATAGGGTAAATTAACCGTGGCACATTTGAGCGTCATCCAAAGGGCAAGGGCTTCCACTTCGTGTTGGTTCACCTCAGGGTGAAAACGTATGCCGCCTTTTGTCGGGCCGAGTAAGTCACAATAACGCGAGCGAAAAGCTGCAAAATGTTTGGCCTCACCATCATCCATGCGAACCCGTAGGTGGCTTATCACGGTTTGTTTTGGGTGGGCTAATAAACTTAACACGTCCGGGTTAATGTCGGCGTTTTCAGCAATGCGATTGAGGCGATTTAAGGCATCACGTAAGGGGTTGGTTTGATCACTCATGGGCTTCCTTTTTGTTTGTCGCGCGCATTACCTAAAAGGTAACAGCAGGATTGTTAAAGTTAGCTAAAATTTCTGCAATAGGGGAAATCCCCGTAGCAAAAGCATGGTTTTTTTTCTATACCTTATAAAGGCTTAGCAAACAGTCATGGCTACGCACGCAAAGCGATTTAGGAGCAGTAATGGAGCACATTTATAAATTATTTAAAATTCTCTTTGCCGGTTTGGTATTAGAGAGCATTGGTCTTGGGCTCTATTATGGCAACTTAACCTACGGCTTATTAATCAGCTTACCCTTGGCTGGTCTGCCACTTTGGATGATGTACCGCAATGAAGACTCTCGCTTAACCAAGCATGTGGTCGCCATCGCTACCATGTTGTTTGCCTGTTTACACATACAACAAGCCTATGGCTTGATTGAAGTGCACTTTGAAATCTTTATTCTCATGGCGTTTTTGATCATGTTCCGCGACTGGCGGGTGTTCATCACCGCTGTGGGTGTGATTGCGGTTCACCACATCAGTTTTTACTTTATGCAAAAAAGTGGCATGCCTGTGTACGTGTTTGATGAAGAGCGCCTTGCCTTTACCACTGTGCTCATTCACGCTGCGTACGCCATAGTCGAAGGCTTAGTGGCAGGCTTTATTGCCAAAACCTTACTTGAAGAAAGCCGCGTGGGTGAATCCCTTGCGGATGCCACCGCCAAGCTAGTGGCCGACCCTGAGCACATTAACTTAACCATACGCGCTGAGCCTGAAGATAACGACATCGCCGAAGGCTTTAATTTGCTACTCGATAACATTTCAAGCGTGATAGACAGCGCTAAAGAGCAAGCAGACGAACTCCTTGAAAACTCAGAAAACCTTAATAACGCTAAACACGATTTAGAAGAGTCCGCCAATATTCGCCAGCATGAAACCAACGCCATAGCCGATGCCGGCGAACGGATTTCTCAAACCTTTGCGCTCATTGCGGATGAAAGTACCCACTTAAACAGTCAAATTCAGGAAGTGAGCGCGTTAACCTCATCAGCCAACACCCATGTCAAAGAAACCCGTGAGCAAGCCAACGAGCTTGCCAGCACCTTGCAAGTCACCGGAGAGGAGATCACTTCTTTAGTACAAAGTGGTGAGCTGATCACAAACTTACTGAGCGAAATCACCGCGATCGCCGGCGACGCTTCGGAAGGCATGCTGGCGACCCTGCCGCGCGCCTTCGAGCAGGATCCGAAGAACAAGGCCCTGATCGACGCCTTCAAGGCGAAGAACCAGGATCCGAGCGGCATCTTCGTCCTGCCCGCCTACTCCGCGGTCACCGTGATCGCCAAGGGCATCGAGAAAGCCGGCGAGGCCGATCCGGAGAAGGTCGCCGAGGCCCTGCGCGCCAACACCTTCGAGACTCCCACCGGGAACCTCGGGTTCGACGAGAAGGGCGACCTGAAGAACTTCGACTTCACCGTCTACGAGTGGCACAAGGACGCCACCCGGACCGAGGTCAAGTAAGCATCGTTGCAGTACGGAGCCCACGTCACCCACCGTGGGCTTTGTTTTAGTACCCGCATGATTCCGCGAGCGGCGGCCCGGCAAGGGCAGGCGAAGACCGGCAGCGTTCACTCCTGGTGGACGGGAGCGCGGCTTTCCCCTGCCTCCCGCCGGCCCGCCGCGCGCCGCCGGCCCGCCGCGACCTCGGGGAGCAGCTCGCTGATCGCGATGGCCCGCGGCGGGTCGCCGGGCGCCGGCAGCAGCTCGGCGACGTCGGCGCGCACGGCGCGCCGGTCGCTGCGGACCCGCGCTGCGTCGCGCATCGGCGCGACGACGAGGACGCGATGCCCGCGCGCGGCGAGCTCGTCGGCCACCGCGCCGACGTGCCGGTTGACCGGATGCGCGGTGTCCTCCCACGCGTACGGCGTCACGTGGGCGATGGCGAGCGGGCTGCGCACGGGCCCAGAGGCTACGGGACTCGAAGAGGGGCCACCCGGGGCGGGCCCCGCCTACCGCGCTGCGGTGACCTCGGCCATGCGCGCGCGGCTGTGCGCCCGCCCCCAGCCGAGGTAGATGGT
>JBGTXC010000060.1:0-12670 GCA_041937835.1 Alteromonadaceae bacterium | reverse complement strand
CACACCAATGAAATAGTGTATAACCAACCTGCAGGTCACCTTGAGCAAAACGAAACCTTAGTGCAAGCGGCTAAGCGCGAGTTAGAAGAAGAAACCGGGCTAAAGCTTGAGCCACTGGGTTTAGTCGGTGTGTACAACTTACACGCTCAAAATGGCACTCACTACTTGCGGTTTTTGTTTTATTTTGAATGTAATGCCCCGCTTTTATGCCAACCGAAAGACAGTGATATCTTATCAGCGCACTGGCTCACCTTAGATAAACTTTCAAACTTAAACCTGCGTAGCTCACTTGTGATGAAGGGCTTTCTTGATGCCACAGCAAAGCCATTGACACCCCTAGATTTTATTTACGATTAAGCCCGGATATTGTGCCCTAACGCATTTAGCCTCTGTCTTTTGCGTGCTATAATCGCGGCAATTTTTTTTACGCATTTAATTCTCTATGAGCGATAACAGTCAAGTAAAAGTGATTGTCGGCATGTCAGGCGGTGTCGACTCTTCCGTTTCTGCTTATTTACTTAAGCAACAAGGCTATCAGGTTGAAGGCCTTTTCATGAAAAACTGGGAAGAAGACGACAATGACGAGTACTGCGCCGCTGCAGAAGATTTAAAAGACGCACAAGCAGTGTGCGATAAACTTGGCATCGAACTTCACACAGTTAATTTTGCTGCCGAGTACTGGGATAACGTGTTTGAGTATTTCTTAGAAGAGTACAAGGCAGGCCGTACGCCTAACCCAGACATCATGTGTAATAAGGAAATTAAATTTAAGGCGTTCTTAGAATTTGCCGCAGAAGCCTTAGGTGCCGATTACATTGCTACAGGTCACTATGTGCGACGCCAAGAAATGGATGGCAAGTTCGCTATGCTGCGCGGCCTTGATGACAACAAAGATCAAAGCTACTTCTTGTACACGTTAAGTCATGAACATGTGGCGCAAACCCTATTCCCGGTCGGTGAATTACCTAAGCCAGAAGTTCGCAAAATTGCAGAAGAGCAAGGGCTAGTCACGCATGATAAAAAAGACTCAACCGGCATTTGTTTTATCGGTGAGCGTAAATTTAAAGACTTTTTAGCCCGCTACTTACCAGCGCAGCCTGGTAAAATCGAAGACACCGAAGGCAATGAAGTTGGCCAACATGAAGGTTTGATGTACCACACGCTAGGGCAGCGTAAAGGCCTATTAATCGGTGGTATGAAAGAAGGTTCAGGTGAGCCATGGTATGTGGTCGATAAAGACATCGAACGCAATGTGCTTGTGGTTGGCCAAGGCTCTGATCACCCTCGCCTTTATAGTAATGGCCTAGTTGCTAACCAACTGCATTGGGTTGACCGCCTAGGGCCAAAAGGCAGTGCTCGTTTAACCGTAAAAACCCGTTATCGCCAAACCGACATTGCCTGTACTGTGGTGGTCGGTGATGACAATCAAGCACGTGTGTTATTTGATGAGCCACAAAAAGCCGTAACTCCGGGTCAATCAGCGGTATTTTACGATGGCGAAGTGTGTTTAGGTGGTGGCATCATTGAAGCGGTGATCCGCTAATGCAAGCCATCATCGCACTTGGGGCAATGGCACGCATTGCCCAGCTCGTACAACAAGTCGGTCAAACTGGTCAGTGTGATGAGCATAGCCTCAAGGTCATGCTTGGCAGTGTACTTACGACTAACCCCGACTCTGCCGAGAGCATTTATTCAGATGCCAGTGTTTTAAAAGCGGGCTACCGCGCTATTGTCGACCAACTCGACTCGGGTAACAGCAAAAGCATCGACACCGTTAAGTATGTGGGTAGTTTGATTCAGTTAGAGCGCCACCTTGCTGGACGCAACGGCGCCATGAATGAGTTAGGTGCCGCGATTGATGAATTAAAACGCAAAGCGGATCATTTTGAGCTCACTGACAGCGCCATGCTAGAAGCCTTTGCTAACACCTACTCGCAACATATTTCTGTGCTTGGCCCACGCATTCAAGTATTTGGTCAACCTGCTCTTTTGAAGCAAACCCATGTACAGCACACCATTCGTGCTTTGCTCTTAGCAGGTATTCGTGCAGCCGTACTATGGCGCCAACTAGGTGGTAAACGTCGACACTTTATTTTCGCCAAAGGGGCTATGGTTAAAGCCGCTAAAGCAAGACTCTAATCAAATCGTTCAAGTAAACTAGGAGTAATCATGGAGCTTTCTGCATTAACTGCAATCTCTCCAGTGGATGGCCGCTATGGCAGCAAAACCACCGAGTTAAGAAGTATTTTTAGTGAGTTTGGTCTCATTAAGTATCGGGTCATTGTTGAAGTTCGTTGGCTACAGGCCCTTGCTAATGCTGAAGGCATCAAGGAAGTGCCAAAATTTGATGATGAAGCCAACGCGTTATTAGAGCGTATCATCAGTGAATTTAGTGAAGCCGATGCAGCGCGTGTAAAAGAGATTGAACGCACCACTAATCACGATGTAAAAGCCGTTGAGTACTTCTTAAAAGAAAAAGTGGCAAGCAATGCCACACTCAATGCCATTAATGAATTCATTCATTTTGCCTGCACCTCAGAAGACATCAACAACTTGTCACATGCTTTAATGCTCACAGAAGCACGCGACACCGTATTACTCCCATACTGCGACAAGCTATTGGCTGAAATCAAACAGCAAGCTATCGCCTACCGTGATATTGCGATGATGACCCGTACTCATGGTCAGCCTGCGTCACCTTCGACTATGGGTAAAGAGTTCGCTAACGTCTACATGCGTTTAAAGCGCCAGCGTGATGCCATTGCTGAAGTGGCTATTTTAGGTAAGATCAATGGTGCAGTAGGTAATTACAACGCGCACTTATCAGCCTACCCTGAGTATGACTGGCACCAACATGCGAATACCTTTGTGAGCAGCTTAGGCATCACTTGGAACGCCTACACCACGCAAATTGAACCGCATGACTACATTGCCGAGCTATTTGATGCCATCGCCCGCTTTAACACCATTTTGTTAGATTTTGACCGTGACGTATGGGGTTACATTGCCCTTAACCACTTTAAACAAAAGACCATTAAAGGCGAAATTGGCTCATCAACCATGCCGCATAAAGTTAACCCGATCGACTTTGAAAACTCGGAAGGTAACTTAGGCCTAGCCAATGCCATTTTTGCGCACCTTTCGCAAAAGCTTCCTGTGTCTCGTTGGCAGCGTGACCTCACTGACTCCACTGTGTTACGCAACTTAGGTGTGGGTATGGGTTACAGCTTAATTGCTTATGCATCGACCTTAAAAGGCTTAAGCAAACTGGAAGTAAATGAAGCAGGCTTACTCGCTGAGCTTGACCAAAACTGGGAGCTACTAGCTGAGCCAATTCAAACAGTCATGCGCCGCTATGGTATTGAAAAGCCGTACGAAAAGCTTAAAGAGCTGACCCGCGGCAAGCGTGTTAACAGCACCATTATGGCTGAGTTCATTGACGGTTTAGCACTGCCAGATACAGTGAAAGCTGAGCTTAAACAGCTTACTCCTGCAAATTACATTGGCCGTGCTGCAGCCTTTGTGGATGAGCTTGTATAATTAGCTAAATTGATAATTACTCTTTTAAGGCGAAGGCGTCACTGTATTACAGCTGCTTTCGCCTTTTTTGTTTTGGAAACACTATGACAATCGCATTTAACGATAATGGAAAGCCACTTTCTCTTGAAACGTTTTTATCTGAATACTGGCAAAAAAAGCCGTGCCTTATAAAAGCAGGCTTTGCAGATTTTATCGACCCACTCACACCCGAAGAGCTAGCAGGCCTTGCCACTGAAGAAGAAGGCATTGAATCACGCATTGTGTGCCAAAACACTGAGCAAAAATGGCAGGTACACCAAGGGCCATTTCAAGATTTCGCTCTTCTTGGAGAATCACACAGTACTCTACTTGTGCAAGCAGTAGATCATTGGCACCCTGAAGCTAAAGCCCTGCTAGATACCTTTAATTTTTTACCTAAGTGGCGAATAGACGACTTAATGGTGAGCTTCTCAACCCCAGATGGCGGTGTAGGACCACACTCAGATCAATACGATGTGTTTATTATTCAAGGTCAAGGAAGTCGCCGTTGGCGCGTAGGTTCAGTAAACCACCAACTTGAAACCCATGTACCTTGTAATAACTTACTTCAAGTACGCCCGTTTGAGGCGATTATCGATGAAGCATTAAGCCCAGGTGACATCCTTTATATCCCACCGGGTGCGCCACATGAAGGCTACGCCATTACGCCTGCGATGAATTACTCAGTAGGTTTTCGCGCCCCAAGTCAGACTGAATTATTAACTACCTTTGCTGATCATTTAATTGACGAAGACAAAGGCAAAACGCGTTATCAAGACGGACAAAGAGCCGATGGCAGACATGGTGCAGCCATCGCAGATGATGAAGTGACTGCCATTAAGGCTTTAATAAAACAAGCCCTCGATACCCCAGATTTCGAACACTGGTTAGTGCGTGAGCTTAGTATGGCAAAACATGAGATGGATATTTTACCTGCTGAGGATCCATACACAGCCACTGAAGTCACCAACCTACTTGCTGAGGGCGTGACTTTTTATAAAACTGCGGGGGTCAGAGCCTTATACCGAGTAACAGGCGATACAGTCACTGTAAGTTGCTGTGGCGAATACACAGTTTTGCCAAAAGAGTTAGCCTCGGCCATTGCTACCTTTGCTGAAAGCGATGCCTTTACTGCATTGGACATTGATGAATTAACAAGTAACCCACAATTTATTCACTTATTGACTACACTATTAAATGAGGGGTTATGGTTTACTGAGTAATGAGGAGTCTCCAATGGCCTATTTGTGTCGTACGGTTTCATGGCAACAAAGGCACCATACACTAAAAGCCCTTCGCGAACGTGTTTTTGTGTGTGAGTACCACATCCCCCCCGATGTTGAATTTGACCAAGAGGACACCCAAGCCAAGCACATAGTGATCATAGATGATAGTTGCGACACCCCAGTCGCAACTGCTCGGCTTTGCCAAGATGGCTTAATAGGTCGCGCTGCAGTTTTGCGCGGGCACAGGAATAAACATTTATTCAACTTAATGTTTCAAAAACTGGCAGTGATCGCCAAAAAGCAAGGGTTGCAAAAAATCGCAATCAATTGTGTATTGCAGGAAGTTGACCGTTTTACCCAAGTAGGGTTTGAACAAAACGGTCATGTATTTATGGAAGCGGGTATTGCGCGGCAGCGGTTAGTCTGCCCGATTGATAAATTCACCCCTGAGCCATTTACGCTTGTGCATTAGTCCACAAGTCGTCACGCTCATACATCTCATAAAGCCCATGGGCACGGTTAACCAATAGGTTAGCAAAGTCCAGTTGGGCTTTTTCTTTTAGGCCAGATGCCATCAGTTCATCGGCTTTGAGTTGCCACTGCAAAGAGAAGTAACGTAAGGCATCACGGGCAGTATCTGCAGCGCTTACTTCAGCGTGATCAGACGGTAAACGACCGGTTAAAACCCAATAACGCTTACCATTGGTGGCTTTCATTTTCCACACGGCACATAAAGGCGGCAGTAAACGGCATTCTTTATCTAACACCACATCAGCGATGACCCCCTTATCCGCGAGGTAACTTTGGGCACGCTGGAACATCTCACGTTGCCATTGTTGGAAAGCTTGCTCTAACTCTTCAGGCGATGGCTGCGCCTGTGATTGTGTTTGCTCTGTCATGATACATCCTTATCGGTTTTAGCCACTGTAAAATGTAACAGAGACGTTATCAAGGAGTAATCCAGCCCTCACGCGCGATTGCTCAACTAATGACCAAGCACGTGTGCAGGATCCACCTTCGTGGCTTTAAGCGCCGGATACACACTTGCAAGTAAGGCAAGCATTAAAGTCACGCACCAAATCACAGGAATTAGGTAAGGATTAAACTCTGATGGCAAGTAATCCACAAAATAAGTTTGCCCTAATAGGTTTTGCCCTGTCAGGGTTTGCCAACCAAGGTATAAATCGCTAATGGTGAGTGACAACACTGTGCCCACTAATGTGCCTAGCACTAACCCCACTAACGCATAACGCAGCCCTGAGAATAAAAACGTGCGAATGATAAGTGCACTGGTTGCGCCCATGGTCATTAAAATTGCAATGGCACTGAGCTTTTCTTGTACCGACATCACTAAGGTTGAAACCAAATTAAAACTGGCTACGGCAATGATGAGTAATACCACCACATACACAATAAAACGCACCAGCTGTATATCGTTATAAATTGCGCCTTGGCTTGAAAGCCACGAGCTGACATACACAAAGTCTTCAATTTGATAGCCTAAGGTCATCGCCAAGTTCGAAGCTAAATAAGGATCGCTCAATTGCACTGTGATGTCGGTCACATAATTTGCAGGAAGATTAAGCGCATCATGTAAGGTACCTAAGTGCACTAGCAAAAGTTGGCTATCTAGAGACTCGCCTAAACTCACACTACTTACTACCTCTAACGACACACGAATGGGGGCAGCGAACCCACTTTGTCCGGGTTTTTGTAAGTACAAAGTCACGGTATCACCAATGTTTGCACCAAGAGCCTTAAGTGCGCTGTCACCTAAAACGGCTTGCCCCTTTTCTAAACCACTAATCGGTTTTCCGTGTAACTTGTCTTCTAGCGCAGTAAACGCCTTGGCATATTCACTCGGTAAAATGCCATCCACAGACACCGCCTTTAGCTGCTCGTTTTTACCCACCATGGCTTTTTGACTCAGCGCGGGGCTCACTCCAATCACATCAGGGTGCCTTGCAAGGACACTTTGGGTGTTTTGCCAATCACGAAAACTCCCTTGCGGCGTTTTATAACTTAAATGCGCCACATGGGTTAAGAGCTCTTCTTTTAACGCCTTTTCAAAGCCATTAATCACAGACATGGCAACCAGTAAAACCGTTACCCCAAGCGCTATGCCTAAGGTGGATGCTTTTGAAATAAAACGACTGGCCGCTTTGGTATTGGTTTTACTGTGTAAACGCTTGGCAAGCCAACGGCTGGTCATACATCACCTTTAACAAGCTGGCCATCATCTAAGGTGACCACGCGGTTCAATCGCTGCGCTAAGTTTAAATCGTGTGTCACCACCACAAAACTGGTACCTATGGTTTGGTTTAGCTCTTGAATGAGCGCCATCACAGCTTCGGCGTTTTCTTTGTCTAAATTACCTGTGGGTTCATCAGCAAGTACTAATGCAGGCTCACCCACCACAGCGCGAGCAATGGCAGCACGTTGGCGCTCACCACCTGACATTTGCGCAGGCAAATGATGCAAGCGATGCTTAAGCCCTACTCGCTCACACATGGCTTCAGCGCGCTTTAACGCCTCAGTTTTCTTTTCACCGCGAATAATGAGCGGCATAGCGACATTCTCAAGAGCGGAAAACTCAGCCAATAAATGATGAAACTGATAAATAAAGCCCAGGCTCTGATTTCTGAAATCGGCTTTTTGCTTCCCTTTTATGCTCAGCACGTCTTTCCCTGCAATGGTAATGTCACCAGAGCTGGGTAGCTCCAAGGTACCAAGTAAATGCAGTAAGGTGCTTTTCCCTGAACCACTGGCGCCCACAATAGCCACACTTTCGCCTTGATGAATTGTGAGCGAAATGCCCTTAAGTACTGAGATACTTTGTTCACCATCTTGATACGTTTTGGTGACGTTATCGCATTGAATGACAGGATTATTCATACCTTAATACCTCAGCAGGTTGAATCGATGCCGCACGATACGCAGGCATCAGGGTCGCTAAAAAACTTAAACACACAGCCCCAAACGCCATCAAGGCGATAAAACCGTAATCCAATACCACACTTAACGATAAGTTGTTAAACGCAGCTAAATTAAGTACTTGGATAATGTCGTTAATATTAAGGGCTAAGGCAATGCCGATAACAGTACCAATCAGTGTGCCTAGCACACCGTTATAAAGGCCTTGAATAATAAAGACCCATTGTACCTGCCCTTGGCTTAAGCCCAAGGTTTGTAAGATGGCCACTTCCGCTGTTTTTTGGTTCACCATCATCGACAGGGCACTGATGATGTTAAACACGGCCACCAGCACAATTAAAAACATCATGAGTCCCATCATGCGCTTTTCCATGGCAACCGCACTAAACAGCGCGCCTTGGGATTTTTGCCACGTACTCGCGTCAAAGTCATTCTTAAGCCTTGGGTAATGAGTGAGTACCTCTTCGACTAAAAATGGATCTTTTAATTGGATTTTATCTTGAGGGCTTGCACCTTTTTGACCAAGCACACGCGCAATGGACTCAACTGAGGTAAATGCCATGACTAAGTCCGCTTGTGAGCTGGTACTAAAAATGGTGCGCACTTCAAATAACCGGGTGGCAGGTATTCTGCCTAATGGGGTCATGCGAGAGCGACTTGGAATGGTGACTCGCAAGGTATCGCCCACATTCACTGATAATTTCTGACTTAAGTAATAACTGATGCCAATGCCATAGCGCTTATCATTTAGGGCTTTCCACGAGCCATAATGAAGCGTCATTTCTTGGTTTGCTAAGGTTTTGTCACTGATGGTGCCAAGCCTGACGCCTTCTAGGTGGTTTTCACTTTGGATCACAGCTTCAAGTGCGTAATGTGGCTCTATGCTCAGCACTTTTGGGTCTTTTAATAATTCCGCTTTAAGCTCAGGTGCTTTGGCAAGGCTAGAAACTTCAATGTGGGCCACCATGCCTAATAAGGCGTTTTTTAAACGGGCCTCAAAACCATTCATCACAGCACTGACGGTAATAAGCGCCGTTAAGCCAAGGGCAATCCCAGCAATAGAAAAAAAGGAAATAAATGAAATGAACCCCTGCGTATGGCCACTTTTTGATTTTGCGCGACTATACCTAAGACCAATGAACAAACTGGCCATGCTCGACATCTTTAATCCCTTAATACGGTGCTTTGCGCTCAGTTTACCATGCAGTTAACACCTTGTAAGCACAGAGGTTTCATCTTTTCACTGAGTCACTCAGTTTATGTAAAAAAGCACCGCGAACAGTGCGGTGCTAAGTTAAGAAAAGTCAGAATACATTCAGTCTACTTTTCATTTTTTAAAAGCTGCATTGCTAAGTTTTCTTTTAAAGCTTTGGCGTCAAAAACGCGGTTTGCGTCTTTGGGCTCACCTTTACCCATGCTGATCTCAAGGCTGGTTTTATACTGGTTTGACTCGCTGATACTTGCCACACTCATACCAAAAGAGGCGGGAGAATGGGTTGTAGTACAGCCAAGCAAACCACAGCTGCGGGATACATGATGGTGGCGTACACTGGGCTCGATGCGCGTGCGCTCCGTGGTTTTTTGTGAGCTGGCATCACCCAATATCATGAACCAATCATACCCCTTATCAAGGGTCACTTCAGCAGCGCGAAGTAAAGCAAAGTCTTTCACTTTGCTCTCTGACATGCCGTTTTTACCCACAAAACCAATACGGTATTGGTTTTCAGTCAATTGCCGCTCAAAATATCCCGGGCTTTGGTCATTTTTAGCTTCTTTATAGTCTGGGGTACTGCCACAGGCAGCTAAAAAGCAAAGGCTCAAAAGTACCATCACATTTTTCATACATGCTCTCCTTCTTTGGTTAGCATAATATTAGCCTTTGCAACTTAATTGGTGATGAATCAGGCGTTTAAACTCGCTTACATACTATGGTTTAAGCTCCCTGTGCTAAGCTGATAACACGTTTTTACTCATTAAAAGTGTGTGTTATGACAGACAAACCTGAAGTCGCGCGATTTAACCCAGCGGTGTTTTATCCGGCATCTTGCCTTGTCATCGCTTTAGTCTTGTTTGCTGCCTTTGCCCCTGAGCTTGCTAATGGGGTTTTTAATCAACTCCAAGCTGTGATTGTGAAAAATGGCAGTTGGTTTTACGTTTTAGCGGTGGCCATCATTCTCATCACTGTGGCGTTTTTGGGTTTATCACGCTATGGCGATATCAAACTTGGGCCTGATCACGCCACACCCGATTATTCCTACACCACTTGGTTTGCCATGCTGTTTTCTGCTGGTATGGGCATTGGCTTAATGTTTTTTGGTGTGGCAGAGCCTGTTATGCACTATGTGTCGCCGCCATCCGCTGAAGCTGGCTCTGTTGAGGCGGTGCGAGAAGCGATGAAGATCACCTTCTTTCATTGGGGGCTTCATGCCTGGGCAATTTATGCCATAGTCGCGCTCATATTGGCATTTTTCAGCTATCGCCACGGTTTGCCGCTGACGCTACGAAGCGCTTTATATCCACTTATTGGTGATAAGATTTATGGGCCTATTGGCCATGCGGTGGATATCTTTGCGGTAATTGGCACTGTGTTCGGGGTGGCCACGTCCCTTGGTTATGGCGTACTGCAGGTCAACTCTGGCTTAAATTATTTATTTGATGTGCCCGTATCCACGACTGTGCAAGTGTTTTTGATCATTGGCGTCACCTTACTTGCCATCGTCTCGGTCACAACAGGCCTTGATAAAGGCATTCGCCGCTTATCTGAGCTCAACATGGGGCTTGCCGTTTTACTGCTTTTATTTGTGTTGATCTTGGGCCCTACCGTGTATTTGTTGCAAGCATTTGTGCAAAACGTGGGGGATTACGCTTCAGACATAGTCAGAAAAACCTTTAACCTCTTTGCTTATCAAAAAACCGAATGGCTAGGTGGCTGGACCATACTCTATTGGGGTTGGTGGATGTCATGGGCACCCTTTGTGGGTTTATTTATTGCACGCGTATCTCGCGGGCGTACCATTCGTGAATTTGCTATGGGGGTCTTGTTCATTCCTACTGGCTTTACCTTAATGTGGATGACTTTTTTTGGTAATTCAGCCATTAATTTCATCATGAATGAGGGGCTGCAAAGCCTAGCAGATGCGGTATCAAAAGACGTGTCGATTTCCTTATTCGCGTTTTTAGAGCAATTTCCTCTGTCTGGCGTATTGTCCTTTGTTGCTACCTGTATGGTAATCGTCTTTTTTGTGACTAGCTCTGACTCAGGCTCTATGGTGGTTGATATGCTGTGCTCAAACGGTAAAGACAATACCCCAATTTGGCAGCGCGTTTACTGGGCATCCGGTGAAGGTGTGGTTGCCACTGCCCTGCTTTTAGCTGGCGGTTTAGGCGCGTTACAAACCATGACCATTGCAAGTGCCTTACCCTTTGCGTGTGTCTTATTAGTGGCCACTTGGGGCTTAATACGGGCACTCCAAGTGGATATTGCCAAGCGGGACTCTTTACACATCCCTATTCCGTCTATGCCGAGTAACCATAATGACGCAGGACCAGACTGGCAATCGCGCTTAGGCACGATTGTGGATTACCCCTCTAAAGCCAATGTTACCCGCTTTTTGAATAAGATTGCCGAGCCTGCTTTTGAGGCAGTCGCCAAAGAGCTGAAAAGCAATGGCATCGACTCAAGCATTACCCAAGATGACGAAAATGTTGTGAGTTTACGTGTGCATCATGGTGAAGAGCATGATTTTATTTACCAAATTAAATCCCGCTCTTATGTGAAGCCCTCTTATATTATTCCTGAAGGGTTAAGTGATGCCGATGTGGATGAAACCCAGCGTTATTATCGTGCTGAAGTGCATTTACGCGAAGGTGGGCAAGATTACGATGTCATGGGCTGGTCAAAAGATGCGGTAATCAACGACATCATAGATCAATACCATAAGCACATGCATTTCTTACACTTGCTGCGTTAACGCCCAGTTTAAAAATAGAAAAGGCGAGTCACACTCGCCTTTTTTTTTGTGCTTGCTACACTAGCGGCAAAATTGCCAACGAGCTTCATTGTGAACACTGCTTACTCGCCTTTTATCCCAGACGACTTTATTGCCTCAGTGGCTAACTATTTGCCCGCTCATTTAAATATGGATGACTTTTTAGCGGCGTGCCGACGCCCTTTGAGAAAGTCTATTCGCGTTAATACCTTAAAAATGAGCGTGGATGATTTTAAAGAAGAGGCAAAAGCACGGGACTGGCAATTAAGCCAAGTGCCTTGGTGCGAAACGGGTTTTTGGCTAACACGCCCAGAAGATGAGGAAAACGCCCTGCCCCTAGGCAGTACGGATCTACTTCTAGCAGGCTGCATCTATATTCAAGAGGCAAGCTCCATGGTACCGCCTGAGCTCCTTTTTGATGATAACGATTTCGATTGTGTGCTGGATATGGCGTCAGCACCTGGGTCAAAAACCTCCCAAATTGCCGCTCACATGCAAAACCAAGGAGTGCTGGTGGCTAATGAATTCAGTAGCTCACGCCTTAAAGTGCTTGCTGCCACCTTGCAGCGCCTTGGCGTACGTAACTGTGCAACATCACATTTTGATGCCGCGATTTTTGGCAGTTACATGCCTGAGCGCTTTAGTCATATCCTCCTTGATGCGCCATGCTCAGGCGAAGGCACAGTGCGTAAAGACCCAGATGCGTTAAAAAACTGGTCCATTGAAAGCTGTGAAGCAATCAGTGATGTACAAAAGTCACTGATCGAAAGCGCCTTTTATGCTTTAAAAACCGGCGGCCGATTAGTGTATTCAACCTGCACCTTGTCACCGATTGAAAACCAAGCTGTGTGTGAACACCTTTTAAATACCTTTAAAGATAAAGTGAAGATTGTGCCCATTACGTCAGACTTTGCTGCTGCCAACGACATAGTCACGGCTGAAGGCTACATGCAAGTTTGGCCT
>JBGTXC010000005.1:0-31632 GCA_041937835.1 Alteromonadaceae bacterium | reverse complement strand
TAATAGCTTCCAGGTGCTTGTTTCTATGGGGCTACTTGAATACATAGAGCAAGCGAGCAGTGCCTTGTCCGAGTTTTATCGCGTTTTGGCTCCCAATGGGGTGGCCATCATCACAGTGCCTAATAAAGGCTCTTTGTTTCGTAAACTCTTTAAGTGTGACCGCTTTGTCGCGCGCTTATTAAAAAAACTGTTACGTCGCCCAGTCAGTGCGACCGCGTGGAATTATCACAAACACTGGTCTTTGGAAGAAATAACCAAACTCCTTTTAGAAAATGGCTTTTTGGTCACACAAGCAAATTACATTAACTATGGCTTTTTATCGCCAAACCTTGAGCAAGCAAAATGGAATATTCGCTTTGCTGCATGGTGTGAGCAAAAACTTGGCGCTATATGGTTAAAACGGATTTTGGCGCATACCTTGGTGCTTAAAATTGAAAAAGCCACAGTACGTGATGACAAAACCGCTTACCAAGTGCACCCCAAGCACTCAATGTGACAGTTGGATTGCAACTGTATGACAGGGGTCAAAAAAGTGTATTAAATCAGAAACAAGGATGTCATTTAAGCCCCGTAGACTTGCCCTAACTTAATCACAATGACACATTAGGGTATGCCAATGATGGGGTTTAAACCTTGGGTATGTGTGGCGATTTTGGGTGTTTCAAGCTCAGTTTACGCCACAGAATTAGAACAAGCGCAGCAAAAAAGTGCTGAAATCAATCAACTCGCCAAACAATCACAACAAAAAATTAATGCCATCAGTGATGAGATGGCATCACGCTTAAACGCCTTTCGCGCGCTAAACAAAGAAATGGATGGCCTTGCCATTTATAACGCGCAGCTCACCAAACAAGTGCAAAACCAACTGCTTGAAATGGATGAAATCCATGCCTCCATGGATAAGGTGTCTGTGATTGAACGCCAAATCACCCCGTTGATGTTACGCATGATCCAAGGGTTAGATGAATTTGTCGCACTCGATGTGCCCTTTTTGATGGCTGAGCGTGCAAAGCGCATTGCCTCTTTAAAAAGCATGATGGACCGCGCGGATGTGGCCGTCAGTGAAAAGTTTCGTCGTGTGCTAGAAGCCTATCAAATTGAGGTGGATTATGGCCGCACAATCGAAGCCTACACCGCCATGCTGGAAATAGATGGTCAAAGTCGCGAAGTGGACTTTTTACGCATAGGGCGCCTTGAGCTGCTTTATCTTACCCGAGATGGTCAAAGCGCAGGGGTGTGGGATAAAGCAAGTAAAACCTGGCACAGCTTACCAGACACGCACCTTGCACAAATCAATAAAGGATTGCGTATCGCACGCAAACAACTCGCCCCGGATCTTCTCACTTTGCCGGTAAGTACGCTGTAAGGAAACCTATCATGACTCGTACACTAAATATGATAAAAACACTGACGTTAGCGCTCACTCTTGGCATCACTAGTATGGCTTCAGAGGCTAACACAGCCTTAGATTTAGATGCTTTGTTAAACCAGCTGGAGCAAGGAAAAGCCGCACAGTCGGCAGAAAATCAGGCGCGTGAAGCGCGTTTTATGGCCGCAAATTCTGATCAACTCGCGTTATTAAGCGAAACCCGTCAGTCACGTGATGCCATGTTGGCAAAATCCACTCAGCTTGAGCGTCAATTTGAAGAAAACGACATTGCCCTTGCCAACCTTTCGGATGCGTTATCAAAACGTATGGGCTCACTAAAAGAGCTGTTTGGTGTATTACAGCAAGTGGCAGGGGATGCTAGCAGCACCTTTATGACCTCACCTGTGTCGGCGCAGTGGCCAAACCGCAGCCAGTTTATGGACGAGCTTGCACAAAAAATGGGTTCCACCTCCAAACTGGCGTCCATCGAAGACATAGAGCAAGTGTGGTTTGAGCTACAAAGGGAAATGACAGAGCAAGGCCAAATTGAGCGCTTTGAGCGTAGTGTCATCGTTAGTGGCGGCGCTGAACAAACGCAAAACGTCATTCGCGTAGGTGCGTTTAATTTAGTGTCTGATGGCAAATACTTAGAATATAACGCTGGGCTTGATGCTTTATCTGAGCTAACGCGACAGCCCTCAAGCCGGGTGATGGCAAGTGCACAAGCGCTTGAGCAAAGTGATGCGGCCCGTGTGGATTTTGCGCTAGACCCAACAGGTGGTGCGATCTTAGGGCTGCTAGTACAAGCCCCCAGCGTGAAAGAGCGTGTTCAACAAGGTGCTGAAGTGGGCTATGTGATTTTAGCTGTGGGTGTGATTGCCTTACTCATTGCACTTGAGCGATTCATTTCACTGACGCTCATGGGCCGTAAAATTAATCGTCAGCTCAAAGAAGACGTGGCGCGTGACGACAACCCCCTTGGGCGTGTGATGAAAGTTAAAGACAGCTACCCCGATGTCAGTTACGACACCTTAGAGCTGAAGCTATCTGAAGCCATTTTGCGTGAAATGCCCAAAATCACCCAGAACCTCACACTCATTAAAATCATTTCCGTGGTCGCGCCGTTATTAGGCCTGCTCGGTACTGTCACTGGAATGATCAACACTTTCCAAGCCATCACCTTGTTTGGTACTGGTGACCCAAAACTCATGGCAGGCGGCATTTCACAAGCGCTAGTCACCACAGTACTTGGCTTAGTTGTGGCCATCCCTAGCGTGTTTTTATACACCTTACTTAACACGCGCTCTAAAAACCTGTTAATGATTTTGCAAGAGCAAAGCGCAGGGATCATCGCAGAGCGCAGCGAGCGAGGAGCTTAAGGCATGGTGCCCTTAATTGATGCCATCAATGCCATTCGCGATTTTCTCGATACCGGTGGCAGTGTGTTGTTTGCCATCGGTGTGTTGATTTTTGCCATGTGGTTATTGATTTTAGAGCGATTCATTTACTTTTTTTACGGCTACCGCGCCCAAAAACAGGCAGTGCAATCACACTGGCATACCCGTACAGATAAAAGCTCATGGCCCGCGAAACAAGTGCGCGAGGCCATGGTGTCGCGCAGCAAAGGCAAGCTGAATCAGCATTTACCACTGATCAATGTGATGGTGGCAGTGTGCCCTTTACTGGGCTTACTTGGCACTGTGACAGGCATGATCGAAGTATTTGATGTGATGGCAATCACAGGCACGGGCAGTGCTCGTGGTATGGCGTCGGGTGTGTCCAAAGCCACCATCCCTACCATGGCCGGTATGGTCGGCGCGCTTTCTGGGGTGTTCGCATCCACTTATTTAAGCCGCAAAGCCAAGCGTGAAGTGGCTTTACTCGAAGATAAATTAGTGCTGGCGCATTAGGTCAGCAAAGGAGAGACCCATGAGAGCCCCATTAGCTCATTTATTTAATGAAGACGACAGCGAAGAAATTAACATGACACCCATGTTGGATGTGGTGTTTATCATGCTCATCTTTTTTATTGTGACTGCATCCTTTGTCAAAGAATCAGGGATTGACGTGAACCGCCCTGAAGCGGCTACTGCCGTTAAAAAAGACCGCGCCAGTATTTTGGTCGCCATTTCTGACACAGGCGAGATTTGGATCAATAAACGCCAAGTGGATAAACGCGCAGTTCAAGCCAATATTGAACGTTTAAAAGCAGAAAATCCGCAGGGCAGTGTGGTGATCCAGGCCGATGAAAAAGCCACCACGGCACTTCTTATCCAAGTCATGGACTCTGCACGCGCCGCAGGCGTCTTTGATGTGTCTATTGCGACACAAGAGGGCTGAGGCTAATGCGATACCTTGTTGCCCTAGTGGTCGCTTTTGTCATCACTCTAGTGCTCTTTTATGGCATGCAAGCCTTAATTAATACAGGCTCAGGCACAGTAACTGAGCCCGTTAAAGGTAATGTGCTTGATTTTGTGCGTCTAAAGCAAGAAGAGCAAGTACAGAAAAAAGAGCGAAAACCGCAAAAGCCGCCTAAACCTCAAACGCCACCGCCGCCATTGGTTGCGCCACAAACCAGTACGGATAGCTTAGCAGGGCAAGGGGAGTCGTATGACTTTTCAGCCAATGTGGAAGCGGATGTTGGGCTTGCTGGAGGCCTTGGGCTTGAGTCCAGTGATGGCGAGTATTTGCCTGTTGTCAAAGTGGCACCTGTTTACCCAAGGCGAGCGCTTAGCCGTGGCATTGAAGGGTATGTGATTGTGTCTTTCACAGTGACTAAAAGTGGCGCGGTAGCCAGCCCTGAGGTGATTGAAGCCGTGCCAGCTAATATATTTGAGCGGGCAGCAATGGATGCTGCCTTAAAATTCAAATATAAGCCGCGTATCGTCAACGGTGAGGCGGTCGATGTGTCAGGTGTACAGCATAAAATCACCTTTGAAATTAATGGTTAACAACAAAGAGGCGACCATGGTTAACGTGAAAGCATTATTATCATCGGGGCTCTTAAGCTTGCTTTTAAGCAGTGTCCCTGTGTTTATTTCTATGCATCCAGATGTGACGATACAAAGTGCCTATGCCAATGAGCAGAGCACCAAGCGCGTACCGGCACTTAGAAATAAAGTGTATAGCCAGTTGGCACGCGCCCAAAAACTCGCTGATGACGGGGATGCTGCTGCGGGGCTCGAAGCGTTAGATGCAGTGAAGAAAAGGGCTAGCTCAATGAACGATTACGAGCGTGCCATGATGTATAACTTCTATGGCTTTATTCATTACAATAATAAAGCGCTTGATAAGGCAATGGCTGCATTTGAACACGTGGTTAATATAGACGCTATTCCCGATTCACTATTACATAGCACGTTATTTAGTTTGGCGCAATTATCTATGGCGCGTGAAGAATATGCTGGCGCCCTGGGTTTTTTAGAAAGATATAAAAAAGCAAAGCCCTCTGATTTAAATGATGCTTTTTATATGCTTGAAGCGCAAGCTTACTATCAAAACAAAGAATATAAAAAGGCATTAAAAAGCATTAATGCGCTTTATCAATTAAGTACTGAAAAGAACCTGCCGCTAAAAGAAAACTGGTTGGTATTAGAGCGTGCAGTACATTATGCGTTAGGGGATCAAAAAGCAGTCACCCAGGTACTTGAACGCATGGTCATGCGTTTTAATAAGCCAGAATACTGGGTACAACTTGGTGCTATGTATGGCGAGATTGGTCAAGAGGAAAAGCAGCTCGCTACCTTAGAGGCGGCTTATCAACAAGGGTACATTACTAAAAAATCAGACATCACCTTGCTTGCTCAAGTGTACCTTTATAATGCGTTACCCTATCAATCTGCGAAGTTACTAGCACAAGCCCAACGCAAGCAAGTAATTGATGAGACCCCTAAAACCCATGCGTTTATTGCTGAAGCCTACGCCCAGGCGAATGAATTTAAGGAGGCCATAGAGCATTTTAAATCAGCGGCAAAGAACACGGAGCATGGGCAATTTGATCAACGTCTTGCCGAGCTTTACATCAATACCGAGCAGTACGATGAGGCGGCAGACAGTGCCCGTGCTGCACTGAAAAAGGGCGGGATGGCCGATGAAAGTCAGTCATACATTGCCTTAGGCATGGCGCAATATCATTTGGCGCATTTTGATGCCGCCATATTAGCTTTTGAGCAAGCCGAAAAGCACGCAAAAGCCAAACGCCTCGCTAAACAGTGGATAAAATACGTTAAAAGTGAAAAGCAAACCGCAGAAATATTAAAAACCGCTTTGCTTTAATTTATTCCCAAGCATGAATTAAAAGTCAGCACTATGCTGGCTTTTTGTTTTTGAAAAAAACTATTAACTAACTATTTAATAAAGTGTCATTTTTATTTTAATAAAGTGTCACTTGAGTGTCACACAGTGCCTTTAACTTTGTGTTTAGATTTTTTGCACTTAATAAATATATAAAACACGGAGTTTAAAATGAAATTATCTGACTTATTCAAGGTCAGCCTTGTGGCTTCAACCGTTGCATTAGCAGCATGTGGTGGTGACATTGAAATTACCCCAACTGTGAATGACAGCAGCGTTAATAATTCTAACAACACCACAAATAATTCTGGCGGTCAGTCAGGGAATGACGATAACGCAGACACTAACCCGTGTGTTACCCGCACTGTATCGGGCACACAAGTGCAAGGTACTTTCCAGGCGCCGCACTGTGTGTATGGGACTGACTTTGCCGGTAAGAACTTAGAAATTACACAGGACATCAGCTTTGAGCCACTCGCAGGTGGCGGTGCCCATGTCTTTAAAGGGGCGCTACAAATTGGTAAAAACTGTGACACATCAACCGGTTGTACTGTTGAAACAAATGGTCCAACGCTTTCGGTAGCACCAGGTACAACGCTTGCGTTCACATCAGGTGAAGCGATTATTCGTATCGCACGTGGCGCTAAAATTAACGCGGTTGGCACAGCCGATAGCCCTGTACGATTCACTTCTGCAAAAGAATTCGATGCATTTGATTTAGATAACTCAGGCCCACAATTTGCGGACTGGGGTGGCATCATGATCAATGGCATGGGTTTAACTAACCAATGTACTAATGCCCAGCGTGCTGAAAACCTGTGTAACGCTAAGTCGGAAGGGATCACTTCTAACTATGGTGGCAGCAATAATGCAGACTCTAGCGGCACCATTAAATATGCTCACGTGTTTTATGCAGGCTCAGGCCCGCGTGAAGGCGGTGCTGGCGATGACCTTAACTCACTCACACTCAATGCTGTAGGCTCAGGCTCAAGCTTTGAGTTTGTGCATATTCACCAAGGCTTTGATGATGGCATCGAGTTCTTTGGTGGTGCTGCCAACATCAAACACATCATAGTAACTGACACACAAGACGATGCCATTGACATTGATGCAGGCTGGCAAGGTAAAGCCCAGTTCATATATGTGCAGCACGGCTCAGTGAAAACAAAACGCGACGTGTCATACACAGATGACGACGGTGTGGCACAGCTCATTCCAGCTGGCAGTGATGGTTTTATGGGTAACAATGGCTTTGAAACCGATGGCGAGAAAAATGGGGGCGCTGATTATTCAGAAGCACCAGCTTCAAACCCAACCATTGCCAATGTCACTGTCGTGACAACGGATCAAAAGTCCATCCGTGACAACAGCTCATCGCAAGCGGCTAAGTTTGATGATGCCATTCGCGGTATGTACTACAACACCTTATTTGTGAAAGCGGACTCAAGCAATGGCACTAGCTGTTTAGAATTTAAAGATGCTGATGCCGCAGCAAACGCTGAAAGCGATGCCCTTAACTTTACCAGCTCCGTACTTGCCTGTACGGCTAACTTCAAAAATGGCGGTGACACACTGCCTGCCGGTGAAGACAAAGAAACCTGGTTTACTAACGGGGGCGCTAGCCAAATTCTAGCTGGTGCTGAAGATGTGCTTGCAGCCGATGGGTTTTCAACCAATGCAAATTCAACGGCCATTACCATCAGTGCTAATGACTTAAGTGGCTTAAACGATGCCTTCTTCACGCAAGTGGATTACATCGGCGCAGTGAAGAGCACAGACACCGGCAGTGATTGGTACAAGTGGATCCAACAAGCAGTGCAAACTGCCAACGCAGACTAAGCCTGTGATGCCTAAGGAAAAGAAATAGGCGCAATCATTGCGCCTTTTTTGTGGAATGTGCAGGACGAATACAATGAAAACGACATTTAAAATAAAACACCTCGCCTTTGCTGTGACCAGCAGTTTGGCACTTGGGCAAGCTGGGTATGCCACGGCAGAAGAGGTAGAAGCACAACAAGACATAGAAGAAATTGTGGCGGTAGGCACGCGTTTACAAGGCAGTGCTGCGGCCGTGATTGAAGAGCGTAAAAACCAAGCCTTTGTGGCAGACATATTAGGCGCAGAGCAACTATCGCGCACCGGTGACAGTGATGCTGCTGCAGCCCTTAGACGTGTTACCGGCTTAACTCTCGTCGACGGGAAGTTTGTGTATGTCCGCGGTTTAGGCGAGCGTTACTCGAGTGCGCGCTTAAATGGCGCTGCCGTACCAAGCCCAGATCTGACCCGAAATGTGATCCCACTTGATATCTTCCCTGCCAACATCATCGAAAGTTTGGCAGTTCAAAAAGCCTATTCACCCTCCATGCCAGCGGCATTTGGTGGCGGTAACATAGATATCAGAACCAAATCGACCCCAACCGAATTCACCGCAGGAGTGGAAGTGGGAATTGGGACAAACACCAGTGCTAAAGAGGGTTACACCTACCACAGCAATCACCAAGGTTTACCTAAACCACTGGCCGAAGCCATTGTGCGCTATCGTGGTGATTTAAGTTTGGCTGGTATCGTGGATAAAGAAGGGTTTGTGGATACTGAAACACAAAACCGAGCCGAGCAAGCCGCGAGTATCAATAAGATGCTGTTAAGCTCATTGGAGCGAGACATCACAGCACACCATGAAAGCTTAGACCCTAATTATGATGTGAAAGCCCACATAGGTAACCGCTTTGATGATCCGCTTTTTGGCGGCACGCTGGGCTTTATGCTGGCAGGCTCCATTGATAAAGATTGGCATTTTTCTAAACGCCAAACGGGCGTGATTGATGATTCTTTAGTGGCAGGTTGTACTGAGGCGCTCAAAAGCGCGGATGATACGGCAAACTCGTGTTATGTAACACGTAAAGACAGCGATCAAACAACTGAGACTGAGCGCAAAAATGCGGTTTTAAATCTGGGTTATCAAATCGCCGATGACACGCTCGGCAATCACAACTTGGGGTATGCAAAAATTTACCTCGAGGACAATGAAACCGAGTCACAGTTTTCGGTATTGCAAAGCCCAAATGGCAGTACAGTGCGCACCATTGCAGGGACTGGGCAAGCACAACGTGCTCATGAGTTTGATTATGAAGCGCGCACGTTAGAGATAGATCAAGTCACAGGGCAGCATACTTTTTTAAATTGGTGGGGGCTCGGGGCAGATTGGCAATACACTGAGTCACAAGCCGAAACCGAAATCCCAACCAACATCGATTATCAGTTTATTGATGAATACGATGAGGCAGGCAGTTATGAACGCTCACTCATAACCGGGGATGATAACCGGGTAATGTTTGGTTTTACGGATATGGACGACCACGTTAAATCATACAGTGGTAATGTGACTTTACCTTTGGTGTTTGACGCCTTTGAAGTGACGTTAAAAGCCGGGTATGACTTTACCGATCGCGCCCGAGTTTATAGCACCAGCCGTTTTGCCATTAATAACGATACCAGCGTTGCCATACCGGTTAATACCATAGCCGAAAACATCACCCAAATGACCAACTATTTGAATGATGAGTTTGTGGCAAACAATGACTTTAAAGTGTTATTTAATGAGCCAACGGCACCTAGCGCCGATGATTACCTTGCAGCTCAAAAAATTGATGCTGGTTACTTAGAGTTTGATGTCTTTTTAAATACGCTGTGGCGCTTAAGTGGCGGGGTCAGGTATGAAGACTTTAAACAAGTGTCAATTGGTACCTCGAGCCTGATTTTTGACCGTATTACCCAAGGCATTTTTTACTCGCAAGAGCGTATTTTGGCAGGTACCGTGAATGATGATGACACCTTCAGTGCGTTATCGTTAACCTACCTACCAGACAGCGCGTATCAAATCCGCTTTGGCTATGGTGAAACTGTGGTACGCCCAGATTTACGTGAGCTGGTGCCTGTGTCGTATTACGACCCACTGACGGACATTCGTACCTTTGGTGTGGCAGGGTTAAAAAGTAGCGACTTAAAAAACTATGACGCCCGCTTTGAATACTACTTTGATAATGGTGATAACCTCTCCATTGCCGCATTTTATAAGGACATTACCGCACCCATTGAAACTGTGCTGGAGGTGGGCGATGAAGATTACACAGCCACCTTTGTTAATGGTGAAGAAGGCCAAGTGTATGGCGTGGAAGCTGAGTGGCTGTACGATTTAGCTTTTGTGATGGATGGTTTTTTCACCTCAGGGAACATCACCCTCAGTGACTCAGAGGTGGCCATCAACCCAGCGAAAGCCGGTAATTTAACCAACCCCACAAAGCGTATGACAGGGCACTCTGAGTACGTGGTTAACTTACAGCTTAATTACGATTCAGCGGATGGCATGCACAGTGCGTCCATGGTCTATAACGTCTTTGGCGAACGTATTTTGGCCTCAGGCATTGGTGGGCGAGATGATGCCTATGAGCAGCCATTTCACTCTTTAGACATGGTGTACACCTGGTATCCTGACTTTAACTCACAAGTGAAGTTCAAAGTGAAAAACCTCCTAAACGAGCAACAAGAAGTCACACAATCTGACATTCTTGTTCGTGCTAAGGAAATCGGTGTCGGACTCAGCCTCAGCTACAGCTATGCCTTTTAATTAAGGTATTTAATGACAAACAAAGCGCTCACATGGGCGCTTTTTTTATGCTTTAAACTTCGGCCACTGGTTATAGCCAATTGCAGGATTATTAGATTGATATTCCCGTATAAAATCGGATTCTTTTCTATTGATGATATGCGCATCTTCAGATTCGAAAAGAATCTCCTTATTAACTGTGAATGACTTAACTTCATCTTCACTAAAATCTGCAGCAACTAATTCAGCATTCACAGAACCAAAGTAAGTCAACGTATTAGTTAAATCCTTCCCAATGTAAATTTTACCATTTGGGTATGTGATTTTATAAATGACTTTTTTCATTGTGCTCTAAAGGCTTAACAAGTAACAGAATAAATAATGCTATCCTAAATTTCCTGAAATTTGTGCCTGTTTTTCAGATTTAAAAACGAGTAGATTGGTTAAATTTCCTTTATAGGTATTTATATGGCAGAGTACATTGATGGCTTTGTGTTTCCGATTGCCCGCAAACATTTACAGACTTATCAAACCCGAATTCAGATAATAAGTGCACCACTCATGGTTAATGGGTGACAGACGATCAACTGCCTGTTGGTGGTATTCTAAAGTCGCCAAACAATTAGAGTATTACCATGAGTTACAAGCAGTTGACCGAAGGCCAACGATATCAGATCGATACCTATTTACGCGAGAGTTTTAGTTTTCGCGCCATTGCCGAACGTTTAGGAGTTAGCCACAGCACTATTAGCCGAGAGGTTCAACGAAACCGATTCAGGGGCAGTCACTATTTGCCGGAAGTGGCACATTCGTGGGCATTAAACCGGCGCGATAGTCAGTTTGGTTGAGCGTAAAAGTAAGCTGTATCTGGTTCGAAAAGTAGCAGCTAAGAACGCCGAAGATGTCAGCTGAGCTATGATTGGTATTCTGTGGCGCTACCGTCGCCATGTGCGCACAATCACTGCTGATAATGGTGCGGAGTTCTGTGATCATGAGCGAGTAGCTAAGCAGCTGAAAACAGACGTTTACTTTGCTAACCCCTAATCGTCATGGGAGCGTGGCCTAAACGAGAATTTTAACGGGTTGCTTCGCCAATACATCCGTAAGGGCACGGATTTAAGAACGGTGACTAATCGGCAACTTGCCAAAATAGAGAGAAATTAACTTGAGGCCGAGAAAATGCCTTGGGTTCAAGCAGCCTGCGGTAGTGTTCGAAGAATTACGACAGACCGCTTAAATGAGAGTGGTGCAATTCGGAGTTGAATTCGCGGAATACCTTTTAGGGAACAAATGATTTACAAAATACTATTCGTATTGTGGGCAATATTACCTTTAACAGCCATCTCATGTTCACAAGATTATTTGCAAGATTACTCTGATGCAGCCAAATTCCAAGTGGTTGCTGAAAACTCTGAGTTTGTATATTTTGGCGAGGTTGTGAGGCTATATCGTCTTCCTAATACGCCAAAACTCGTTGGTGGTTATAACGGACTTGTTTTTCGGGTCAAAGAGACGTTAAAAGGGAGTGTGTCTAGTATCATGGAAGCTGAACGCTCTTTTTGGTGTGGCGTCAATAGTCCCATAATGACGGGTTATTGGCCCGATAAGGTAGGGAAAAAGTTCGTCGTGGCAGCCAAGCAAATAAATGGCACTTTCTATATACACGCGGTGTACCCGAGTGAGAAGGCAATGACTGATTTATATCGAGGTATGAGAGAAGCTTTATAACTAACGTTAAAAGCGTCTCATCACTGCTAATTCTTATTCAGCTTATAATTAAGCTATTGTCGCTTGGCCTCACAATTGCTTAGTCATGAGATTAGAACTAGCTATACCAATTGCATGGGAGTGGGCTCCCATACCCTTAACTATTTATAAATGCACTTCATCTAATAAGCGCTGTTCAAAAAAGGCGAGTAAATCCTCTGCTGGCATTGGGCGTGCGTACAAATAGCCTTGATGCTTACAACACCCTAATGCGCTGAGCACCTTTTGATGCTCCACCGTTTCTACCCCTTCAGCAATACAGTAAATGCCGAGGTTGTGGGCTAGCCCCACGATGGTTTTGATGATGGACTCATTCACAGCATCTTTACCAATGTGCTTTACAAAGCTTTGGTCAATCTTGATGACATCGATTGGGAACTGATTTAAGTAAGTGAGTGACGAGTAGCCGGTACCAAAGTCATCTAGGAACAATTTAAAGCCAGCTGATTTAAGCTTTTGTAGTTGGACTTTGGCTTTAGATTTGTCTTCTAACAAGATCCCTTCGGTGATCTCTAAACGGATAGACGATGGCTTAACTTGGTACTGATGTAAAATGCTCAGAAGTTGGTCGGTCAACTCACTGTTTAGGATGTGAATCGCAGATAAGTTCACAGACACATAAAAGTCCGCGTGCTTATCAAACAACGGCGCTAATTCGTGTAGGGCACGTTTAAGCGCTTGCTCTGTGAGGCTTTCAATTAAACCGACTTCTTCTGCCACTGGAATAAATTCAGCAGGCGACACAGGCTCATCGTTATTGTGCCAACGCATTAACAACTCAACCCCTGTCATACCCCCTCGGCTCATATCCATGATGGGTTGGTAATGGTTGAATAAGCAGTCTTCACGCTCAGCCTGCTTCAACGCGTTTTCAAGTAATAAGCGGGCGGTGACCTTGGCATTCATTTCGTCGGTAAAGAACTTGAAGCCATTACGACCTGCGTTTTTAGCATGGATCATGGCGACATCTGCATTACGGATCAAATCTTCCGTGTTATCCGCGTCAAATGGGAATAAGGCGATACCGATACTGGCTGAGATATTAATGGTAAAACCGTCAATTTTAATTTCGTGCACTAACTTGTTTGATAGCTGCTCTGCTAAATACGAGATAGCATCCGGTGATTGCACGTTTTCAATTAAGAGTAAGAATTCATCCCCACTTTGGCGGGCAAGCACGGCGTTGTCGCCAATTAGGTTATTAATACGCTTGGCGATGAGCTTTAACAGCTTGTCACCTACTGGGTGGCCAAAGGTGTCATTTACCGGTTTAAATTTATCTAAATCGATAAAGAAAAGAGCATTAATATGGTTTTCTTCGCGGGCCTTGATGAGTGATGCATCAATGGTTTCACGCATCAGGCTGCGGTTAGCAAGGCCGGTTAAACCATCGTAATTGGCCATATACCTGAGCTTTTCTTCTGCACGTTTTTGTGTAGTGAGATCAGACACCACAACCACGTAATACTGCACCTTATTTTGGCTGCCAACCGCATTCACACTCACTAAACATGGCAATTGGCGACCATCATGGGTAGACAGCGTTTCTTCATACGCGGTTTTTTGGCCGGGTTTTAATGTGAGTAGGGTATCGCGGTATTGATATAAACGCTCAACACCCAGTACGCGGCGAATATCATCAGTTGTAAGCTCGGTACGGGTATGGTCGCCGGTAAAAAACGCCAAACAGGATTTATTCACAGACATAGGTGTGAATTGCTCATCCAGGATAAGTAACCAATCGTTAATTTGGCTAAAGGCTTCACCTAAAATGCGGGCGCGCTGCTCAAACTGCTTAGTGTGGGTGATGTTACTGTAAGTCCCTGTGATCCGCTCTAATCGACCAGAAAACTCATCCACTTGCGCTTGACCAATATCACGATACCAAATCCATTTACCATCCGCATGGCGCATGCGGTATACGTGATCCCAAGTGTTCGTAGGCGCTTTTAAGTAATCAATCCAAAGCTCGCGTAAGGCAATAACGTCATCAGGGTGCATGTATTTGGCGTATTCATCCATAGAGATACGCTCAGCAGGCTGCTGATAGCCAAGCTCTTTATAAAGTCGTTCATCAAATACGCGGTCATTGAGGATGTCGTAATCCCAAATACCACTGCGAGAACTTTTCAGCGCAAGCTCAGTTTGTTGTTGGCTTTTAAGCACTGCCATGTGAGCTTTTTCAAGGTGCTTTTTATGGCGGTAGTGACGGTAATAGGTGGCGCCTAAAATAAGTAAAGTAACGAGCAGGTAACAAAATTTCGCCATCGGGCTTTGCCAAGGTGCAAATGCTACTGAAAGAGTGAGCTTAATCGGAGCCGAAGTCTGCCCAGTTAACGCATGCGTGGTGGTTACCGTGATGGTGTAATCACCCGGCGACAGTTGTGTTAACGTTAAGCGGCGTCCTTCCAGGTTATTAAAACTCATGGCTTTGGTGCCTGTGATGGCCACATCAAATTGCATGTGATGGCCCATCGCATAGTTACGTGACGAGAAATCTAAATGCAGACCAAAGTCGTCATGTTCAAGTTGAATATGATTGTCTTTCACTGCCAATCGTTTGCCGCCGATAAGGGTGGCATGCGTTAATAATGGCGAAAACACGGGTGCTTTAATTTGTGCTGCAACATTTGGGTCAAACAACACAAGACCGCGTGGCGTGCCTAGGGCGACAACGCCATTCTCTAATATGGCAGCGGCGCCCGAGTTAAACTCATCCACAGGTAAGCCATCTTTCACTGTGAAGGTTTTAACAAAATGGTTATTTGGGTTAATAGACATTAAGCCACGTTGACTTGAAACCCAGATGTGCCCGTTGCTATCAAGTGAAAGGGCATAGGTAGAATTAGTAGTTAAGCCATTTTGAACATCAAATTTAGCGAGCACCTCATGAGTACGACGGTCTAATTTCAGTACTCCTAGCCCTGGCACACTCACCCATTTATTGCCTCGGTCATCTGCAATGAAGTCATCCACATACAAAAGGCGACTATCAATTTTCTTTGCAATCGGCAGCACCAACTCGGCTTCAAGTGTGGCAAAGTTATATCGGTATAAGCCTTTACTTGTTGAGATCAAAATGTGATTTGGGTTGTCTGAATTTGACTGTAAAAACAAGTAGGTTTGCTCAATGGGCACTTGCTTGTTAAGGCTGATAAGGGGCGTTACTTGAAAGTCTTTGTGGCTGACAACGTAAAAGCCTTTTAAAGACGCAAAAATAAAATCACGGTTTTTAAGTTGGGTAAAACCCCAAAGACCGGTATCAAAAAACCTTTGAGTAAAATCTGGTAAGGTGATTTTTTCTAGGACTTTAGACGCTATGTTGTACTGATAAAGCGAGCTGTCTGCTTGTATCCAGACGCGATCCTTTTCTTCTTCATCGCGCTGCAGCATGTAAATATGACCAAGGCTTTGCTCATTTATTCGCAATTGCTCAAATTGACTCGTATTTAAATCAACCAGATTTAAGCCGTATTCAGTCCCCACCAATAACGTGTTACCTTGAATGTTAAGAATGCGTGTTACAGTGGGGTCTGAAAGCGCTTCCTTTTCGAGCGTCGTGAAAACTTTGGTGTGGGTTGACCACATGAATACGCCCTGATTAGTAGAGCTTGCCCAAATGGCACCACTGCGGTCTTGATAGAGGGTATGCAAAGTGTCACTGGCTGCCATAAATCGAGATTCAGTAGGCTTAAAAATAGCGTGAAGTGTGCTATCAGCTAAAGAGAATTCAACTAACCCGCTTTGGGTTGCAAAGTAAAACCCGTCACTGGTTTTGAGTAAATCATACGTAGCAGTTTCGCTAAGTTGATTAAAACTGCCTTCAGTATAAGTAAAAACGCCAGAGGAGGTTGCAAGATAGACCGTGTCATTTTCTTGCATCAAGCGATAAATTTTATTGCCACCTTCAAATTGACTCAGTGTTTTGATTTGGCGAGAGCGAATGTCATAGCGATAAAGCTGTTTGCTTGTTGCTAATAACAGCAAATTATCTTGTACCATCAGGTCAATAATAATCTCATTGTCATTGGCAAAATCGTAAAGCACATCTAGGTTACCAGTTAGGCTATCGAGCAGTGCTAGCTTGTTACCTATGCCAAGCCATAAAAAGTTGTTCTCGGCATTTTTAATGGTATACACCGGCTCTTCAAACTGTGCAGCATCATTAATAAGGCCATCAAATATTTGAGTCACCTGATAGGATTCGGGATCAATGCGATAAAGCCCATTTTCCAATGTGCTCACAAGCAACTGGTTATTTTGATCCAATGCTAAGTTAACTATTTCAGCATCTAAAAAGATACCGTCTGCGATATCAACGGCACTAATTTGGTAACCATCATAGCGGTTAAGCCCTTGTAGTGTCCCAATCCAGATGTAACCGAGTTCATCTTGTACCACACTCGTGGCGTAACTTTGTGATAACCCTTCAATGGGCGAGAGGCGAGTAATGTGTTGGCTATTAATGCTGGTTTTGATGTGCGCTAGCGGACTGGTTTGAGATTTTGCTTTTATGGGTACAAAGAAGGTGACGATCAAGCAAAGGTACAGGAAACTGACAATGACACTGCTTAAATGCCGTTTCATAAAGCGCACATCCATTTGTGTTAATTCTTACTTCAATTCTGACGTTAACATCAAATTATCAAAAAGGCACACACTAGTTGCATAATGTGGCTTTAAATTGCGTTTCACTCACACAAAATGATGAAGATTATGCAATAAGTTGCTAAGCCCTTGTTTTATCAAATCTAATTGTTTTTGATAATCGTTTTCATTTAGATTAAAATGGTAAGGTAATTCAGTGAGGTGATCTTTTTATGTTCGTATGTATTTGTAATGCAGTAACAGACAAACAAATTAAAGAAGAAGTGGCACAAGGCGCCACCACAATGCGTGACCTTTCACAAAAACTGGCGGTGGGTAATCAATGCGGCAAATGCTGTTGTTGTGCAAAAAAAGTGCTTAACCAAGCTTTAGTACAAATCGCTAACGCTGAGCCTCAAGTTGCTTGATTGCTATCCTATTAACGAATACCTCTGTTCAAGCAACTTGAACTCAACATCCGCGATTAGTCGTTATCCATCTGCGACTGCAAATAGTTTTTAAGGCCGGTTTCTTTAATTAAGTGCTGCTGCGCCTCTAACCAATCAATTTGCTCTTCTTGTTCGTGAAGGATTTTCTCTAAGGTTTCACGGCTGATGTAGTCTTTGTGCTTTTCACAATGAGTGATGGCATCTTTTAAATCGCATAAAGTCTCAAGTTCAAATTCAAGGTTAAGCGCAATCATTTCTTCTGGCTCTTCACCAATGCGTAAACGCCCAAGCTCTTGTAAATTAGCCAAGCCTTCTAGAAACAAGATGCGCTCAATTAAATAATCGGCGTTTTTCATCTTCTGAATTGAGACATCATAATCGGCCTTGTTAAGTGCCTTAAACCCGGCATTTTTGTGCATTCTCGCGTGTAAGAAATATTGATTGATGCCTATCAATTCATTGGCAAGCACACTATTTAGTTTGGCGATAACACTTTTATCTCCTTGCATGACTAACCTCCCTCGTGCCCGGGTTTCATTTGTGATTGCTGGTAATTCTCGATACCTATGGCGTCAATTAACCTGAGTTGTTGCTCAAGCCAATAGACGTGATCTTCTTCGGTGTCGTAGAGCAGTTTTTCTAACACTTCCCTTGATTGGTAATCCTTCTCTTGCTCACAAATCGAGATGACATCACGCACGCATTCCACCACTTCTAATTCAAGTTTGAGATCGTTGGCCATCATGGATTTAACGTCTTTACCGATTAACAGACTGCGGCGGGTACTCATGTCCGGCATGCCTTCTAAAAATAGCATGCGTTTGATTAGCCAATCTGCATGATCTTTTTCTTCTTCCATTTCGTGGTTCAAACGCTCATAAAGATGGGTAAGCCCCCAATCTTCATACATGCGCGAATGGATAAAATATTGGTCGATGGCTGCCAGCTCATTGGCAAGCAAACGATTAAAGGCATCAATGACTTTTTTGCTTCCTTTCATAGGGACCTCAAAAATAGAATTGGTCTATAAAAGGTAGTAAAAAAAAACAAAAGCGCCATTAAGGCGCTTAAAAACTTGTTTTAAATTAACAGGATAGGACTGATAACACGAGTTGTTATCATTACTGCTCGCTGATTTCGAAGCGTTATTAACTGTTTGCTACTTCAACCAGTTGAACATTGTTTTCCTTAGGTAACGCCATCAGAATTTGGCAGTCTTGCCAGCTTGAAGGAATTTTATAAATCTTCTCTGCAAGTGGCTCTAAGACTTCAAAGGTATTAGCACAGCGTACTTCCAACTGGCTCATCTCGCTCACATCTCCCACAAAAGCAAACTGGGAGCGCACTAAGGTATGAGAGAACACCCCGGTATTGGTTAAATGCGGTAATACTGCAATGTTCTTTGGACTTTGAATAATGTTCTCCATTTGCTGCATGTAAGGGGTTAACTCACCCACTAACGTATCATTACCAAGCTCAGCAATTTTATCGAAGTATTGCCTAGTTAAACCGAATTGATTTGATTGAATAGCAAGGATAAAGCCGCGTAGTAAATGCTGTGAGTATGCTTCATCGCCTATGTACCTTGCTAAATCGCGGTGGCTAAAAATGATTTTATTAAGTCTAACTAGTTCACCTTGGTAGTCTTTTTTCAACCCTTGCACTTGGCTATAAACCAACTGAAATTTAATTTGCTCGTAAAAGTTGTGTAGCTCATTAGGGTCAATGTCTTTAAGTGCGCCTAGTGCCTCATCCAGTTTATTTTCAGACACTAGACGTGAAATGAATTGGTACTTTTGAACAAATCTTTTCGAAGCACCATGCTTGGTACCACCCATTACAAAATCAAGTTGCACTTTGTTATTACATTGTGCCACGGCGACACCGTCTTGTTTGGCAGGATCAAACCGCCACTTTTTTACGGCTCTTTTGGCTTCACGCACAAAGGCATCATGGCCAGCATGGTCAATTAAGGTGATATTCGATGTACTGCCATCAGGTTCAACCACATAACTTAACTGCACCCAGCCTTCAGCATTTTTCGCACCAAGTCGATATGGATAGTTAGGTGGTTTACGCTTCAATGGGGTGGCGTCAATTAGCGTGCCAGTAGCCACTTGAGAGGCGCTGTCTGCAACTGAATGTTGTGATTTTGCATTGACATACACTGGCGCCAACATGGCTGAGCTGATGCACAAAGCAATTGTAGTCTTAATAAAGAATGAGTGTAGTGAGTTGACTGAAAAGCACATAAAAAGTCCTTTTGATACTGCTTCCAATAATTTAAAGGGTATTAAACATGCATTTCTACCCCGGTACAAGCATGCATGTATTCCGAAAAGATCATCCCTTCAGCACAATGCTTGGTACACTGAGTGAAAAATAGGGCGAAATTGACGCCTCAAGACTTTATTGTGTAGGGAGATGAATATGACTCTTCACCTTAATCATCCCCTTAAAACAGGCTTTATGTTCAGCAGGTAAAAATGGAATTAACAACCCAAGCGATGAAACGCGCACGGCTTTCACGCGACCCTCGCTTTGATGGGCTCTTTTTTATTGCGGTTAAAACCACAGGCATCTACTGCCGGACCATTTGCCCTGCAGTGGCACCTAAAGAAGATAACGTTCAGTACTACTCAACAGCGCACCATGCGGCCCTTGCTGGGTTTCGCCCTTGTTTGCGTTGCCGGCCGGATGCTGCGCCTGGCGTGGCGTTTAAATCAAGTAAAACTGATGTGGCAGAGCGCGCTAAAGCACGTCTTGATGCGCACTATACGACATTAACCATGGCCGAGTTGGCTACAAGCTTAGGTTATTCAACACGGTTTGTATCGAGTGCATTTAATCGAAAATTTGGCTTAAGTCCAAAGGCATACCAGCTTTTTTTAAAATGCCAGTTTGCCAAAAAGTTACTCCAAGAAACCTCACTCACTAATCATGATGTGGCAGCAGCATGTGGGGTAGGATCAGCCCGTCGCTTACAAGGTTTATTGCAAAGCAAATTACAACTTAGCCCCTCGGAAATAAGGCGAAAAATAAAAGAGGAATCTCTCCCTATGTTAACTTGCACGCTTGCGTATCGCCCCCCCTATGCCAAAGACGCGCTAATTGCTTTTTTACAAAAACGTTTGATCACGGGACTTGAATGGCAAGTGAAAGACGGTGTTGGGCGTACCTTTAGTTTTAACACCTCGGAAGGTGAGGTGAAAGGCTGGTATCAAGTGCAATTTAACCCTAATAAACATTGCCTCGATGTGGCTATTCATGTGACACCAATCAGTAGCCTAAGTGAAGTGCTCAATAAAATCAGGGCGCTTTTTGACTTAGATGCGGAGCCTGATGTGATAGACAGGCATTTAGAGCGAGTCAAAAATGAAAGTGGGCTAGATGTGACTTGGCAAACAGGTTTAAGGGTGCCAGGGATCATGACTGAATTTGAAGCCATGATGCGCGCAATTTTGGGGCAGCAAGTCTCAGTGGCTGCGGCGACTAAATTGGTCACCCAACTTGTGCATGAGTTAGGCGAGCAAGTTCAAAATCCGGACTTGCCGAAAGAGGCTAAAGGCGCGCCTCTTTATTATTTTCCCACACCTCAGCAAGTCAGTCAGAGCGATTTAGCATTTTTTAAAATGCCAGCAAGGCGAAAAGCAGCGATTCTAGCGGTCGCAAATTGGTTTTACGAAAATCAGCCCCCCTATGATTTAGATGCCCTGTTAGACATTAAAGGCATAGGTCCTTGGACAGTCGATTACGCTAAAATGCGTGGTCAGCATCATCCAGATATTTACTTAGGCGGGGATTTAGGTGTGCAAAAAGCATTAAAAAACCAAGTTCAGCCAAAAAAGCCTTTGTCGCAGGCGGATTTAGTCAAGTCTGCATCGCCTTTTAACTCTTACCTTACCTTTCAGTTGTGGCAACAATTATGAGCTATCAAGACACACTTCCTACCCCCATAGGACCTTTAACCGTTCGTGCAAACGAACAAGGCGTCACATCCATTTACTTTGACGACCCCATTGATCATATAAACGCGAATGCCCACACAGATTTAGCCATTAAAGAGCTGAGCGCCTATTTTGCAGGCACGCTCACTCACTTTACTGTGCCCCTTGCCCCAAGCGGCACGGCATTTCAAAAAACGGTCTGGCATAGTTTGTGTCAGATTAAATTTGGTGAAAGTGCCAGTTATGGTGAGCTTGCAAAGCAACTTGGTAAACCCACGGCCATGCGCGCTGTTGGCAGTGCCAATGGCAAAAACCCGATCAGCATCATAGTGCCTTGCCACCGTGTGATAGGGCAAAGTGGTAAATTAACTGGATATGCAGGCGGATTGTCACGAAAAGCGTGGTTACTTGAACATGAGGGCATCGACTTTATTCGCTAGCGCCTATACTAAGAGGGTGTTTTAGAGGAGCGAGTAATGCGAATAACACCTTGGCTAGGTTTTGCGGTAATGTTATTGGGTGTCATCACATCTGTAAGAGCCAGTGAGCCCATTCGCTTTTGTTATGAGGATAAAGCGTTTCCGCCGGTATTTTTAGGTGAAGGGATCACAGTGCCACAAAGCCAAGCCGGTGCCTTAATCGATTTTTTACGCTTTGCTGATAACGCCAATGATGCCTATCATTTTGAGTTTGTTAGAAAGCCTTGGCAACGCTGTCAAAGTGCACTCAAGCAAGGTAAGGTCGATGCCATAGTGGCAAGTTACCGTCCCTCACGTAAAAGCGTGGCTGTGTACCCCACCAAAAACGGCGACATAGACGAAAGTCGTGCGTTATCTCGGCTAGGTAGTTGTTTTGTAGAGAGTTTAACAAGCGCTCGGCCATTAAATTACAACGGTGAAAACGTGACAGCGGCTGAGCAATACACAGTGGCTATTCCTCGTGGTTATGGTACCAAAGCACTTGTCACAAACTTGGGCATGAAAGTCTTTGAAGCAGACTCGCAAGCGCAGGCTCATCAACTTGCTAAAAACCAGCGTGTTAATCTTGCACTTGCCCTTTGCCAAATCAATGATTATTCCTTGGTGAAACCTGAATACGCTCTAGTCGGGCTGCGCTTTATCAAGCCTGTCTTTCATACAACCTCTGGCTACTTAGTGTGGTCACATGCATTTTATAAAAAGCAAAACGCACTTGCTGAGCAGGTATGGCAAGATGTAACAACGCTTGATCCCGTAAGGTTTTATCGCCCATATTTACTGACTGATGAGCGCACCATGGCGTTTTAAAGCAATGTTTTGTACCATGGTGGGATATTCTCATCACATAATAAAAACACCATGGCGCAGTTGTACTTTTATTACTCAGCAATGAATGCGGGTAAGTCCACCACCTTGTTACAATCATCTTTTAACTACAAAGAGCGCGGTATGGAGCCTGTGATTTTCACGGCAGCCATAGATACCCGTTTTGCTAAAGGCAAGGTCAGCTCACGCATTGGTTTAGAGGCACCTGCTCACACATTTACACAAGAAAGCGATTTGTTTGAACAAATCAGCACTCTTAAAAACACCCAAGCGGTGGACTGTGTGATGGTGGATGAATGTCAGTTCTTAACCAAGGCGCAAGTGCAACAACTGACCGATGTGGTTGATAACTTACGCATTCCCGTGCTGTGTTATGGCTTAAGAACGGATTTTCGTGGTGAATTGTTTGAAGGTGCGCAGTATTTATTGGCATGGTCTGACAAACTGATTGAGCTAAAAACCATTTGTCACTGCGGCCGTAAAGCGAACATGGTGCTTCGTACTGATGAAGCCGGCAATGCCATTGCCGACGGTGCCCAAGTAGAAATTGGCGGCAATGAGCGCTATGTGTCTATGTGCCGCAAACACTACAAAGACGCGCTCAAGCGCGCCTAATTAAAATCGCCAGGCAATAAAACGACTGATTTTGTTGCCTTGTGCCATCTCTATGGTTTTCACATGTGCACCGAGCGCTTTGGCTCGTTTGGTTAAGGGGACGATGTTTTTGCCCTGTGACACTAAGCTGGTAAACCAAGAGACGTTGGCTTTAAACGCCACAGATTCATCTATCATGGTGTTTATAAACGCCAGTTCACCGCCCGGATAGACTAATTCATTGCTGCGTCCTTTAAAATTGAGTGCGCCACTTTTCTTACCCTTCAGATTTTGCCACTTTCGTGACACTCCGGCTTGCATGGCATCCATACTTTCATGAAACGGGGGGTTACACATCACCGCATCGAACGTGTCTTCATGCTTGATGATACCGGTTAGTATGTTTTTTGGGCTGGTTTGTTTTCGTAAGCTCACTTTTAGCTGATTGGCTTCATTTAAAAGCTGCGCGTGTTTTAATGAGTGGCTATCCACGTCACTGGCAACAAAATCCCAGCCTAAATGACGCTTGCCTAAAATTGGGTAAATGAGCGAACCACCCGTACCCACATCAAGCACTTTGGCGTGTTTAGGTTGACCTAATACATCATTTAAATGAAGCAAGTAATCCAATCGCCCTGGGATGGGGGGGCATAAAAAAGTATCTGGAATATCCCAAAACGTCACCTTGTGATAGTGCGCTAACAAAGCCTGATTTAAGCGTTTGACAGCCTGTGCATCAGCAAAGTTAATGCTGGTTTGCCCTTTAGGTGTTGTGTACACATCCTCTTTTAGCTTGGGTACACGTTTTATGAGTGCATCAAAGGGGTAGGGTGCAAGATAGGGGTTGTTTGGGTGCATATATTTGGTAATTAAGGCATTTGTCGTTATTTTATCAAGCACACACAGTTAAGTCATACTAATTGAGGGAGCCATGATCACAGGACAATGTTTATGTAGGGCAATACGTTTTAGTGTGAATGAGCCACCGTTTGCCAGCGATCACTGCCATTGCAGTGTGTGCCGAAAGGTCAGTGGCGCCCCTGTGATGAGTTGGCTTGATTTTAAGCGTAGTGCGCTCACTTGGCATACTGAGCCACCCACTGAATTTGCTTCAAGTGAATTTGTTCGCCGCGGTTTTTGTAATCAATGCGGCACCACTTTAACGTACCGTGATACCCGTTACAGTGATTACATCACCCTTGCCATAGGGGCACTTGATGAGCCAGCCAAATATGCGCCCGATCACCACATTCATTGTGACAGCCAATTACCGTGGCTTTCACTGTCAGATGCTTTGCCAAGGTATGCAAAAGGCAAAGTTTGAAATGGGAAAGCGGTTACTGGTAGGATGAGTGAATGACGTCTTATTAAGCATCAACACGATGGACCAAGTTGTACAAGAATCATTAAAAATCCAGCTTACTAGCCAGACTAAGAACGAAGGGCTCGGCAACGAGCATAGTAACGAGGCGCAATCACTGCATTTGCGTTACATCAGTCACAGCGAAAACAAAGGCCCGGCCGTATTTTTCCTTCATGGCGCTGTGGAAAATGGCAAAATTTTTTACACAGAATCCAATAAAGGCTTAGCGCCCTTTTTGGCATCCCTAGGCTACCAATGCTTTGTGGCAGACTTACGAGGGCGCGGTGGTAGTACACCTAATATTTCAAAAGGCGCTGAGTACGGCCAAACCGAAGCCATTTTAGAAGACATTCCAGCTTTTTTAGACGCCATTAAAACGCACACCGGTGACTACCCAGAATATTGGGTGGCACATTCTTGGGGCGGGGTATTGATGAATGCCTACTTAGCCCGTTTTCCAGAGCACATTGAGCGTGTTAAGGCCTGTGCTTATTTTGGCTCAAAGCGCTCTCTGCACAATCAACACCCAAGCAAGTGGCTACAAGGCAACTTAATTTGGTATACCTTAGCGCCGTATTTTGCCAAAAAGCACGGGTATTTACCTGCGAAACGTTTGGGTTGGGGCTCAGACGATGAAACCATTAAATCACATCGCCAAAGTGTGCTTTGGGCTAAAAAACGCCCATGGGTGGATACGGATGATGGCTTTAACTATGCCAATGCTTTACTAGACAAACAATTGCCTCCGACTTTACACATAGCCGGTGTGAAAGACAAAGCACTGGCACAACCTATTGATATTCAAAAGTTCATTGATGAGTCAGGCACAGGGGTGCAGGAATTAAAACTCTATGGTAAGAAATTTGGTCACAGCCATAACTATGGCCACATTGATATGCTAACGCACCCTAAAGCGAAGGAAGACCCGTTTGCGGATGTAGTGAATTGGTTTAAGCGATTTGCTGATAAATAGTAGTGTGATTGCCAAATTTATCATAGCGCAGCATTAAAAAAGCCCCTCCTGTGAGGGGCTTTTTGCTAACACTTACCTTGCTATGATTTAGAAAGCATAGTTGGCACGTAGGTAGTAGAAACCACCATTAATGCCCATAGGTGATGTTGCTGGGTATTGTGAGCCCACAACGAAATCCCACGGGTTATTATCAGGACGGTTATCAAATAGGTTCTGTGCACCTAAAGACACACTGATTTGCTCATCAAAGTGATACGTAAATTCAACGTCCACAGTCACTTCGCTACCTGCGTAAATCGGTAAATCACCACCTGCATCTAAGTGATCTTCGTAGTATTTGCCGTAGTAGTTGATACGAGCAAGAATATCGAAGTCTTCCACCATGTAAGTGGCAGAGGCATTGGCACGGTGAGCGGGTAGGTTGTCTTCAAGCATTTCCACTTTTGCTAGGTTGATGTTGCTTGAAAACGAGTCCACAGTGGTGTCAGTCCAGTTGTAGGCAAGGGTGTATTTAATGTCGCCGCCAAAAGCTTCTGTGGCGTAGTTTGCGACAATGTCCACACCTTGTGTGGTGGTGTCAAAGTCATTTGTGAAGTACTTAACTGATGAGAAGCTCGTTGCATCACGTTGACCTTGCGACAGTAACACATCAATGTCTGCTTGGGTTAAATCAAGCGCAGATGTTTGGCTGATACGATCAGTCAGCTCAATACGGAAGTAATCCGCAGTTAAGTAAACACCTGACTCAAACTCGGCCACAAAACCTAAGCTAAAGTTAACTGACTCTTCAGGCTCAAGGGCTTTACCGCCTTTTTGCACTGAAATTGGGTTAGTTGGCGGTAACGTTGCCTGATCTTCAAGGCCACCTGGCGCAAATGCCGTGGTGACGTTACGCACATTGCTTTGACCAACCGTTGGAGCACGGAAACCTGTGCTCAGTGCACTTCGAATACCAAAGGTGTCGTTAACTTGATAGTGAGTTGACACTTTCGCATTGGACGTTGAGCCAAAGTCAGAGAAGTCTTCAAAACGTACCGCACCGGTTACTAACCAGTCTTCGTTTAGGTAAGTTTCTACATCCACATACGCAGCCCAGTTATGACGTGACCAAGAGCCAGCATCTTGTGGTTTAAAGCCAGGGAAACCATTAGAGCCGATACCAAAGCCTTGTGACGCAAGTGGGCCTACTTCAAATGACGCAGGATCACCATTGTCGATTTCAAAGGTTTCATGGCGGTATTCAACACCCCATGCCACGTTCACAGGCTCATCCCAGCCTTCCACGTCGAACTGTTTAGCCATGTCATAGTTAACAGTTTGCTCAAGCTGACGATAAGCACCCGGTGAAAATTCAAACGGCGTGTCAGGGCCCATCGACGGGTTCACCGTGTTGTAGATGGAAAACTCAACTTCTGAGTAACCAAGCGTGGCACTTAAGTCATAACGCCAGCCGTTATCCAGCTCGCCATCCGTACCGATGATCATCGACATGTCCGTAACTAACCCACCAAAACGTGGCGTAAAGCCACCAGGGAGTAATTCGTTAAAAGCAAAACACTCAGGGCTTTGTGCGACACCTGCGATGTAGTTAGGATCGGTCAGGACGTTATAACCTGCCGTAGAGCCATTGCCATCAATCACTTCACCTGTGCGAATGTTCATTGGGCAGTTGCCAGACATGTCGTCGGTTAAATCACCAACCAGTAATAGTGAATACCCTTCGTTTGGCTCGCCGTCATCGTCTGTGCCTATGATGCCATCGCCATTGACATCGGCGGCTTCAAAGCCACCATCATTCACACCACCGCGGGTATGTGGGTTACGGAAGTAAAAACCACCGTCAATTTCACGCTCTGCGTAGTTTAATGTGAGGTATGCACTTTTATCATTGCCCATATCCAGGCCAAAGTTACCTAACACTTTAAAATCGTATTTGATTTCTGGGCTACCCCAGATTTGCGCTGGGTTCAATACTGCCGCATTACCATCAGCGGTTAACTGTGCCGCGTCTGAGCGCTGCACGCTTCGTGACGTGTCGTCTGCTTCACGGTATTCCATTGAGAAGTTAGCGAAGCCATCATCCGACATAGGTAAACCTATGTTGCCTGTGACTTGGAAAGTATCTCCGTCACCTTCAAAGTAAGAGCCATAACGCGCTTCTAATGAGCCGCCTTCAGAGGCGTCTTTTAATGCAAAGTTAATCACACCAGCAATCGCATCTGAACCATATTGTGCGGCCGCACCATCACGAAGGACTTCGACCTGCTTTAACGCAGAAACGGGAATGGTTGAAATATCAGGACCTTGTGAACCATCACTCAGGCCGCCACCTAAAAAGGTAATTACCGCAGAGCGGTGACGACGTTTGCCATTGACCAACACCAAAGTATGATCAGATGCTAAACCACGTAGGTTGGCAGGACGCACAAGTGAAGAAGCGTCATTAATTGGTTGGTCATTAACGTTAAAAGACGGGGTTACTGTACTCATGAGGGACTTAAGATCAGTAGAGCCCTGACGTAAAAACTCTTCTTGCCCAATAATGTCTAAAGGAACCGGTGATTCGGTCACAGAGCGCGGCGCCGCACGGGTACCGACAACCGCAATCTTTTCAATGTTTTCTTCAGCTTGGGTTTCTTCAGCAAAACTTGCTGTACTGACAAAAGCACTGGCAGCAACCGAAGACGCTAGCGCAAGGCGTAGCGCCTTACTTAGCGGTGAAATCGCGTTATTCATATTGTATCCCCAATTAATAACCATGTTGTATTTTTGAACTCCCTGACCGCAGCGATGTATCCTCACTTACGGCAAAGCGACGCAATTTTATGCATCTGCTTACATGGTTATACATTCCATTTACATCCCTTTCAATCTTTATTTGGTAATTATTAACCTCATGTGCAGCCTTTAAATACAAGCACTTAAGTAATTTTTATGAGTTTTCATTGAGCGTACACCTGTACACTCTGTTGCATTTTTTAGGTTGAAAATTAGCCGCCAATGTTAAAGCCCTTTTAAGCCTCGTGTTAGCTGGAATAAGTGCTTGGTCAATCCTTGAAAAGGTGGGACACTAAGCGGATGAAGTACTTTCGCTATTTTCACAAAGCCCCCATTCGGGTCACTCGCATTAATCAACGCCGCCAACGAATTCGTTTACGTCGCGCCATGCTTGGTGTGAAAGCCGCCCTTGCACAAGAGCGTCTTGAAACACGTCAAATGCTCGACACCTATCGCAGGTTCACTCAAGGGCGTGCCTCTAAAGACGAAATGAAAGTGGCCAATGCACAATTAGTCGATGTGCTTAAAGGCTTAGGCTTAGGTGTGTTTGCTTTATTGCCGTTTGCCCCTGTGACCATTCCCCTTTTAATCAAGGTAGGAAAATGGGTTGGTGTGGATGTCTTACCGAGTGCCTTTCAAACGCCCAAAGCCCCTGAATCTAAAGCAAAAGAAGACTAGGTTTTTAAATTTAGCCTTGCTATTCTGAGGGCATCTTTTGTGCTCGTATAGGTGTTTAAAATGACCGCACTTTCTTTCGGTAAGCAGGGCTTACCGCTTCATGTGATTGCACTTTCAGAAAAAGAGTCGTGGCTTGCCACACAAGCTGACTATGTAGGGCACTTTATTCAAGGGTTGAACCCCAAAGCAGGTCAACTTGTGCACTTACCTTCGCCGTCTGGGGACATCACGGCAGTAGTGTATTTTGTTAAAGCATTGGATGATTTTTGGGTATGTGGCGATTTAGCTAAAAGCTTGCCTGAAGGTCAATATCAACTCACCATTGATCAAAAATACCTGAGTAACGCTGCCCTTTCTTATGCGTTAGGGGCGTATCAATTTAGTGGTTACAAATCTGAAATCAAAAACCCAGCCACAGTGTTTGTTGCTGATGAAGCCCTAGTTGCAGAGGTGAAACAAGCTTACCGTGGTGTAAGCCTAGTACGTGACCTTGTGAACACTCCAGCCGCAGACATGATGCCTCAGCATTTAAGTGAGGTCATGCGCGACCTTGCCAGCGAGTTTAATGGCAACTTTGAAGAAATTGTGGCGGATGACCTACTTGAGCAAAACTACCCGACTATTCACTTAGTGGGGCGCGCTTCTGAGAACGTACCGCGTTTATTGGATTTAACCTGGGGCGATAAGTCGCATCCACTCGTGACGCTAGTCGGTAAAGGGGTGTGTTTTGATTCTGGTGGCCTTGATCTCAAACCTGCTGCGGGTATGCGTTATATGAAAAAAGACATGGGCGGTGCTGCCCATGTGATTGGCCTTGCCGCGATGATCATGGCAGCGAACTTACCCATTCGGATGCGTGTGCTGGTGCCGGCTGTTGAAAATGCGGTGTCTCGCAACGCATTCAGACCAGGTGATGTGGTTAAAACTCGTGATGGCATGACAGTAGAAATCGATAACACAGACGCAGAAGGGCGTTTAGTGCTCTGTGATGCCATTACTGAGGCGCAAAACGACGACATGGATCTCATGATTGACTTTGCCACCTTAACCGGTGCCTGTCGTGTGGCATTAGGGACTGAGTTGCCAGGCTTCTTTGCCACCGATGACGCGGTTGCCAATGCCTTATGTGACGCAGGTAATACTGTAAGCGATCCCGTGTGGCGCATGCCGTTATTTGAGCAGTACGCTGACATGCTGAAAAGTGATGTTGCGGACATCAGTAACTGTGCTACCAGCGGGATGGGGGGGGCTATTACCGCTGCGCTCTACCTTAAAGCCTTTGTGAAAAAGCCAGTACCTTGGGTGCACTTTGATATCATGGCGTACAACACGCGTTCATTACCTGGTCGTCCACAAGGTGGTGAGGCCATGGGGGTACGTGCCGTGTTTGAAATGCTTAGAACACGTTACAATTAACGCAATAGTGACGTGAAAGATTAAGACAATAAAAAAGGCGCCAATGAGCGCCTTTTTTATTGTACTTATTAGCTGCTTACAGGGCCTCTTCAGCCCCTTTCGCACAGGCTTCAACGGCTTCAGCCACAAGCTCAAGGCCCGTCTTATCACACGGAGCCAGCTCTGCGTCGCTTGTGCCTAATGGCGTGACACGCTCGCCCCATTTAATGTAGCTAGCGCCCCAGGTTAAACCTGCACCAAAGGCTGCAGACATAATGTTAGCACCTGGCGTGATGATGCCATTTTCAACCGCTTCACACAGTGCAATTGGCACAGTTGCCGCTGATGTATTGCCATAGTTTTGGATGTTCACCATGACTTTGTCTTCTGGCACATTTAAACGTTGTTGAATGGCTTGGATAATACGTAAGTTTGCTTGATGCGGAATAAGCACATCAACGTCATCAAGTGACAGCTTTGCTTGCGTTAAGACATCGTCACAGGCTTCACTCATGCCTTTTACAGCACGTTTAAACACATCACGGCCTTCAAAGAAGATGTCTGATGGGCCGACCGCCTGATATTTGTTGGTGTCTGTTCCGTAATTTTTCACATGTAAAATATTACGGTTTTCAGAATCACAGCCTGTTTTAGATGCCAGCATGCCAGTTTCTTGTTCGCTTGCTTCAAGTACCACGGCACCTGCACCGTCACCAAATAGCACGGCGCTGTCGCGGCGCTGCCAGTTGATGTAATAAGTCATGCGCTCAGCACCCACTACCACGGCTTTTTTCACTAAGCCCATACGAATTTGCGCAGTGGCATTTTGTAGGGCATATAAAAAACCGGAACAGGCCGCGTTTACATCACAAGCAGCCGCGCCTTTTGCACCAATATTTTGTTGTACGAGTGAAGCTGTGTTGGCAACTAGAGAAGACGGTGAGCAGGTGGCTATCAGTACGAGATCAATTTCTTCTGGCGCGATGCCTGCGCAAGCGATAGCGCGTTTAGCGGCCAGTGTTGCAAGTTCAGCGGTGGATACATGACTAATACGACGGGCTTTAATGCCGCTTCGTGTGGTGATCCACTCATCATTGGTGTCGACTATGGTGCTGATTTCATCATTCGTAATGGTTGCAGGTGGTAAGCATTTACCCCAACCGGTAATTTCTGCAAATAACATCTTCTTTCCTAGCAATTCAAGGCGTTAAACACGCACGCAATTGCCGCAGTTTATACCATACTTCGTGCTTTTTCGCATTAACTGCCCCGTTTGTGATGGGTTTTAGTGTGTGATTTAGTCGAGCCTGAGCGCAAATTACTTGGCAAACCAGTTAAAACATGGTGCATTAAAAGAAAAAAGGAATGCTTCAATGCTTTTAAAACGCCCACTTGCCCTTGCTTTTGCTGCTCTCTCAGCGCCCATTTTGGCCGCGGACATTTATCATGTGGGGTCTTTTTACCCGGTGCCTGGTAAGGCGGATGCACTCGGTGCCCACACTGTGGTGGTTGATAAAGGCAAAATCAGCCAA
>JBGTXC010000059.1:0-12715 GCA_041937835.1 Alteromonadaceae bacterium | reverse complement strand
AGAGATTTCTCGCGTATTGCTGGGTGATGGTGCTGGCGCCCTGAACCTTGGCCATTGCCTTTATGTCAGCCAGCGCGGCGGCGGCCACACCATCAGTCAGATATAGCACCGGATAATGAGCCAGACTAGATTTATACCCTGCCGGCAAGTAAACCACTAAATCACGCTTTTCACCAAGTACAGTACTATCAATCCTCTGTTCTTGTAATGTCGGTTGATCCGATACAGCCCAGCTATTACAGTGGCTCCCAAGCATGAACAACAGTAATCCGTATATTATATTATTCATTGATTTTCCTTAATTTTATTAGGCTACTCGCAATTAGAGTGGGAAGCGACTTTAGCGCTAACGCCATGCGCTGAGTAATCACCGTTTTCTCTGCACAGTCGCGTTTTGTACTCTTGTTTATAAGAGTCAAATGATTCAAAGACATCTTGATAATTCAGCTCAAAGCTTTCTATTTGAGGATTTGAACTGAAGTCGCTAAGCGTTGTGAATCCGTCTTAAACGCCTTGTTAGGCTATTTTTTCCGACCACTCTCGTAACCAATTCCCGCGACGATACCACCAACTACTGCTCCTGTGTGTGACAGAACAGAGATACCTAAACTTGGCTCTTTGAGGTAAAAAATTAACCCCGCTGATATCGACACAATACTCAGCAGACCGCCAGCCATGAGCCAAAATTTGTATTGAAATACCGACTTTTGGTGAACTAGTACTTTTTCTTTGAATGCAATTTCTTCTTTGTGTTTATCTCGTTCGATAGCATTTTTTTCGCTGAATGCCTCGATAAAGCCACCCGCTAGTTCAACGAAATGATCCATATCGGTTCGCGGAAGAGTCACAACTTTCTCATTTTTTCTTTCTTGCAATCCACTCAATTTCAAACTCCTTTTATATTGATAGCCTAACGTCTCGTTAAAAGGCTAGAATTAGCGACGAAGGAGCAAAAGCCAACTGCTTTTTGTCCTTTTGAACGACTTGTTAAGTTTACGTTACACATAGCTTGCCTTAAAAGCATCAAACTCTGGTTTAGTTACATATGCAACCCTATTACGTTGATACTCTTCTTTTGTTCCGGGAGTGTTTCTACACTCCTCTGGGAAGTGCCAGATATTAAACTTTGATTCAGGATAAGTATCAAAATGTAGGGATTTCCAACCGAGAATTTGACTTAACTTTGAAATAAATAAAGCTTTAGCTGCATTTACTTTAAAGTTTTCATTTAGGTACATGCTTCTTGATGCTGTGATTGCACCTGTTAATAAATCTGCTATTTGAATTCCAACACTATGCTTTGAATCCACTTTCTCTACAGAGGTTATTTTACCACTTGATTCTTTAAGTGAGTTATTTGCAATAATTTCAACTACCTCACAACGTTTGTTGTAACTATCTGATTTTTGGTCAAGCTTTGCAGTAACAGTAGCTTGTAGTACACCTGCAATATGTCGGAGTAAAAAAGTATAAGTTTGATAGAAAGCGTCCTCTTTTGAGATTCTCCCGCTACTCCAGTTTCTAAAATGGTCTTTGTGCACAATAATTGAGGTGAAGCTAGCTGAAGTAGTTAGTATTACTCGTAAAACATCCATGCCGAAGTTGATTATATTGTAACTACTATTTAACGTCTTCCACCCAACTTCTTTGTTTATTTTGTGCTTCTCAGCTAACTCTTCAAAAACTCGGTTATACCTTTCTTCTTGTGCTTTAGGGATTAAAAATGCACCTATGCCATAAACTTTATAATTTTTTAGGTTTTGGCCTGACTCGTCTCCGTAGAAGATATATTCCATGACTATCCTTAGTACACTTAACATTTGCATTATGCGCATGCGCGTTAAATTGGGTCCAACTATAGGCTCGCACATCCGCATCTTATTGAATTTTCTCAGACTATCTTAAATTTACCTAATTGCATAACAACAACTTTTACCTTTAGGAAAAGAGCATGCGTGTAATTCCGGTCCTATTATTTTTTCGAGTGTTTGCATAGCCCACTGTTTCTATTGATATTACCTAGTAACGGAAACGGCAAAGCGCGCACTTGAACTGAACGGGCGTGTTGGTAAGTCGCCAAAAACAAAATAAGACTGTGGCTATGTACACTTGTATCAATTGCAGTTGCCACAGCGTGTTAAAAGCCCTAAGTAGGTAGTTCAGACCGTTTTAAATTGCCTTAATGATCTGAATTAATCCGCGCCAAACGATGCGCTGTAATCACCTAACTAATGAATCCACCGTCTTAATGAACCGAGTGTGCTCGCCGTGCTTGTTTCCAAGCCCTACTCAGGTTATAAAACCCGCTGATTTTTGATAGGGGACTTTCATGTTACAAGCGATGCAATCGCGGCTGTTTGCCTTAAAAGAAAACAAAGCATTTGAGCTTTTGGTGGTTGCGGTAATAGTCATTTCCGCTTTGGAAATTGGTGCGAAAACGTTCGACTTACCTGCCGGTGCTATTTCAGTGACTGCGGTGTTGGATGTGTTTATCACCGTTTTCTTTTTGTTTGAAATTAGCATTCGTTTTATGGCGGAGCCGCGCAAGAAGGACTTTTTTAAACAAGGTTGGAACGTCTTCGATGCCCTTGTAGTAGTGATGAGCCTTATTCCCGTTGAAGACAGCGAAATGGCCTTACTTGCCCGCTTAGTACGCGTGTTTAGGGTGCTGCGCATGGTGTCCATCGTGCCAGAGCTACGGGTGTTAATTAACTCCCTCTTAAAAGCCTTACCTCGGCTTGGGTATGTTCTGCTACTGATGTTTATCATCTTCTACATTTACGCCGCCGTTGGCAGCTTTATGTTTAAAGACATCAACCCAGATCTATGGGGCGACATTGCCATTAGTATGCTTACCATGTTCCGCATTATGACGTTCGAAGATTGGACTGATATTCAATACGAGACCATGGCGGTTTACCCAATGAGCTGGCTGTTTTATTTAACCTTTATTTTCGTCACGGCCTTTGCATTTTTGAACATGGTGATAGGCATTGTAGTGAACGTGATGGAAGAAGAGCACGCCGCACTTTTAAAAGACAAAGAGCCCACTTTAACTGAGCTACAAGCTCAAATTGCGGAGCTAAAAGGCATGATAGGCGTGCTGATGGCAGAAAAGGGCAATACGCCAAACAAGCAAAGCAGCGATGAAAATAAAGATGTGCCTAACTTAACAAGCTAAGGTGCTTTGCCGCTCTTTATCTCTGGCAATGCACGCGCCATTGCCAGAGATAGCGTCGGCAGGCTTTACACTTTCGTTCCACCAAATTCATAGAGTATGAAAAAAGTATAATAAAATTAATGCTTTAGTATTGTGGTACTAAACTTGCGATTGTTCCTTTGAAGTACAAACATTCATTTAAAGAAAGGGACATAAAATGAAAAAGTTTTTATTAGCAACACTACTTATGCTGTGCACAAGCTTTGCTCATGCAACGCCAATCATGTTAGATCCGAACTCAGGTTTATCTGGTTCGTTCTACTTCGGTGGTACCCCAGGTTCATTCCAAACTAATCCAGTTGATGGATGGGAAATCACACTCTCATCAGATGGCTATATCGATATCACACTAGATGATTGTTGTGTGATTGGTGATGAGTTTGCACTCGTGGTTGATGGCGTTATTGTACCTTGGGATGTATCAAACCCAGGCTCAGGCACGCTCTTTAGTGCCTCCATTAATGATTTGTTCTTATCAGCAGGGACACACACCTTTGCCTTTATGCTAACAGCTGCATGCTGCTCTAGCGGTGGTGGGTCTTACTCGTTCTCATCCGTACCCACGCCACCAAGTATTGCTCTCTTCATGATGGCATTATTAGGTTTGTCGCTGTCGCGGAAAAAATTCTTAAACTAGCCGCCTTTTAGCCCTAAGCATGCTTAGGGCTTTTTTTCGTTTTAAAACTGTTCTTCAAAAATCTCCTCACTCGTTCTTTCTACCTCATTTATGTGCACTGTGGCTTCTTCAATCCCAATTAAGTATTCGCCTATAACCCATCTGAAATTAAAGGGGTTTTGTCGCATCTACTCAGGTGTTGGCTGGTACTTTTATCGGTATGGGTTTAGGATAACGCTGACCAAAATAACAACTATTCTGTACGCCAAGGAAACCTGATGAAAAAACTCTGGATGGTGTTACTTGCTGCGGTCTCCATGACCGCATCGGCGCAAGATGCCTTAACCTTTCAAAAACCTTCTGAAGAAATTCTCGAGCTGGTGGATGTAAAACGTGCTCCTACGACCGTGCTAGACGACGCCCGTGAGAACATGTTTTTGCTGTATCGCGACAGCTTTAAATCCATTAAAGATCTTTCTAAAAAAGAACTGCGATTAGCAGGGCTTCGCATTGATCCAACCACATACATTGGTAGCCGTGTTACGTATTACAATGACGTGAAGCTACAAAAAGTGGGCAGCCAAAAAGTCATGGCAATCAAAGGCCTGCCACAAGAGCCGCGCCTTGCTAATTTTACCTGGTCGCCAGATCAACAGTTTATGGCTATGACTCACACCACAGATTCAGGCGTGGAGCTTTGGGTGGTGGATGTGGTTAAAGCTGAAGCTAAAAAGCTAATGAGCGCCAAGCTAAACGCCAACATGGGTGATGTGATCAACTGGTTGAGCGACAGCAAAAGCATGTTAGTCAAGGTAAAGCCTGCTAACATTCAGCCGCTCATTGACCCAAGTAAAAGTGTGCCTGTAGGCCCGACCGTGTCGGTCAGCGATGGTAAAAAAGCGCAAAACCGCACCTACCAAGACTTACTTAAAAACAAAACCGATGAGTTTAACTTTGAGCAGTTAAGCCACTCTGAGCTTGTACGCGTGAGTATTGCAGGCAACGTAACAGGCTTTTTAGCGAAAGGCGCCGGCATGTATGGCGCTGTGAGTGTGTCACCTGATGGCAATTACACCTTAGTGGATGAATACAGCCGCCCATTTTCTTATTTAGTGCCTTATTCACGCTTTCCAAAAACCAGCACGGTTTACAGCACTAAAACGGGCAAAAAAGTCAAAACCATTGTCTCTGTGCCGTTAATTGAAGACTTACCAAAAGGCTTTATGGCGGTACGTGAAGGCCCACGTAATTTGATGTGGCGAAACGATGCGCCAAATACTTTGGTGTATACCGAAGCGCTTGATGGAGGCGATCCTGCCAATAAAGTCGCGCATCGCGACCAGTTAATGGCGTTAACGCCACCCTTTGATGGCGAGCCACAATTACTGACTAAAACCACGTTACGTTTGTACTCAGTACAATGGGGTAACGACAACCTAGCGGTAGCACAAGATTATTGGTGGGATACGCGAACCACTCGCTCGTACGTGTTTAACCCGTCTGATAACAGTAAAGCACCAAGCGTGTTATTTGATAGAAACTACCAAGACAGATACACAGATCCTGGTCAGTTTGTGACTAAACGCAATCAATATGGCCGCTCTGTGCTTGCGCTTGATGGCAACCATGGCTTTTTACTTGGCGATGGCCACAGTGACAAAGGCCAGTTCCCGTTTTTAGATAAACGCAATTTGATGACGGGTGAGTCTAGCCGTTTGTACCAATCAAGCTACCAAGACAAGCTCGAAAACCTCTATGATTTTGAGCCAAACACCGGCCGTTTGTTGGTGCGCATTGAAGCAAAAACCGAATACCCTAACTATTACTTCCGTGATTTAAATGCGGATAAATTGGTGCAATTAACGGACTTTGAAAACCCGTTTAAGAGCATTGAGTCGGTGCACAAAGAGGTGATCACCTACACCCGTGAGGATGGCTTATCGCTTTCAGGCACTTTGTATCTGCCGGTTAATTACCAAAAAGGGAAAAAGTACCCAGCCATTTTGTGGGCATACCCGCGTGAATACAAAGACAAGTCGAGTGCGGGGCAAAACACCAATAACCCGAACCGCTTTACCTATCCTAACTATGGCTCGCCAGTGTACTGGGTCGCAAAAGGGTATGTGGTGCTGAACAATGCCGCATTCCCAATTGTGGGTGAGGGCGATGAAGAGCCCAATGATTCGTTCCGCACGCAATTGGTGGCGAACGCTAAAGCGGCAATTGATGCCTTAGATGAGCGCGGTTTAATTGACCGCGAGCGTGTTGCCGTTGGCGGCCACAGTTATGGTGCCTTCATGGTGGCAAACTTGTTGTCGCACTCTGATTTATTTGCAGCAGGTATTGCACGAAGCGGTGCGTATAACCGGACGTTAACGCCGTTTGGTTTCCAATCAGAGCAGCGTAGCTACTGGGAAGCGCCAGAGGTGTACTACACCATGTCGCCGTTTATGCACGCCGATAAAATGAAAACGCCACTTTTGCTGATTCACGGTGAAGCTGATAACAACTCAGGCACCTACCCAATGCAAAGTGAGCGCTATTTCAATGCTTTAAAAGGCCTAGGTGCGACCACGCGCTTAGTCATGCTACCGAAAGAAAGCCATGGTTATCGCGCGAAAGAAAGCGTGCTACACATGCTGTGGGAGCAAGACATGTGGCTTGAGAAGTTTGTTAAGAACAAACAAACGACTGAGGCCGCTGCAGGCAGTAAATAACCCTAATAATAAAAAAGCGCAGCCAATGCTGCGCTTTTTTTTATGCTTACCACTTAGTGGTAAATTAATAAAACTTATAACCTACAGATAAAGACACCACAGTACTAAACTGACTGTCTTCGTTATTTGCCCAAAAGCTCGCTGAGTCTTCACGGCGTGTGCCGGCATTAATGCCAATGTGAAAGCCCGGTTTTTGATAGCCGTTGAGGTAAAAATCATAGGTGGCAAGCAAAAAGCCGTCTTCACTTGAAACCACTTCGCTGCCCACACTTACGCCAAAGGCATGGTGTTTATTTTCATCCACAAGATACTGATATCCTGCAGCTGCCCCAATCAAACCTAATGAGCCATAAAGCACGTGGTTGTCGCTTTGTAGGCCAAGTTTTGCACCCAAAAGACCACCATACTGGTAGCCGGCACCGACGCTCAGGCTATGTTCAGTATCAGAGTCTGCGTGTGCTTGCGCAGCAACTAAAAGTGCTGCACCTAAAAGCCATTTTGTCATTTCTAACTTCCTGTTTTTATTACACTCTATCACTGAAATGTGTTTTACCTTAAGGAACACGCAAATAAAAGGGGCGGTTACAGTTTCTCACAAAAAAGCAGGAATTGAGCCGGTGTCCTCAGTCACATTTAGGGTTTATAGTTGCCTAGCTACGCAAACGCTCAATGCTGGCTACACTCAAGTGAGAGAATAATTTTTATAATGATTTCAATGGAGTGGTAATCATATGCAGCAAAAAGAGCTGAGCAAAATCTTACGGGTATTACAGTCCCAAGGGGTAAAAGGGGTGGGGATTTTATCTTTATCACAGCGCACTGGCATACCAGCTAAAACCCTACGTCTGTATTTACCTAAATACAGTGAGTATTTTCAACAAAACCCACATGATTTGTCTTTTCAGATTAACCGCAACAGCAAGTTTAAAGGGGATGTGGAGGCCATGCTTGCCAATCATCAAAAATCCACAGCAGCAAAAAGTAGCAGCACCTTAGTATTGGCACTGCTCTTTTTAGCGGCGGCTACGACTGCTGCCGTGACTGTGTTTCAATAAGGCTTAAGTCACTGTGTGTTTTGCTTGATGCTCTGGCAGTAAGTAACGTTTTTCTGTCATCACGCTAATAAGGGCATTGACCAGCAAGGCAACGTCTTGGTAGCGGGTATACAAAGGGGTAAAGCCAATCCTTAGAATGTTTGGCGCCCTAAAATCCGCTATAAAGCCTTCAGCAATTAAGGCTTGGCAAATGGCGTACGCTTCAGGGTGGGCAAACGCAAGCTGTGAGCCTCGTGTGGCATCATCCATCTCAGTGACACGCGTTAATGACGCTAACGCATCGCTCTTTGCAACGGCGTCTGCCATAAAGCGAGATAACCCTAGGGACTTTTCCCTCACTTGCGTCATCTTAACGTTTTCAAAAACATCCAGTGCGGCGTCCAGCACACTCATGGAGATGACATTGGGTGTCCCCGTTAAAAACTGCCTAATGCCAGATGCTTTTTGGTATTTCTCATCAAAGGTAAAAGGGGAGGCGTGCCCCATCCAACCACTGAGTGGTTGACTTATCCCATCATGATGGCGCTTTGCGGCAAAAATAAAAGCCGGTGCACCTGGCCCGCCATTTAAGTACTTGTAGCCACACCCGACTGCAAAATCCACATTGGCGTCATTGAGATTTAGCGGTACAGCACCTGCTGAGTGAGCAAGGTCCCACACCACTAAAATGCCTTTTTGCTGGGCAGCATGGGTGATGGCGTGCATGTCATGCATGTAGCCGCTTCTGAAATTCACATGAGTCAGCATGAGGATTGCCACATCGTCACTGAGCGAGTCGATGAGCTGCGCTTTTTCCACCAAAGTGATGTCGAGTTCAGGGCGCGTTTGTTTTAAACCCTCAAGCATGTAGAGATCGGTTGGGAAATTGCCTTTTTCAGAGATGATGCGGTGGCGGTTAGGTGCCAGACTCAGTGCTGCATGCAGCACTTTATACAAGTTGACAGAAGTGGCGTCACAGGCAATCACTTCATCGTCGTCAGCACCTATGATGGGCGCAATTTTTTTACCCACTGAGTGAGGTAAGTCTATCCATTGATGGCGGTTCCAGCTTGTGATGAGGTGCTCCCCCCATTGGGTTTCAACCACCTCGATTGCGCGTTTTTTTGCAGCTAATGGCATGGCACCTAAGGAGTTACCATCAAAGTAATGGGTATTTGCAGGAATATAAAACGCGTCACGGGTATGAGCAAGTGGGCAAGCGTGGTCTTTTTGTTTGGCTTGGTCGAGCAGATTCATAGGGGCTTAGTTACTTTTTCTAATTGCACTAAAAGGCGTTGAAACGCCTGTGTGTCAGGATGGATCCAATCAAAATGACCACCTGGGGTTAACACAACGTGATTGTGTTGAGTTTGATAGGCGTGACTTGGATTAACGATGGCATCTTGCTGGGTGTGCAGCAAGCTAATGTCAGCATGGTTTAAGTCTGGCGTTGCGCCTTGGTAGCGCGCTTTCTGAGTACGTGGGTTGCCAAGCAATTTAGGGGTGACTTTTTCACAGCTGTTATTGCCAAGGGCGTATTGCGTGACGTTGGTGATGGCTGAAAGCCCCAAAGTATGATCCACATGAGGCGCTTTTGGTCCTGCTAAAAGCGCTAAGTGCCCACCGGCACTGTGCCCTAACAAGAGTGTTTTACGTGGGGTGATATTCAGCTGTGCGGTATTTTTAACGTAATCGAGCGCTTGATTAACGTCTTCAAGGCTTGCAGGCCATTTCCCACCCTTATCACCGAGTTTTCGGTATTCTATGGTCCACACATGGTAGCCGGCTTCTTTTAAGGCGTGGCTCATTGGGCGAGTGTGTGCAACATCAAAGGCACTTAACCAGCAGCCACCATGGATCATCACCACAAGCGGTGCATCCTTTTGTGTGGCGCGATAAAAGTAGCCAAATTGCAACGGATCTGAGCCGTATTGAATGCGCTCTTCGGCCTCAACTGGAGTCAGTGCCTGCACGTCTTTAAATGCCACATGCATTTTTGCGGCCACTGCGCCGCTTAAAAGTGCGCAGCAAAGCACCAAGGAAAACTTTAAATTCATGAATTATCCAAACTTTTGAACGTATTGGTCGGCCGTCATAGTGAAATATTCCATGGCCGGCAAATCACATTGAACGGGATTTGGGTCCACCACTGCAACGGGGATGCGATGAGTCGCAGCAATGCGCAGCGCCATTTGCGTGATGTTGACACTAAAAGAGGTGCCCATAAAAACAATTTTACGTGCTTCACTTAAGCGTGATAGCGCCTCATCAATGCGATAAAGCGGGCTATAAATCTCATCAAACAGCAGCACATAAGGTTTCATGGCCTGGTAAAGGGCAGGGCGCTCGCCAGAATGAATACTAAAAAGGGATAACAGGCTGGTGCCAAGTGCCTTTGTGTCCACATCATCCCACGGGCAAGGCGTGATGTCAGGGGTGTCTTCCATGGGTACAAATGGCGTCCAGCTACGAATGTTGCCGTGAATTTCAATCACACTTTGGTTGCCTGCTTTTTTGTCTAGGCCATCAATGTTTTGCGTGATCACGCTTTTATCAGCTAAAAAGTCATGCACTGAATTAGGCTGGCAGTCTCGGTATTTTACAAAGCGCTGGTAGTACCAAGTCAAAAACGCCTCGGGTTGCTGTTGATACATAGCTCGGGTGGCCATCTGCTCTGGGGTGTAGTTTTTGGAACCTATGGTCCAATAACCATCTTCTCCACGAAAGGTCGGAATACCACTGGCGTGACTTACGCCTGCTCCGGTTACATAGACTGTGTGTCCTGCCATCAGTTGCCTTCAAGAATCTGCCATTGAAAATTCACGTGACTGCCACGTTAGCGTCGCGGTTTTGTCATGCCTGCCACCTACATTATGCGCACCAAAGGGGCTGACGTATGTGCCTAAACAGCGGTTTAAGTGCCTTTGGTTAACCCTAACTCATTCAAGTACAGGAGGAAACATGAAAACGTTGCTTTTGCTGAGTGTATTAAGTGCCTTAAGTGGCCCAAGTGTGGCAGGCGCTGAAGGCATTAACGCAGTTAAACCGAATCACGATACACACCATGCTTTCCCTTGGCTTGCACAGGAAGTGCGTTTGTATGCCAAATCCCAATCATTAAGGCTCACCTCAGACATTCAGAAAGCCACTCAAGTGACAGTGAAAAAGGGGTTAGATGCCCAAATAGCGACTATGGCAAAGCCTCAAATAGCCCCACATTTTATTGCTAATCGTGCTCTGACGGATGCAGAGCAACAAGCTGCTGTGAACGAATAACGCCTTTTGAGAATGAGCCCTTGGCTCATTCTCACAGTGAACCAGTTTTACACTTACGCCGTAGTCATCTAAATTTAAGTAACTGATAAATTTAGATTAAGTGAGTATGACCCAAGAACAAAAACCACCCAAACATGCCCGCGTACAGGCGCCATTAGAGCCTGAATTTAATAAAATTGTTAGTCCGTTTCAGCGCTTTTTAAATCACCAAGCCACCACAGGTTTTGTCCTCATTATTGCTGCTGTGCTTGCTATGGTGCTGGCTAATTCTGATTGGCAGTGCACTTACCAACACTTAGTGCATAGCCCCATTGGAATGATTTTGGGGCCTTGGCAATTTAATGCCAGCATGCTGCATTTTGTGAACGACGGTTTGATGGTGCTCTTTTTCTTTTTATTGGGCCTTGAAATCAAACGTGAAGTGCTGGTGGGCGAGCTTGCTGATTTAAAGCAATCGGCGTTGGTCATTGCCATGGCGATTGGTGGCATGGTGGTGCCTGCCAGTGTTTATCTTGCCATTACGTACCCAGATCCAGAGTTGATGCGCGGTTGGGGTATTCCGATGGCAACCGATACGGCGTTTGCCTTGGGCATTTTAGCCATGCTGGGCACTCGCGCCCCACGTAGCGCTGCCATTGTGATGTCCGCCTTAGCAATTTTGGATGACTTGGGTGCCGTGTTAGTGATTTCACTCTTCTACACCCAAACCTTATCCGAAATCTATTTATTGTATGGCTTAGCCGTACTGGGTTTATTGTTTTTAGCCAATCGTACCGGAGTAAGGAGTGCCTTAGTCTACGTGCTGCTTGGTTTATCGCTTTGGTACTGCATTTTAAATTCAGGTGTGCACGCCACCACCGCAGGTATTTTAGTGGCGCTTTGCGTACCGACGCGCCCACAAGTGACCCCAAGCTGGTTTGCCACCCGCATGCGCGCGATTGTGAAGCGCTTACCGCAAGCAGAAGACCAAAAACAACAAGCATTTAAAGACAATGAAAGCCATGAGTTGATGGCACAAGCCCAATTTGTGGCAAAACGCAGTACTACGCCTCTACAGCGCTGGGAGCATGCCTTAGAGCGACCAATTTATTTATGGCTTATTCCTATTTTTGCTTTTTTGAATGCGGGCGTGGCGTTTGGCGAATTACCTGGGGAGCTCAGTGAAGCGCGCGTATTGTTTGCCACTGCTTTTGGCTTAGTGCTTGGTAAGTGTGTGGGGATAAGCATTTTTGCTTTTGCCGCACTCAAACTCAATTGGGCTAAATTACCCAGCGGCATGACCCCATACCATTTAGTGGGCGTGGCATCCCTTGCGGGGATTGGCTTTACCATGAGTTTGTTCGTTACAGCCCTTGCTTACAGTGATAACACCGCCCTGATGGTACAAGCAAAACTAGGTATTTTGGCAGGCTCTTTGGTGGCTGCCGTGATTGGTGGTGGGGTCTTTTTACTGAAAAGTAAACCGCAACAACAAGAGACTGAATAAACCTTCATGAGGGCTAATAGCCCTCTCACCTTCCTTTCAAGACGATTACATCACCAGCTTGGTTTGGATCCAAGCGCGGGCGAGGGCTTCGTCGTCATGTTTAAATAATTTGATGTCCGCACTGCAAAAATGGTGGGTTAAGGTTTCCAGCATCACTGCCATAAATGAATTGCTCACGATAGCAATGCATAAGATTTTGTCGTGGTGATTTTGCAAAAACCGAACATGCGCCATCATGGCACTTAAAGATGACCAACTGGGCAAATCCTTGGCTTTCACCAAGATGCCAGTGAGGCAATTGTCCTTCATGATGTGCTCATCAATCACGCGAGATACGGCGTTAACGTCGTCTTCGGTGACAGGGGG
>JBGTXC010000058.1:0-12722 GCA_041937835.1 Alteromonadaceae bacterium | reverse complement strand
GGACCGGGTGGTATCAACAGCGGACCCGAAGACAACCTTCTTTGATCTGGCGGGCGTGGACAATCTGGAAATTCAGTTTACCAACCGCGTTAATCGCCTCAATACCAAAGGGTATGTGCGAGAGCGTACTGAACACAGCACCACCTTTGATAACCAAGTGGGCCGCGCCGAAACAGAGCGCTTACTCAATGAATTTGCGCAGCGCCAGCTAAACCGTGATATTTCAAATTTAGAATATTACAAACAGTATGTGGGCGACGCTTCACGGGTGGATAGCTTATTTGCTGAAGACGCCAATTCCTTGACGACTAGCATAAGTAATTTATTTGATAGTGTGCAAGAGGGCGTAAACCAGCCGTCGTCATCGGTATCACGTTCGTTATTTTTTACCGATGCGCAAGGGTTTTTGGATCAGCTTGAAAGGCTTGGTGGCATTGTGTTTGACCAAACCACAGTGGTGAACGACCAGCTTCAGGTGTATACGGATGAAGCCAATAACCTGATTACTAAAATCAATGACTTAAACCAGCAAATTGCAGCGACCAGTGGCTCAAAAGCCCGTGAATCTGGATTTAGCGCTTTAAATGAACGTGATTTAGCCATTAAAGAACTCTCTGAGCTGATGGACATAGAAACACTCGATGGCCCTAATGGCGAGAAACTGGTCTTCCTTGGTACGGGTGAAGCTGTGGTCATGGAAAACGGCGCCTTTAATTTATTCTCAGTGAGTTCAGACCCAGATCCAGTATTTCGTAAGCTGATGTTGGATGTACAAGGTAAGCCAGAGTTCCCCATTGAAGTGCGCGTTGATAAGCTCAAAGGTAAAATGGGTGGCTTACTTGGGTTTCGTGAAGACATCTTAGTGCCTGCACAAAATAAGCTAGGGCAAATTGCGCTGGCAATGGCGGATGCGTTTAACCAGCAAAACCGCTTAGGGATGGATGCCGACGGTGAATTAGGTGGCGATTTATTTACGATTCCTGTAACCAATGCTTTGGGCGCATCTACCAATACAGGTACGGGGGCGCTCACCGCGACCATAGAGCCTGGGAAAGGCAATGAGTTTCCAGCAACAGACTTTTTAGTGACGTACAGCGCCGCAAACCAAGTGACCATAGAAGCCCTTGATGCCGCTAATCAACCAATCGCAGGCTCAGCCATCACGGCCAATATTGTGGCAGGTCAAATTGATTCAACCACAGCCGTGGGCGGTTTTGCCTATGGCTTACAGTTAGATGTGGTCAGTGGTGGTTTTAATGTGGGCGATGAATTTAAAGTCACGTTGGCATCAACCAGTGCCACAAATATGGCACTTGCAACAAAACGCCCGGATGATTTAGCACTGGCGTCGCCTATTCGAACTGCGCAAGATGTTAATAATGTGAGTAGTGCCACCATTTCACCAGGTGTTGTGACTAACACAGGTGTAGGCTCTAACTTTACTGGGGCACCGCCTTCATTAACAAACGGCCCAATTACCTTAACTAAAACGGCCAACCCGAATGAATTCACCATTAATGATGGCAGCGGTACAAATACCTTTGTACTCACTCCACCATATAATGGCGTATTAGCGCAAATGGGACCGCCTTACAGTAACTATGGGTTTGATTTTGATATTGAAGGCACGCCAGATACCGCGGACACCTATACGATAGAATTTAATACCGGCGGTTTTGACGATAACCGTAATGGCCTTGCTTTTGCCGATTTACAAAATGGTGAGTTGGTACGTAAGAACGTATTGTCCACGGCGGCGGCTGATAATCTCAGCACCTTTAACCAAGCCTATTCAGACTTGATCACCAATGTGGGTGTGAATACGGGGCAAGCCAAGACCAATGAAACCGCGTTTCAAGCACTGACAGATCAAAGTGAGGCGTGGTACGAGTCTTTGTCTGGGGTCAACCTAGATGAAGAAGCTGCTAACTTACTTAAGTTTCAGCAGTCTTATGCGGCCAATGCTCAGGTCATCACAGCAGCAAGAGCCGTGTTCGATACGCTACTAAGCGCAGCGAGGTAATGAAAGATGCGTTTATCAAATAATTTGATTTACAAAAATAACCTAGGGACGATTTTAACCAATCAACAAAGGTTATCGGATGCCCAAGAGCGCGTGAATACGCAGCGCCGCGTGTTAACGCCTTCGGATGACCCGTCCGCATCAGCGCAGGCCATGTTGTATTCCGAGCGCATTGAAATTAATGAGCAGTACAATAAAAACTACGGCATTTTAACCAGCCGCCTCGAAACCGAAGAAAGTGTGCTCATTAATATTAAAGACTCGATTCAGCGCGCCCACACCTTAACCATTCAGGCAGGTAATGGTGCGCTTTCTTCGCAAGATAAATTAGGTATCTCTGAAGAGCTAAAATCCTTACAAGCGACGCTAGTGGATTTAATGAATGCCCGCGCAGAAGACGGTAAATACATTTTTTCAGGCTACCAGGACGATCAGCAAGCGTACCAATATAACCAAGCGACCGGTGATTACGATTATCAAGGTGACCAAGGTAATTTGAAAATCCAAGTGGCTGAAGGTGTGGCAATCGAGTCCAGTGATAACGGTTTTAACACCTTTGAAAAGGTGGCGATTCGCCGTGATGTGGTTTCAAACGCACCGACCTTAGGGGGCTCTGCGACCTCGGGCTCTGTGTATGTCAAAGAGCAAGGGGCATTTGATACCTTCCATAAACAGTATTACGACCCGTTTACGCCGGCTAATAACCAATTTACGGTGGATATTAATGCCGGTAGCTACCAAATTTTACGCGCGGGTGCCCCTTTAGCACCACCAGTCACAGGGACTATTACCGGTGAACCCATTCGCTTTGGCGGTATGGAAATAGAGGTAGCCCTTGCCGGTGCCGCAGGTACAGCGGATTTCACCTTAAAGCCACCTGGCAATCAAAATGTGCTCAACACGTTAAATGATTTAGTGGCAAGCCTTGAAGACCCTACATTATTAGCAGAAGACTATGAGCAGCGTTTAGCAACCGGGCTTGTGCAATTAGAAAACGCCAAAGAAAAGGTGTCTTTGATTCAAGCGGGCCTCGGTGGTCGTATGAATGCCGCTGAGCGTATTAGCCTTGCGAATGCGGATTTAGATGTGAACAACAAAGAGTCGCGTGCCAAGCTGATGGAAGTGGATATGGTGGAAGCCGTCTCTGAGCTGCAAAAGCAAGAAACTGCACTGCAAGCCTCACAAGCCACTTTTGGCCGTTTATCACAGCTTTCTTTGTTCGACTACATACGTTAGTTTTTAAGGCGTTACAGAAAAAGGGCAATTTTTTGCCCTTTTTTTATTCAAGTTTTTCAATCCCCCTCCGATAACTTAAGCAACTTGGTTAGAAACAGATAATTGTTCTGGAGTTAGCTAAGTCGGGTTTTAAATCACAATGCCTTAAAACCCTATGTTTCCACTAAATACTAACGGTAAACATATTTTTAAGGTCATGATTTATAAGGTTTTTAGAAAAAGTTTAAAAAATTTCTAAAGTAAATCCAAAACCGCCCGATAACCTAAATAACGAAGCGAAACATGAGTAAATAAACGGTTTCACTTCATTTGAGAAAGTTTGAAAGTAAATTGTTATTTTACTTTGGGAGATTGAATCATGGCACTATATGTAAACACCAACGTAAGCTCACTAAACGCTCAACGTCAGTTAATGAATTCAGGTACAGCGCTTGATACTTCATTCAAACGCTTATCATCAGGTTTCCGCATCAACAGTGCGGCAGACGATGCAGCCGGTCTACAGATTTCAGACCGTCTACAATCACAAATTAATGGTCTTAACCAAGGTAACCGTAACGCAAATGACGGTATCTCGTTAGCCCAAACAGCTGAAGGCGCGATGGACGAAATCACACAGTCTTTCCAACGTGTACGTACTTTGGCACAGCAGGCAGCAAACGGCTCAAACACAGATGAAGACCGTTTAGCACTGCAAGAAGAAATTCGCCAGCTAATGGCAGAGACTAACCGTATCGCGTCTGATACGACGTTCGGTGGTCAAAACTTACTTGACGGTACTTACAACGCGAACTTCCAAGTAGGTGCAGATGCAGTACAGGTTATCGGCTTTAGTATGCAAGATGTGGGTGGCACAGCGAACTCTCTATCTGCAAACGGTGGCTTCACACTTTCTGGTATTGCAGGTATTGCGTCAGGTGTGACTGGTAAAGCACTTTCTACTTACGCAGAAGGCATCAGCTCGGTAGATACGAATAACGCAGCACAAAGTACAGATTTCTCTGATACCTTTATCGCGTCATCTATCAGCGTATCTTCACAAGGTAATGCGCAAGCGGTACTTGCAGGTATGGATGCACTGATTGCAGTAGTTGATAAAAAACGTTCAGAGCTAGGTGCGGTACAAAACCGTTTCCAATCAACGATTCGTAACCAATCGAACATCTCTGAAAACCTAAGCGCTGCGAAATCACGTATCAAAGATACTGACTTTGCACAAGAAACGGCAAACCTAACTAAGATGCAGATTCTTCAGCAGGCGAGCCAGACTATCCTGTCACAGGCGAACCAGCGTCCACAGGCAGCATTAAGTCTACTAGGTTAATAACAGATTAGGCGGAGGACGCGCCACAGTCGATGGGGTATGTGACTGTGGCGCAATTTGGATTGATAAAGCGGAGGAGCTTTAAAATCCATTCAAGTGCTATGATAACACTCATTGTTATTCAAGCAATTAGAATGCCAACTTGAATAACGACTTTTTGGCAATGCCAAAAACACACTCTCAAACTCTCATTATAGGAGGAAGCACACGCTTCCTCCTTTTTTATGCCTACGAAAAACACGCCTCACACTATGTCAACTGCGGTTAAAAGCCTGCTGCATCTCACTTTTAACGTTTTTTGATGAGCTTTAAACCCAACTTGGCACGCTCTTTGATTGTTAGTTAACCGGAACCTAACCGACAAGGTAAAAAGGCAACCCATTGCCGCAAGGTGATGTTTAACTGACAAGCGTTGCCGCTTTTTGACCTCTTAGCCGGTTTTACAGCATCTGCTGGTAAACAGGTTCTCGTTTGAGATGAGAGCAACCAAATAAGCGAATAGAGAGTGTGTTATGGCTTTATATGTAAATACAAACGTAAGCTCGCTGAATGCGCAGCGTCAGTTAGACCGAGTAGGTGTAGATTTAGATACGTCATTTAAACGTCTATCTTCAGGCCTTCGAATTAACTCAGCGGCAGACGATGCTGCGGGTCTGCAAATTTCAGATCGCTTACAATCACAAATCCTAGGTTTAAACCAAGGTAACCGAAACGCTAACGATGGTATTTCACTTGCACAAACTGCTGAAGGTGCAATGGAAGAAATGACCATGATGTTCCAACGTATCCGTACCTTGGCACAGCAATCTGCCAACGGTTCAAATACCGATGAAGACCGTTTAGCACTGCAAGAAGAGATTCGTCAGCTTGCGGCAGAAACAAACCGCGTGGCATCAGACACCACGTTCGGTGGTCAAAACCTACTTAATGGTACTTATGGCGCAATATTCCAAGTAGGTGCCGATGCGATTCAAACCATCAGCTTTGATATGCGCTCAGTGGGTGCAACGGCTTTTGGTGACAATAGTTTGACGGCCAATGGTGGCTTTACCTTATCAGGTATTGCGGCGATTGCGTCAGCAGTAAACAACCAAGAGTTTTCTGACTATGCCGCTGGCTTAAGTACAGTTGATTCTACTAAAACAGCGTCAGGCACAGCATTTTCTGATGTCTTTGTTGCAACGGGTATCAGTGTGTCATCGCAAGGTAATGCGCAAGAAGTGCTTGCCGGTATGGATGCATTGATTGCCGTAGTTGATAAAAAGCGTGCAGAGCTAGGTGCGGTACAAAACCGTTTCCAATCTACGATTCGTAACCAGGCAAACGTTTCTGAAAACGTGTCTGCGGCAAAATCACGCATTAAAGATGCGGACTTTGCACTAGAGACGGCCCGTTTAACACGAAACCAGATCCTACAGCAGGCAAGCCAAACCATTTTAGGTCAGGCGAATCAGCGTCCTCAGGCAGCACTGAGCTTACTACAGGGATAAAAAGCCTTTTAAACAAGGATTTTTGTACCAGAGCATTACCAAAACCCATCCAAAAGGATGGGTTTTTGCTTTTTTTAAGAAAAAAATAAAAAAAAAGTTAAAGTCTTTTTTAAACCCGCCGAAAGCCTACGTAGAGAACTGTTATTAGGACTCTAGAACCGCGTTTTTTTGAGGGAGGGGTACCCGATTAAAGACGCATAAATAAGATAAAGCGGAGGCTATTATGGCTATTAGTGTAAATACTAACGTCATGTCGTTGAACGCACAGCGTCAACTCATGAACTCTGGTACTCAGCTTGATACTTCATTCAAGCGTTTATCATCTGGTTTTCGGATCAACAGTGCATCAGACGATGCTGCTGGTCTACAAATCTCAAACCGTCTAACCGGTCAAATCAATGGTCTTAACCAAGGTATTCGTAACGCGAACGACGGTATTTCACTGTCGCAAACAGCGGAAGGTGCAATGGATGAGATCACTAACAACTTCCAACGTGTTCGTACGTTGGCGCAGCAAGCGTCAAACGGTTCAAACACAGATGAAGACCGTTTAGCACTACAAGAAGAAATCCGTCAGTTAATGTCGGAAACTAACCGTATTGCTGCAGATACGACGTTCGGTGGTCAAAACTTACTAGATGGTTCTTACGATGCTAAGTTCCAGGTAGGTGCAGATGCTGTACAGGTTATCGGCTTTAGTATGCAAAACGTGGGCGGTACTGCTAACTCATTGTCAGCTGACGGTGGCTTCACGCTATCTGGTATTGCTGGTATTGCGTCAGGTGTAACAGGTAAAGCACTTTCTACTTATGCTGCTGGTATCAGTGATGTTGATACTAATAACGCTGCTGCAAGTACTGACTTCTCAGATACTTTCATTGCGTCATCAATCAGTGTTTCTTCGCAAGGTAATGCTCAGGCAGTACTTGCGGGTATGGATGCATTGATTGCGGTTGTTGATAAAAAGCGTTCAGAGCTAGGTGCGGTACAAAACCGTTTCCAATCAACAATTCGTAACCAATCAAACATCTCTGAAAACCTTTCAGCTGCACGTTCACGTATCCGTGATACAGACTTTGCTGCTGAAACTGCCGCACTAACTAAGAACCAGATCTTGCAGCAGGCAAGTACTTCGATTCTTAGTCAGGCGAACCAGCGTCCGCAGGTAGCGCTTTCATTACTCGGTTAATTGAGTAATAGTTAAAGTACCGGGCATTCACCGTTTGGGTGTTTGCTTGGTGCGCTTAACGCGGTTGGTATAAATATTGTATACGGGAGATTCGTATGTCGAATGTTAATACGGCCATCGAACTTTCGAATGTCGCTAATGCACCACTGACTCAAAAGCCATCTCAGCAAGGACCTGCTGAGCAAGCAAGAGTAAGTGTTATCGCCACGCCACCGGTTTCTCAACCAGTTCAAGAAACTGAGCGTGTTAGCCAAGACGGAAGCGAGGCTAAGGCAGTCGATAAGTCGACAATTTTTGATGATATTAAAGCGAATTTAGAAAAGCTGAATCAGTTCATTCCGGTGACATCCACTAATTTAGTGTTTGAATTCGATGAGTTGGGAGACCCCCCTGTTGTTAAAGTAGTGGACAGGGATAGCAGCGAAGTGATCCGTGAAATTCCGTCAAAGGAATTCCGTGAGGTTGCTAAAGCTTTAGACAATTTTGCCGATACAGTGAGTACAGCATCAGGCATCTTGTTTGATAAATCCGTTTAAGATGAGAACGCAGAGGAGGGTGTTATGCCTTTAATTACATCCGCAGGTATTGGCTCAGGGCTTGATTTAGAAAGTATTATCAAGGCCTCAGTAGACGCGGAGCGTTTGCCTAAGCTACAAAGCTTAGCTGTGCGCCAAGAGTCTTTGCAGGTCGAGCTATCGGCTTTGGGTGAAGTACGCTCTGCGATGTCTCAGCTTGAAGGAACCATTGCCAAACTGGCTGATATGGACAACTTCAACAAGCGTGAAGCGACCATTAAACAGCCTGATATTGGCGATATTATTTCTGTGACGACTGGCACAGACATTTCACCTGGGTCCTTTAAAGTGCAAGTTGACCAACTTGCGCAGGGCTCGCGTGCAGAATCAACTCCAGGTGCCTTTACGTCTGTTGATGATGTCGTAACGGCCTCTGGCGGTACCTTATCGTTTTCGGCGGGCTCTAAAACCTTTGACATTACCTTAGATGCCGGCGCAACACTTGCGGACCTACGTACCGCAATTAACGAAAGTTCAGAGAACTTCGGGGTGAGCGCCAACATCATTAATACGGGTACTGAGTCGCGCTTAGTGTTTACCTCCAGTGAAACCGGTGCTGGCAATGATTTGGTTGTAACCAATGACACAGCAGAGCTTGACGCCGTATCCACCCAAGCCAATGGCGGCGGTGCCGGCGGTATGACAATTGCCGCAGGGGATGAAGCACAAGATGCACAAATCACTGTGGATGACATTGTTATTACCAGTGCCACAAACACCTTTAAAGATGCCGTAGAAGGCATGACCATCACCGCCAAAGAAGAATCCCTTGGTGAAACAGCCACAATCAATGTTGATTATGACAAAAGCGGTGTGGAAGAAGTTATCGACGAATTTATTGCCAACTACAATAACCTAGTAGGCATGTTGGGTTTGCAGACTCGAATCGGTAAGCCACTGAATGGTGATGCAACAATCCGTTCTTTCAGCGGTCAAATGCTAACAACGTTATCAACGCCATTAACGGATACAGGCCCGTTTGCCTCTATCTTTGATATTGGTTTAACGGTGGATAAAGACGGTTATTTAGAAAAATCGTCCTTAGTAAACAGCCTGTCAGACTCATTAAGCGAAAACTTTGACGAAGTTGGCAAGGCTTTTGCTGGTGATAATGGCATTGCTAAGCAATTTGAAACCCTGCTGGATAACTACATCGATACCAACGGTGTGATTAAGCAGCGTGAGACATCGTTAAATTTACAGTTAGATGATTTAGACGATGATAGAGCGAATTTAGATTACCGTATGACGCAATATGAAGAGCGTTTACGTAAACAGTATTCGTCATTGGATGTATTGCTTGCACAGATGCAGCAAACGCAATCGTATTTGTCAGCACAGCTATCGAGCCTACCTGGGTTCGGTGGTAAGAAAGCATAAATAAAGAGGTCTAGCTATGTACAACGCTAAGGTTAAGAACTACCAAAAAGAAGCTTTGAAAACTCGCCTTGCTGGCGCAGACCGCTTTGAAGTGATTCAGTTATTAATGGCAGGTGTCGTCGAGAAGTTAGTCCATGCAAAAGTGGCCATTGATAAAAAGCACTTTGAGGCGAAAGCTGAACACCTTTCAAAAGCCAGTGCCATCATTGAGTCGCTTCGTGCGTGTTTAGATTTTGAAGCAGGCGGTGAAGTATCTGATAACTTATATGCACTTTACACTTACATGTTGGATCGTTTAGTGGATGCCAGCGTGAGTAATGATGTTGCCGCCGTTGAAGAAGTCAGCATGCTAGTGAAAGAAATTAAATCTGCGTGGGATGCCATCCCTATGAATGTGCGTGAAGAGACACTTAGCGGTAATGCGCAAGCATCTGCAGGCTAAGCATGATTACCGCGTTAAATGATGTACTAACTGCTGCTGAAAAAGCGCTAGAAGCGCGCGATATTGAGCAGCTTGAAGTACTCATTGGTGAATTTAATGACAAAGCAAACACGCTAGATGCCAATGAGGTCGAAAACCCTCAAGCATTAGAGAAGTTACTGGTGCGCTATGGTGTTTTGATGAAGTTAATCGAAACTGAGCGCGCTGAAATCTCAAAAGCCTTGGTGAAGCACACGCGGACCCAAAAGCAGATAAAAACCTACCAAGATCTCATCTAAAAAGCGCTGAAATGGCGCTTTTTTTGCTTATAGAACATATCCTTATTAAAGTATTCTCATACCTTGTCACGGCAGGCACTCGGCAATATGAACGAAATCGATAAATTATTAAATGAAGCCCAAGAAAACTACGACGAAATTGTGGCGCATCAAGAGCGTGAAAAACGTTTTGCAGAAGAAGCGAATGCGCGCTTTGAAAAAAACTTTCAAGCATTTTGCCAATACTATCCTGATGTAGCCCAAAGCATTGCCGACTTCAAAACCAGAGAAGACTTTTGCTTACATGTGACCAAATCCGGTCACGGCAACTTTTATCCGCAGGGCTCGGAAGTGCCTTTGTACGGCGATGACCCCATAGCGCAAACTGAAGCGCAAATCAGTAAATACACAGAGCAGGCTTTTTTTGGGCAGGTAAATTACTTTAATAGCCCGCCTTTTGTCGCAACGGACGACAGGATACATATCCAATACATGTCTAGGTTGTCTGATGTCTTAGGTAAAACGAAAGGTGAGTCTTTAACAAAAATGACGGCTTTGCCGGAATCGTTTCCCACCTGTCAAATATTTGGTATCGGCCTTGGTTACCACATAGCCCAATTGATTGAGCAACATAAATTTAAGTTTATTTTTATTTGTGAGCCAGATTACGAACTCTTTTTTGCCAGCCTATTTTGTGTTGACTGGGCTGCCATTATTGAGAAAGTGGATGCCGATAATGCCAGTATGTTGCTTTACCTCGGGGTTGATTACGAGTCCTATTTGAAATCCATTTTTCAAACCTTAGAGCGCATAGGCAGTTTTGCGTTGTCGTCGAGTTATTGCTATCAGCATTACCCGTCAAAAGAGATTAATGAGCTTATCAAATCGTTCTATCAGAGCTTTCGTTCATTCTTCCATGGCTTTGGTTTTTATAATGATTCCACTACAGGGCTTGCTCATGCGGTAAAAAATATGGAGCAAGGCGTGCCTTTGCTCTACCCATTTAAATCACATCGTGACCGCATGTTTGATAAGCCGGTGTTTATTGTTGGTAATGGCCCTTCATTAGACACAGCCATCCCGTATATCAAGAAGTACCAAAATAAAGCCATTATTTTGGCGGCAGGCACAGCGTATCAATCACTTGCTAAGGCTGGCATAGAAGCGGACTTTCATGTGTTAGTAGAGCGCCCAAAAGGCACTTACGACATCATAGTGGATATCATGCCTGAAAAGGGCTATGGCAATACCAATTTGCTGACCGTGGAGGTGGTTTACCCAGACACCCATAAGCTATATAAGTGGTCTGGCATGGGTCTTAAAGGACCTGAAACCGCCACCGAGTTTATCCGCTATCAAATGATGAAAAACCACTCGTTTAAGCCTGCGCCAGTGCCGCGTTGTGGGCCTTTGGTTGCCAATACAGCCATGGGCTATGCCGCAGTGTTAGGGTTTGGTGAGGTGTATTTATTTGGTGTGGACAATGGTCACCCTGAAACTGGCGAACACCACTCTAAACTCAGTATCTACAATGACGATAAATTTGCGGGCAAGTACAAAGCGCACAAAACAGGCGAATACGTTTTTGAAGGTAACTTAGGCGGAAAAGTGACGGCAAACGGCTTGTTTGAGTCTTCAAAGCGCCAACTGGATAGCCTAGTGCAAGAGATGGATTATGCAAAAGTGTATAACGTGGGTCACGGCGCTAAAATAGAAGGGGCTTTGCCGCTTGAAGACGATGCTGTGATGCTAGATGACTTGCCGGACTTAGATAAAACCAGCGTGGTTGACTACATCAAGCAAAACTTCTTTAAAACGTTTGATTTAAAAGATGTTGAAGAGCATGTGGCAGTGGATGAATTTGCCTCTTTATGCGATTACTTACTTGAGGTGGGAGAGCGCCCTTACAGCACTCGTGAAGAAGCGATGGAAATCCTCATTGCGCAACAACGTGTTGTCTACGCCTATAAAGAAAGTAAACACAGCCACTTATTTTATGTGATCAAAGGCACTATGCTGTATTTCCATTGCCCCTTGGTGACTTTGCTGTACTACTTTAATGAAGAAGAAGCCTCACTGGCACTCTTTAACGAGGCGTTTACTCTGTGGCAAGACTTCATCCGTGAAATTAAAGATGACTTTCCAGAGCGTTGGCACACATTGTGTGATTTAACATTCTAAAAAAGGGCGCTTAATGCGCCCTTGTTATTTGATTAGCTCCCAACTAAGCGGGGTACCTCGCTCAATATCCTCAACGGCCACTTTACCTAACACTGCTTCATAGTGTTTTGGGGCTAACCCGTAACCAGGTCGGATGCTTTTAACGTGCGTTTCATTTAATACTGTACCGGCTTTTACATCTTCAACCACATACAAAGAGCGACGGAAAATGGCATTTCCTTGCTCGGAAGACTTGCGGCCATAATCCACTTTACCTAGTGCTTGCCACGCCGCTTTGGCATCAGTGCAAAGGGCCTTAAGTTCAGCTTCTTCGAGTGAAAAGCTGTCATCTGGGCCGCCACCGTTTCTATCAAGTGTGACGTGCTTTTCAATCACGCAAGCGCCAAGCACCACAGATGCAATCGCCGTGGTATTGCTAATCGTGTGATCAGAAAGCCCACACAGCTGCCCAAAGCGTTCTTGCATGTTTGCTAAGGTAGCAAGGTTATAATCTTCAGGCGGGGCAGGGTAGCCGCTAACGCAATGTAAAATCACCAGTTCTTGGCAGCCAGCATCGGTCGCGGTATCAATGGCGTGTTGAATTTCTTCAGCATCCGCCATACCCGTGGAGATGATCACAGGTTTA